>JAVBXL010000020.1 GCA_030824575.1 bacterium | reverse complement strand
GTGCGGGAGCGGCCATGGCGACCCGTTCGGTGCGGCGCATTGAGGTGACCACGATGTCCTGCGCGCCCTCCATCATCATCGCGGCTTCGGGCGCCTGCACCGGGAACAGATCCCAGCGTGGATGGGTGCTAGTGACGTCCGTCGGCCAGCAGGTCAGGCGCAGCGGGCCGCCGGTTGGGCGCAGTTGTGCCCTGCGCGCCTGCTTGTTGGGCTGGCCCGCGATGACGCTCAATTGCGCGTCGGGGAAGCCGGTGACGCCGCCATTGGCGACTGTCAGCCAGGCCATGAGGTCGAGCGTCGCGCCGTCATCGGCCATGTCCGCGACATAATTGGCCGCCCAGTCGAATCCTTCGGCCAGATAGGTGAGTTGCAGCGTCGCGCGGGTGGGACGGTCGCTGCTGGCGATCACCGACAGCGTCGGGCGGGCGGACAGGTCGGCAGGTTTCTGCGGATAGAGCATCCGTTCAGGCAGGCCGCTGCACCCCAGCGCCTCATAGCCCTGCGCGGTCTTCAGGATGACGCCGCCGGTTGGCCCGGCGCTGATGATCGCGTCCTGCTGCGTCACCTTGCCGGTCTTGCGATCGGTGCGGCGCAGGGTGACGCTGCGTTTGAGATAGGCGTCGACCAGGCCGGCGGGCGACAGCAGCCGGGCGTCCCTGTTCTTTTCCCGCACGCCGCGCGGCATACCGGACAGGATGGCGGTTTCGGGCATCAGCCCTTCGGCCACCCCTTCGAACCGCACGACCGATTCGCCCTGTGGGAGATCGACGGTGCGGCTTTCGGTGATGAGCGCATAGCCGCCCGGCCAGTTGCGGTCGATCGGCCCCTTGGCGCGAAAGGGCGCGCGATATACGGTGACCGCGACCGAATCGGCTTTGGCGGAGAGGACGGTGTCTGCCTGCGTCGGCGCAGCAACAGCCCACAACAACAGCATCAAAAAAGACCGTGTTCCCGCGAAGGCGGGAAACCAGTTCCGACGTTGCAACTGGGCTCCTGCCTGCGCAGGAGCACGGTATCTTGATCGAGCCAGCATGGCGCGCCGATCAATAACGCGAGTCGAAGGTGACGCCGAGGTCGACCGTGCCGTTCGCGGGCACCGGTACGCTCCATTCCATCCGGTCAGCGGAGATGCGCCGTCCTTCTATGATCTGGCCCTCCAGGCTTTGCGCGACGACGCGGGTGTCGCCCCATAGGCCCTGCTGCGCCAGGTCGATCGTCACCGCTTCGGGCCGGGCGTTGGTGAGCGTGTAGCGCATCTTCGTTTCCCAGCGCGCGCTGCCCTTGCGCGTGCGCTGTTCTACCGTCGGTCGCACCTTGACGTCGAACGCCTCACCGGTGCGCAGCGCCATGGAAGAACCCATGGGCGTATGGTCGATGCTGTTTTCGCCGATGAATTGCGGGTTCCCGCGCGCGTCGCGCATATAAACGCGGATCGTGCCGGCGGGGAGTTGATCGCCCAGGCCCCCTTCCTTCGACGTCGAGAATTTGAGCACGCTCGACGCGCTGACCGGTTCGGCCGCGCTGCCGAGCCAGCCATTGACATATTCATAGGTCGCGCGGGCCGGCGCGCCCTTCACGTCGAGGAAGCTGACTTGCTTCTGCTGCGCATTGGCGATCGTGGTGCGGGCGGCCAATGGATAGAGATAATAGTCACCCAGCCGCTCGCGCGGGCCGCTTTCCGTCCCGGCCTGGTCGATGGCGCCGCTGCCCGCCCCAGTTGAACCCGGCCACCAGTTGGTGCGACCGCCGCCATTGGCCGGGTTGCCCGCGACCAATATCGTCTTCGCATCAGTGAAGGTGGTGCCGGTATTGTTGGTGAGCGTGACCCAGCCCTGCATGTCCATCGCTTGCCTGGCCGCATCGAACAGCGCGACATAGTCGGCGGTCCAGCCCAGATTAGGGGTGAGGTAGGAGAGGCGCGCGGGCACCGTGCCGCCGCGATCCGCCTGCACCGTGACCGACAAGGTCGGGCGGGCGCGCAGATTGGGCGGCACCCGGTCGAAGATGACGCGGACCGGCAGGCCGTCGTCGCGCAGCACTTCGATCCGGCTGCCGATCTGGAGGACAATGCCGCCATTGGCCGCGAGAATTTTTGCCCGTTCGCGGGTTTCCGCGCCGGTCGCCGGGTTGGTGCGCAGCAGCGTCACCTCCTGCCCCACCGCCTTGTCCATCAGCTTGTCGGGGGAAAGGAGGTCATAATCGAAATTCTGTTCGATAATGGCCAGGCCGGGACCGGACAGGTTGACCGTTTCGGGGCGGATGCGTGCTGATACATCGGGAAACTCGATGCGATTGCGGCCCGCCGTCATGGCCAGTTGCCGGTCGTCCTGCACCAGCGACTGACCATCATTATAGATGGTGACGGCAACATCGCCCTGCGCGGTAGCGCCGGTGGGATCGGCCGCGCTTTGCGCCAGCGCCGACAGGGGAAGGGCGGTCAGCATCAGGGGCAGCAGGTGCGCGGCTCTCATCGGCATCTCTCCAGATATGCGCCATCTATAAGCGCCTTGTGCCGGATCGCGCCGGGGTTGCAAAGCAGGCTTGTCGGTAGCGGAGAGAAAAGACGGAGACATGAAAAAGGGGACGGCGCGTTGCGGCGCCGTCCCCTGATTTTTTCGCTATCGACCGCTTATTCGGCGGCTTCGGTCGCCGGACGGACGCGACGGGTGCGCTTCTTGGGCGCGTCCTCGGCCGCTTCGGCGTCATTGTCAGCGCGGGCGATGGAGGGCGGCAGTACCGCCAGGTCCAGACCTTCGTGCGTGTCCGCTTCCGCCACGACCTTGCGCGGGCGACCGCGACGGGGGCGCGGGGCTTCGGCTTCCGGCGCGGCCGCTTCGGGCGTCGCGGCCACGGTCGCGTTACGGGCGACGGGCTGGCGGGCTATTTCCGGCTGGCGCTGGGCTTCCGTGGCGGGATTGCCCGTCGGACCCTCTACACCCATTTCCTGCTGCACCGGCGCATCGCCATCGAAGCGATCGCGACGGGGACGGTCGCGGCGGACATTGCCGGCGCGGGGTTCGCGGTTTTCACGCGGCTCGCGATTGTCGCGGGGTTCGCGATATTCGCGGTTGTCGCGCGGCTCGCGGGCTTCACGATTGTCGTCCTGACGCTCCGGCCGGCGATCCTGCTGCTCGCGCGGAGCCTGCTGGTCGCGATTGCCCTGCTCACGCTGGCTCTGGTCCCGGTTGCCTTGGTCGCGATTGCCTTGCTCACGCTGGCCCTGATCGCGATTGCCATGATCGCGACCGTTCTGGTCGCGCTGGTTCTGCTCGCGGGGCGCCTGTTCACGCGGGGTGCGGTCATAGGCGTGCTGCTGATCGGTGCGGAAATCGTCGACGCCGTCATAGCCGCCGTCGAAATCATCGCCATCCTGATCGAAACCATCGTCGCGGGTGCGCTGCCGGGGGTTCTGCTCGTCCTGACGGGCGCGATTGTCGGCGAGCACGCGGAAATAATGATCGGCGAATTGCAGATAATATTCGGCATTCACTCGGTCGCCGGCCATCTGGGCATCGCGCGCCATATTCCTGTATTTCTCAAGAAGCTGGGTCGCATTGCCGCGAGCGCGATTGTCGATACGGTTACCGTTGTCGCCACCGCCCCGATTATTGCCGCTGGGACGTCCGTTGTTATTATTGTTCCGGCCGCGATTGCGGCGGCCGGCCTGCCGGTTGTTGATCAAGATATGATCCTTGCGTTCGCTATGACATCATTGGCTGAAAACACTGTTCAGTCGCCATCCCCAAGCACGGCCTGTCCTTCAGGCCGGATACGGCTCCGCCACGGCATGATCCTTTCCGGATCACCACCCCGACTGCCAGCGGCGATGCGCAGCATGCGCCGTCATGACTATAAGGAGCTAAGAAAACGGCCTTTTCTATCAACGATCTAACCGACCATGTCACAAGATAGAGCCGTCCCTAAGGTCGATGTAGTGGCTTTCGCGCCATAAACCAAGCAATTTTCGCTCGGATGTCGGCAAATCGGTTATTTCTAACCTGGGTTTGTCGCAATCAGGCAGCGGTCATGCCCGGCCAGGTCACGGCGCAGGGCGACTGCCAGCCCCTTTGCGTGCAGCAGCGCGGTGACACTGGCGGCCTGATCATAGCCGATCTCGATCGCGGCCATGCCGCCCGGCGCGATCAGCCGGGGCAGGTCGGGCGCGATGCGGCGATAATCGTCGAGGCCGTCCGCGCCCGCGAACAGCGCGCTGGCCGGTTCGCGCAGCACGTCGCCGGACAGCGGCAGGTCGGCGATTATATAGGGCGGATTGATGAGCAGCAGGTCGAATGGGCCTTCGACGCCCAGCGCCCAGTCGCCGAAGCTGAAGCGCGCGCGGTCGGCCATGCCCAGCCGCGCCGCATTGCCCTGCGCCACGGCGAGCGCGGGGGCGGAGGCGTCTATGCCCAGGCCCTGTGCGGTCGGCCACTCCGCCAGCGCCGCCAGCAGCAGCGCGCCGGAGCCGGTGCCGAGGTCGAGGATGGCGGCGGGGGCGTGGGTTGCGAAATGATCGACCGCCGCCTCGATCAGCGTTTCGCTGTCCGGGCGGGGAATCAGCGTATCAGGCGTGACGGCGAGGGTGATCGTCCAGAAATCGCGGGAACCGCTGATATGGGCGATCGGATCGCCTGATAGGCGACGTTCCAACAGCGCGGCGAAGCTTTCGGGCACGGTCAGGTCGCGCTGACGCAGCAGCATGTCGTTACGCGACAGGCCCAGTGCATGAGCCATCAGCAGTTCGGCGTCGAGGCGCGGCGTGTCGCTGGAGACGGCGAGTTGGACAGTTGCAGCGCGTAGCGCGTCGGGGACGACCTCGATCGTCATGCGGGCGAAAGGATCAACTCACCCCGTCCAACTGGGCGAGGCGCGCGGCTTCATCTTCCGCGACCAAGGCGTCGATGACGTCGGACAGGCCCGGCCCTTCGAGGATTTCGGGCAGGCGGTGCAGGGTCAGGTTGATGCGGTGGTCGGTGACGCGGCCTTGGGGGAAATTATAGGTGCGGATGCGTTCGGAGCGGTCGCCCGATCCGACCATCGCCTTGCGCGCGCCGGCCTGTTCGCTGTGGGTGCGTTCGCGTTCGGCTTCGTAGAGGCGGGCGCGCAACACCTGCATCGCTTTTGCCTTATTCTTGTGCTGCGACCGTTCGTCCTGCTGGATGACGACGGTGCCGGTCGGCAAATGGGTGATGCGCACGGCCGAATCGGTGGTGTTGACATGCTGGCCGCCTGCGCCGCTCGCCCGGTAGATGTCGATCTTGAGGTCGCCGTCGGCAATCTGGACGTCCACTTCCTCCGGTTCCGGCAGGATCGCGACGGTCGCCGCCGACGTGTGGATACGCCCGCCGCTTTCGGTCGCGGGGACGCGCTGGACGCGATGGACGCCGCTTTCGAACTTCAGCTTGGCGAAGACGCCGACGCCGTTGATGCTGGCGACGACTTCCTTGAACCCGCCCTGTTCGGACGCATTGGCGGAGAGCATCTCCATCTTCCAACCCTGGGTGTCGGCATAGCGTTGGTACATGCGAAACAGGTCGCCTGCGAACAACGCGGCTTCGTCGCCGCCAGTGCCGGCGCGGATTTCGATCATGGCGGGGCGGGCGTCGGCCGCGTCGCGGGGCAGGAGTTGCAGCGCCAGCGCGCGTTCGGCTTGCGGAAGCTGGCTCTTGAGCAGCTGCATTTCCTCCTGCGCCATTTCGCGCATGAGGGGGTCGGCATCGGCATCCACCCCGCCCGCCATATAATCGAGCGCGGCGAGTTCCTGCCGCAGGCGGCGCACTTCATGCGCGGCGCGGGCGACCGGCTCGATCTCCGCATATTCCTTCGACAATTTCACAAACGCATCGGGCGCGAGGTCGGCGCGCGTCATCGACGCCTGCACCTCGTCCCGGCGCGCCTCGATCTGCGCGATGCGTTCGGGGGAGATGTGCATCAGGCACCTACCTCAAACCCGTTCGGGCTGAGCCTGTCGAAGCCCTTTCCTTCCCTGACGAAAGAAGAAAAACCCTTCGACTGGCTCAGGGCGAACGGAGGGAGGGGTGCGCGATTGACTGAGGTCGGCATCAGGCAATAGCGTCCGCTTCGTCTAAAATAGAGGAAACCCTATCGAGCATTTCATTTGGTATTGCAGATACGGGCGGCTTGACGAAAGACTTATCGTCTCTCCACTGGATCGACAGCAAAACAAATGCGTCAATCTTCGTGGCTTTATCATAACGCTTTCTTGGTGAGCCGGTTGCGATCATATCCGCAGATATGTGTCGGCGGCGGAGCTTGGCGATAAGCCGCTGCGCATCGGGCAAGGCAAGATCGTCCTCGACCGCGATGATAACGCCGAGGCGTTCTTTCTCAGGCATGTCCACCAGCATCGCCAGCCGCTCGATCCCGGCCGCCCAGCCGACCGCCGGGGTCGCGGGGCCGCCCAGATTTTCAATCAGCCCATCATAGCGCCCGCCGCCCAGCACGGTGCCCTGCGCGCCCAGGCGGTCGGTGACGAACTCAAACGCGGTGTGGCGATAATAGTCGAGGCCGCGGACCAGGCGGGCGTTGCGTTCCCAGGCCACGCCTGCGGCATCCAGGCCCGCCGTCACCTTTTCGAAGAAACTGCGCGCTTCGTCGGTTAGATAGGCGTCGATGTCCGGCGCGCTGTCGGCGACCGGGCGGTCGCGCGGGTCTTTGCTGTCGAGGATACGGAGCGGGTTCTTCGCCAGCCGTTCCACGCTGTCTTCCGACAACTGGTCGCGATGCGCCTCGAAATGGGCGATCAGCGCCGCGCGCCAGGCGTCGCGGCTCGGCCCGTCGCCCAGCGTGTTGAGGGTGAGGGTCACGCCGTCGGCGATGCCCAGTTCCTTCAATAGCTGATCGGCCATGACCAGCAGTTCCACGTCCGCGCCCGGTTCGGCCGCGCCGATGATTTCGGCGTCGAGCTGGTGGAACTGGCGGAAGCGGCCCTTTTGCGGGCGTTCGTAGCGGAACAACGGGCCGTGGGTCGCGACCTTCAAGGGCGCATATTGCTGCCAGCCTTCGGTGATATAGGCGCGGCTGATGCCGGCGGTAAATTCGGGGCGCAGGGTGATGCTGTCGCCGCCGCGATCTTCGAACGTGTACATCTCCTTCGAGACGACGTCGGTGCTTTCGCCCAGCGAGCGGGCGAAGACCGCGGTGGATTCGAACACCGGCACTTCGACCCGCTGCAAACCGTAGAGTTTGCGCACCCGGTCGAACGTCGCGACCACATGGGCGAAGCGTTCCGCAAACGCCTCCGCCGTGCCGCCCAACATGTCCTGCGTGCCGCGTACCGGACGCGGTGTTTCGATCTTCGCCATGGGGCCGGGCCTTTAACGGCAAATCACCCCCAAGGAAACGCGCTTTTTACAGGCGTCCATCAGGGGTGGACGCCGCCGCGACGCCTTGCCATGCTAAAGGCAATCGGGCCGTCCGGCCCACGCATTTTTCTGGAGACATCCATGATCCGCAGCCTTGCTGCCGCCCTGTGCCTGACAACGGGCCTTTCGAGCGCCATCGCCAGCCCGCTTTTCGCCCAGGACGCGATCCGGTCCAAGCCGACCGCCTTGCCCGTCGATAGCGCCGCGCCTGCACCAAAAGACATTCCCTATCCCGGCGGCACGATCCGTCTGGAGGTCGATGCGAGCGACACGGTCCAGCGCATCTTCCGCGTGAAGGAGACGATCCCCGTCGCCGCCGCGGGACCGCTGACGCTGATGATGCCGGCCTGGCTGCCGGGCAATCATGCCCCGCGCGGGCAGATCGAGAAGCTGACCGGCCTGACCTTCACCGCCAATGGCCAGAGCCTGGCGTGGAAGCGCGATCCGCTCAACGTCTTCGCCTTCCAGATCGACGTGCCGCAGGGCGTGACGCAGGTGGTGGCGCAGTTCCAGTTCCTGTCCGCGACCCAGCCCGCCCAGGGCCGCGTGGTCGTGACGCCCAAGATGCTGAACATCCAGTGGGAGAGCGTGTCGCTCTATCCGGCGGGCTATTATACCCGGCAGATCCCGATCCAGGCGACCGTGACCTATCCCGCAGGCTGGCAGGCCGCGACCGCGTTGCGCGGGACCAAGACGGGCAATGCCGTCGCCTATGAGACGATCGACTATGAGGCGTTGCAGGATTCGCCGGTGTTTGCGGGCACGCATTTCAAGGCGGTGGATCTGGGCAGCAACGTCACGCTGAACCTGGTCGCGGACGATGCGGACGAGCTGGACTATAAGCCTGAGCAGATCGCCAAGCACAAGAAGCTGGTGGCCGAAGCCGGTTCACTGTTCGGCGCCTATCATTTCAACCATTATGATTTCCTGCTGGCCATCACCGACGAGATGGGCGGCATCGGGCTGGAGCATCATCGCAGTTCCGAGAATCAGGTCGAGCCGGGCTATTTCAAGAGCTGGGACAAGGGCGAGGCGTTGCTCGACCGCAACCTGTTGCCGCATGAATTCACCCATAGCTGGGACGGCAAATTCCGCCGCCCCGACCTTTTGTGGACGCCCGATTTCAACGTGCCGATGCAGGATAATCTGCTGTGGGTCTATGAAGGGCAGACGCAGTTCTGGGGCTATGTGCTGGGCGCGCGGTCGGGGATGTTCTCCAAGGCCGAGACGCTGGACGCCTATGCCCAGATCGCGGCCAAGCTGGACACGGCGGTCGGCCGCCAGTGGCGCGCGATGGAGGACACCACCCATGATCCGATCATATCCGCCCGCCGGCCCAAGGGCTGGGCGAGCTGGCAGCGGTCCGAGGATTATTATAATGAAGGGCTGATGATCTGGCTGGAGGCCGATGCGATCATCGCCAAAGCGACGCGCGGCAAGAAGGGGCTGGACGATTTCGCCAAGGCGTTCTTCGGCATCAAGCCGGGCGACTGGGGCCAGGTCGTCTATAATCGCGGCGACGTCATCAAGACGCTGAACGATATCGCGCCTTATGATTGGGCCGGTTTCTTCCAGAAATATGTCGATAGCCCGACCAAGGAAACGCCCAAGGGCGGCTTCATCCTGGGCGGCTACACCCTTGTCTATGGCGAGGAGCCGGGCGCGATCACCAAGGCGGCCGAAGGCGCGAACAAGATGGTCGATCAGAGTTTCGGGATCGGCGCGATCGTCAAGAATGACGGCGAAGTGAGCAGCGTCATCTGGGACAGCGCCGCGTTCAAGGCGGGGCTGGTGACCGGCGCGAAGATCATCGCTGTCAATGGCGACGAATATTCGGGCGACGCATGGAAAGCGGCTATCAAGGCCAAGACGCCGATCCAGATCATCCTAAAGCAGGATAAATACTATCGCACTTTGACACTCGATTATTCGGGCGGGCTGCGCTATCCGCGCCTCGACAAGACAGGAGAGGGTGAAGGCAGCCTCGACAGGTTGCTTAAAGCCCGAACATAATCACCCGTAGCGTAACGTGTAGCAAAAGGCGTTTCCATGAATATCGAACTGATCCCGGTCGGCGACGATCCGCCCAACAGCCTGAACGTCATCATCGAAGTGCCGGTCGGCGGCGAGCCGGTGAAATATGAATTCGACAAGGCCAGCGGCGCGCTGTTCGTGGACCGCATTTTGCACACGCCGATGCGCTATCCTGCGAACTATGGCTTTGTGCCGCACACGCTGTCGCCCGATGGCGATCCGCTGGACGCGCTGGTCATCGCACGGTCGCCCTTCGTTCCCGGCTCCGTCGTGCGCGCGCGCCCGATCGCGGTGCTGAACCTGGAAGACGAAGCGGGCGGCGACGAGAAACTGGTCTGCGTGCCCGACAACAAGACCTTCCCTTATTACGCCGACATCAGCGAGAAGGACGACCTGCCCGGCATCGTGATGGAGCAGATCGAGCATTTCTTCACCCACTATAAGGATCTGGAAAAGACCAAGTGGGTCCGCATCGGCACCTGGGGCGGGGCGGACGACGCCAAGCAGATCACGCTGGAAGCGATCGCGCGCTATCAAGCGAGCAAGAAGATGGCGTAAGGCCGGTTTCTTTCGAGAGTTGAAAAGGCCGTGTGGAGCGATCCGCGCGGCCTTTTCATTTCTCCGTTAGCTATATGAGCCGGTCCGCATCCAGCGCCATGGCCAGCGAATCGCGGCCCTTGGGCATACGGGCGTGAAGCCGGGCGTCGGCCTCGACCAGCCGCTCGATGCCGATGTCGAGTTGCTCTTCGGGCAGGGTGAAGGGCAGGCGCAGGAAGCGTTCGAACGCGCCGCTGACGCCGAAGCGCGGGCCGGCGGCGATGCGGACGCCCAGGCTTTCCGCGAGCGCGGCTAGCGCGGTCGCCTCCGCACGAGGCAGTTCGGCCCAGAGCGACAGGCCGCCCGCGGGCGATTCCACCCGCCAATGGGGCAGGCGATCCGCGATCAGGCCCAGCAGATGGTCGCGCCGCCCGCGCAATTGGCCGGCGCGCTCGCCCAGGCCGACATCGGCGTCGATCAACTGGGCGACCGCGATCTGTTCGACCACCGGGCTGGCCATGTCCATCGTCGTGCGCAGGCGGCCGAGCGCCGCCACCGTCTGAACATCGGCGCGAATCCAGCCGACGCGCAGCCCGCCCCAGAAAATCTTGCTGGCCGACCCCAACGTGATGACCTGCCGTCCCGAGGGGTCGTGCATCGCCACGGGCGGCGGCGGCGCGAAATCAAGGCCCATCGCGACCATCGTTTCGTCCACCACCAGCGGCGTGTGGCTGCGCATCGCGGCGGCGACCAGCGCGCGGCGGGTGGCGGGGTCCATGCTGCGACCGGTGGGGTTGTGGAAATCGGCAATGACATAGGCGAAACGCGGGCTGGTCTGCCGGAAGGCCGCCTCCATGGCGTCGACGTCCCAACCCTGCGCCGGCAGGCCGACCGGCACCGGCACGACATGGGCGCGCTGCAACGCCTGGATCGCGTTATGATAGGTCGGGTGGTCAACCACAACCCGGTCGCCCGGTCCGGCCAGCCATTGGAGCAGCAGCGAAAAGCCCTGCTGCGCGCCGTTGGTGACCATGATCTGGTCGGGACTGGTCGGGCATCCGCGCCGCTCATAATGGGCGGCGATCGCGCGGCGCAGCACCATGATGCCAAGCGGATCATAGCCGAGGTCACCCAGATAGGCGGGCAGCGCCTCCACCGCATGGGTATAGGCGCGCGCGACGCCGGGCGCCGCGGGCAGGGCGGCATGGGTCCAGTTGAGCAGATTGCCGCCGGTCGTCGCGTCGATCGCCCCCGGCGTCGTTTCGGTCCGGCCCGGCGGGATGCGGGTGACGCTGCCCGACCCCTGGCGGCTCTCCAGATAGCCCTCGTCACGCAACCGGTCGAAGGCGGCGGCGACGGTCGTGCGGGACAAGCCCAGCGCTGCTGCCAGTTCGCGTTCGCCGGGGAGCCTGACGTTGAGGCCCACCCGCCCGTCCAGCACTAGCATCCGCAGCGCCTGCGCCAGTTGGCGATAGGCCGGTTCGGCGCTGTCCTGCGCGCGCCAGGCACCGAGCAGGCGGAGCAGGGACGGGGGACGAAGAAGCGAAGTGGACATGGGGCACATTCCAATCTGACCATGGATCAAGGCCATTTACGCCAGACTGGTCCTTTTTGAAAAGGCCAGTTGCGCCGAATTAGCATCGCATGACACAACGGCGCATATTTCAGCTCTTCTGGGGACTTGGCCTCTACGGATTTTCCATGGCGCTGATGCTGCGCGCCAATCTGGGGCTCGACCCCTGGGATGTGCTGCATCAGGGGCTTGCCCCCAAAATGGGCCTCAGCTTCGGCATGACCGTCAACCTGATCCGCGCGCTCGTGCTGCTGCTGTGGTGGCCGCTTCGGCAACGGCCGGGGATCGGCACGATCGCGAATATCCTGGTGATAGGGACCGCGGTGGACCTGTCGCTGATACTGCTGCCGACGCCCGAAGGCCTGTGGGTGCGCGCGGCCTGGCTGGGCGCGGGGATCATCCTGAACGGTATCGCGGGCGGCGCCTATATCGGCGCGGGGATGGGGCCGGGGCCACGCGACGGTTTGATGACGGGCCTGTGCCGCCGGACCGGCTGGCCGGTCAAATGGGTGCGGACGGGAATCGAGATCGGCGTGCTGGCGATCGGCTGGCTGCTGGGCGGCACGGTGGGCGTGGGCACCATCCTCTATGCCGCGACGATCGGCTGGATCGTCCACCATGCGCTGCCCTTTTTCCGCATCGCCGAGGTGGAGCGCCCGGCGCAAGCGTAACAGAGGCCCCTGACTGGTCGATGCGCCAAGCATCGGCCGGTCCTTTTTCCGTTGAAAATAAGGCGCATAGTCATTGACCGAGCCAGGCAGACAGGCATGATCCGCCGCGCCTTTCTCCCCCGATCAAGGAGCATTCCCCCATGCGCCCCTTCCTCGCCGTCGCCCTGCTCCTGCCGTTGACCGCTGCAGTCCCGTCGCAACCCGCGCCCGAATCGGCCCTCGCGCCGCTGGCCTTCGAACAGGTCGCGCCCGTCGGCACGAAAATGCCGCGGTTCAAGGTGGATGCCGCCTGGCCCGCCATGCCCGACGACCTGCTGCTGGGGCAGGTGAGCGGCGTGGCGGTGGGACCGGACGATTCGGTCTGGGTCGTCCACCGGCCCCATAGCTTGACCAACACCGATACTGGCTTGGCGCAAAGCCCGCCGATCGCCGCCTGTTGCAAGCCTGCGCCGCCGGTGGTGCGCTTCGCGAAGGATGGCCGCTATATCGGTGGCTGGGGCGGAACCGCGAGCGCGCCCACGGTCGATGGCGTCAACCAATGGCCCGCCAGTCTGCACGGCGTCTTCGTCGACAAGGCCGGCACCGTCTGGTTCGGCGGCAATGGCAAGGGCGACCATGTCGTCATGAATTACAGCCCCGAAGGCCAGTATATCCGCCGCTTCGGCCAGCGCGACAAGACCGGCGGTAATGACGCGACCGACCAGCTGGGCAATCCGTCCGACGTCAATCATAGCGATGGCATGGTGCTGGTGTCCGATGGCTATGTGAACCGCCGGGTGATCGGCTTCGACGCGAAGACCAACGCCTATAAGGGTCGCTGGGGCGCCTATGCCCGGCCGCCGATCGCGCCCACACGGCAAGGGGCGTTCGACCAGAGCCACGCCGTCGACCCCAGCAAAATCGCCAATCCCCAGGCCCAGACCTTCGCCGACATCGTCCATTGCGTGGTGCCGACGCGGGACGGCCATGTCTATGTCTGCGACCGCAACAACAACCGCGCGCAACTGTTCAAGCGGGAGAAGGATGGTGGCCTGACCTTCATACGCGACCTGGCGATCGCGCCGGAAACGGGCGGCACGCATACGGTGACGGACATCGCCTTCTCGCCCGATCCCGACCAGACCTATCTTTATGTCGCGGACATGATGAACGGGCGCATCTGGATATTGCTGCGCAAGACGCATGAGGTGCTGGGCGCGATCGGCCGGGTTGGGCGGCAGGCGGGGCAATTTACCTGGCTGCACAGCATTGATACCGACAGCGACGGCAATATCTATGCAACCGAGGTCAATACCGGCCGGCGCGTACAGAAGCTGGTGTTCACCGGCATCCAATGAGAGGGGGACGCCTCATGGCGACCGCATTATACGACCTGACCGTACCGATGTTCGTCCGTGGGCTGACCGCGTTGTCGGGCCTGCTCGACAAGGGTGCCGCCTATGCCGCCGAACAGGGGATCGACCCGGCGACGCTGACCGGCGCGCAGTTGATCGCCGACATGAAGCCGCTGACGGCGCAGGTGCAGTTCGCCTGCGACACCGCCAAGGGGACGGTTACGCGACTGGGCGAGTTGGAACCGGTGGCGATGCCGGACGATGAACAGACGTTCGCGCAGTTGCAGGCGCGCATCGCCAAGACGATCGCCCTGCTGGAAGCGGTGCCGCGCGAGACGATCGACGGGCGCGAAGATGCGACCGTGGTGCTCAAAATACCCGGCGGCGAAATTCCCTTCACCGGCCGCAGCCATGTGCTGACCTTTTCCCTGCCCAATTTCTATTTCCACCTGACGACGGCCTATGCGTTGCTGCGCCAGGCGGGCGTGCCGGTGGGCAAGATGGATTTTCTGGGCGGGGTTTAACCCGCGATCAGCTGGACATGGGCGCTGGCGACCCAGCCGCTGGCGCAGGGGCCGGCATAGGGTTGCTTGCGTTCCACGGGGGACGCGACGCCGCAATCGGCCGCCGGCGGCGCTTCGCCCGTCGCTGGTACAGGCAGCACCACTACGCCCAGCCATTTTTGGTCGAGGGTGCGGGCGCAGATATAGACGCGCTGCCCATCGTAAAGCGGCCCCAATGTCTTCGCGTCGTTAAAGGGCGCGGCGAGTACAGGAAGACCGCCTGTCCCGCTGCGCGTCACCCGCCCCAGCCCACCGCAGGCATCCATCCGCGGGCCATCCTCGCCGATCGTCACCTGGCGCGCGACCGGCGCGTCCATGCGGGTTTCGGGCACCTCCGCGCGGGGGGCACCGGCGAGCGAACTGTTGGGCAATTCCTCATAGACGTCGTTGCTTTTCGAGCACGCACCAAGCGGCAACAGCAAGGGCAGCAGGAGGAGAGGGACGATGCGCATGAAAGCCGTGATAGACCCCGGCGGACCCAAGCGGAAGCCGCCATGTTTTGCTTTAGTTTTGGGGCCGCTGTCCCTATATGCTCGGCATGAGCGATGAACCCGTAAACACCCCCAATAATAACGAATATGGCGCCGACAGCATCAAGGTGCTGAAAGGCCTGGACGCCGTGCGGAAACGGCCCGGCATGTATATCGGCGACACCGACGATGGCAGCGGCCTGCACCATATGGTGTTCGAGGTCAGCGACAATGCGATCGACGAGGCGCTGGCGGGCCATTGCGACAAGATCGTCATCACGCTGAACCCCGACGGGTCGGTCAGTGTGGAGGATAACGGCCGCGGCATCCCGACCGGCATCCATACCGAAGAAGGCGTGTCGGCAGCGGAAGTCATCATGACCCAGCTGCACGCGGGCGGGAAGTTCGAGAATACCAGCGACGACAATGCCTATAAGGTGTCGGGCGGCCTGCATGGCGTGGGCGTTTCGGTGGTCAATGCGCTGTCGGAATGGCTGGACCTCAATATCTGGCGGGACGGCAAGGAACATTATATGCGCTTCGCCTTTGGCGATGCGACCGCGCCGTTGGAAGTGATCGGCGATGCGCCAGCCAGAGAAGACGGGACGCCCAAGAAGGGGACGCGCGTCACCTTCCTGGCCAGCATGGAAAAAGCGCCGGGCGACGGCGCGACCTTCAAGAACCATGTCGAATATGATTTCGAAAAGCTGGAGCATCGCTATCGCGAGTTGGCTTTCCTCAACAGCGGCGTGCGCCTGTTCCTGGTCGATGCGCGGCATGAGGAGAAGAAGGAGATCGAGCTGTTCTATGAGGGCGGCATCGCGGCCTTCGTGAAATATCTCGATCGCAACAAATCGGCGATGATGCCCGATCCCATCGCCATTTCGGGCACCCGCGACGATGTGACCATCGACGTCGCGCTGGAGTGGAACGACTCTTATTATGAAAACGTCCTCTGCTTCACCAACAATATCCCGCAGCGCGATGGCGGCACCCATCTGGCGGCGTTCCGGGCCGCGCTGACCCGCACGCTGAATAATTATGCGGAAAAGTCGGGCGCGCTGAAGAAGGAGAAGGTCTCCCTTACCGGCGAGGATATGCGCGAGGGGCTGACCGCGATCGTCTCGGTCAAGCTGCCCGATCCGAAATTCAGTTCGCAGACCAAGGACAAGCTGGTCAGTTCCGAAGTGCGCCAGCCGCTCGAAAGCCTGATGGCCGATAAGATGGCCGAATGGCTGGAGGAAAATCCCGCCTTCGGCAAGATGATCGTGCAGAAGGTGATCGACGCGGCCGCCGCGCGCGAAGCGGCCAAGAAGGCGCGCGAACTGACGCGGCGCAAGGGCGTGCTGGACATCGCGTCGCTGCCCGGCAAGCTGGCCGACTGCCAGGAACGCGACCCCGCCAAGTCCGAACTGTTCCTGGTCGAAGGCGATTCGGCCGGCGGTTCGGCCAAGCAGGGCCGCAACCGGCATAATCAGGCGATCCTGCCCTTGAAGGGCAAGATCCTGAATGTCGAGCGCGCGCGGTTCGACAAGATGCTGTCGTCCAAGGAGGTCGGCACGCTGATCCAGGCGATGGGCACCGGCATCCGCGATGACTTCAACCTGGAAAAGCTGCGCTACCACAAGATCGTCATCATGACCGACGCGGACGTCGACGGCGCACATATCCGCACGCTGCTGCTGACCTTCTTCTATCGCCAGATGCCCCAGATCATCGATGGCGGGCATCTCTATATCGCCCAGCCGCCGCTCTATAAGGCGACGCGGGGCCGGTCCGAAGTTTACCTCAAGAACGAGGCCGCGCTGGAGCAATATCTGGTCGATAATGGCGTCGAATCGATGGCGCTGGAAACCGGCAAGGGTCCGCGCACTGGCGAGGATCTGCGCAGCCTGATCGAACATGCCCGCCGCATGCGCGCGGTGATGCGCTATGTGCCGCGCCGCTACAATCCCGCGATCATCGAGGCGCTGAGCCTGAATGGCGCGCTCGATCCCGAACTCGACCAGGCTACGCAGGCCGAACGGCTGGCCGCGACCGTCACCTGGATGGGCGCGCAGGATGTCGAAGGCCGCTGGACCGGCAGCGTCGCCGAAGAAGGCGGCTTCCACTTCCAGCGCGCCTGGCGCGGCGTCACCGACCATCATGTGATCGAGGGTGGCTTCGTCGGGTCAGCCGAGGCGCGCAAGCTGCACAGCATCGCCGCCGAGGATGCCGGCAGCTACCTGACGCCAAGCCGCCTGATCACGGTCAAGGCGCTGGCCGCCGAAGCGAACGACGATGACCTGCCCATCGCGCCGGCCAAGGGCGCGATGGTGACGCGGCCGAGCGAACTGCTCGAAGCGATCCTGGCCGCCGGGCGCAAGGGGCTGGCGATCCAGCGCTACAAGGGACTGGGTGAGATGAACGCGGAACAGTTGTGGGAAACCACGCTGGACCCGGACAATCGTTCGATGCTGCGCGTCGAGGTGGAGCAGGCCGACGTAGCCGACGAAATCTTCACGCGCCTGATGGGCGACTTGGTTGAGCCGCGACGCGAGTTCATCCAGGACAATGCGCTGAACGTCGCCAATCTGGACGTCTGAGGCATGGAGCGGGTCCGGTGCGGCTGGTGCGGCACGGACCCGTTCTATTGCGCCTATCATGACGACGAATGGGGCGTGCCGGAGCGCGATTCGCGGATGCTCTGGGAAATGTTGATGCTGGAGGGGTTCCAGGCGGGCCTGTCCTGGATCACCATATTGCGCAAGCGCGAGACGTTCCGCGCCGCTTTTGCCGGGTTCGATCCCGACAAGGTGGCGGCTTTTACCGATAGTGATATCGATCGGCTGATGGACAATCCGGGCATCGTCCGGGCGCGGGCGAAGATCGTCGCGACCATCGCGGGCGCACGTATCTTCTGCGCGATGCGCGATTCGGGTGAGGATTTCGCTACCTATGCCTGGTCCTTCGTCGACGGCGTGCCGGTGCAGGGCGACGGGGTGACCTTTCCGGCGCAGACGCCGCTGTCGGTCGCCGTTTCGAAGGATTTGAAGGCGCGCGGTTTCAAATTCGTCGGCCCGACCATCGCCTATGCCTGGATGCAGGCGACCGGCCTGGTCAACGACCACGCCGCCGCCTGCTTCCGCCGTGACGCGCTGCGGCCATGAAAGCGGCGCGCCTGCTTATCCCCGTCGCCCTGCTCTATGGGTGCGGGGAGGGGGAAACGGAAGCGAATCAGACGCAGCCTACGCCGACGACCGCGATCGCCCCGCCGGTCGATACGATCAGCACCGGGAACGCAGCGGTAGCGGCCGTTCCGCCGCCCGCGATGCCGCCCAAGCCTTTGGTTTCACGTGAAACACCTCCACCGCGCCCAGCGCCCCCCGATTATCGCGCGATCGGCACCGAACCGTTCTGGGCAGTGACCATCCGGAGATCGACGGCCACGCTGGAGCGGCCGGACCAGGCGCCGCTACGCTTTGCCGTGCGCGCTGACGGGGACGACAAGGCCGTGCGCTATCAGGCCGACGGTTTCGCCATGATCCTGACGCCGGGGCCGTGCAGCGACGGGATGAGCGATGCGATCTGGTCCGACCGGGTGCAGGTGGCGTTTGGGGAAGGGACGTTAAAAGGCTGTGGCGGCGAGCGGGACGCCATGCGGGAAGAGGCACCCTGATCGTTATCCCAGTTCGCCTGCCCCTATGAAGGGAATTAAGATGACCACCGATACGTCTCGCCGCGACCTGCTGATTGCCGCCGCCACCCTGTCCACGCTGACTATGTCCAGCGCGGCGGACGCGCAGCTATCCCTGCAACCGCCCGTCCCGCCCAGCGGGCCGAAGAAAATCCTGGGCATGGTAGTGTTCGACGGCTTCGAACTGCTGGACGTTTTCGGTCCGCTGGAAATGTTCGGGATGCTGAAAGACCGGATCGAGATCGTGATGATCGCGCAGAAAGCCGGGCCGGTTAAGAGCGGCGCAGGCCAGGCCACGATCGCCGATTTCGGCTTTGCCGATGCGCCCAAGCTCGACATCCTGATGATTCCCGGCGGCATGGGTACGCGGCGGGAGGTGAATAACCCCGCCTTCATGGCCGCGATCAAGGATATCGCGCAGGCCACGGCGCAGGTGGCCACCATCTGTACCGGATCGGGGCTGCTGGCCAAGACCGGCCTGATCGACGGGGTAAAAGCCACGAGCAACAAGATGGCCTGGAAATGGGCCACGGGGCAGGGCGCCAAGGTCGTCTGGGTGCCGCAGGCGCGTTGGGTGGAGGATGGGAAATATATCTCCTCCTCCGGCATTTCGGCCGGGACCGACATGGCGCTGGCCCTGATCGCGAAACTCTATGGCAAGGACATGGCCCATTGGGTCGCGTATCGCGCCGAATATCGCTGGAACGAGGATGCGACCGACGATCCGTTCGCGGCGATGAACGGCCTGGGCAGCTGAGGGTCAGTCCGCGCGCATCGCTTCGGCGACCAGCGCTTCGGCCTCCATCAACAGCGCGTCTTCCGCGGCCGTCTGCGCCACATGCTCGCGGCCGATCAGGATCAACACCGGCACGGCGAGCGGACTTACCCGCTCCAGTGTCACATGCAGCATCGTCGTCGCGGCGCGATCGATCAGGTCGCCCAGCCGCCCGACATCGGTCATCCGCGCGCGCGCATCGGCCCAGGCAGCCTTCAGCAGCAGATGGTCGGGCTGATATTTGCGCAGCACGTCGTAGATGAGGTCGGTCGAAAAAGTGACCTGCCGCCCGGTCTTGCGCTTGCCGGGATGCTGGCGCTCGATCAGGCCGGCAATCACCGCGACGTCGCGGAAGGCGCGCTTCAAGAGGCTCGACTGTTCGACCCAGTCGATAAATTCATGATCGAGAATATCGGCGGAAAACAGGCTTTGCGGGTCGGTAATCGGTTTCAGGCCATAGACCGCCAGCGCATAGTCGTTGGCGACGAACCCCAAAGGCATCAACCCCTGGCTCTCCATCCGCCGGGTGAGCAACATGCCGAGCGACTGGTGCGCGTTCCAGCCCTCGAAACTATAACAGACGAGATAATGGCGCCCTTCATGCGGGAAGGTCTCGATCAGCAGTTGGCCGGGCTGGGGCAAAGCGGAGCGCAGTTTCTGCATCTCCAGCCATTCGCGCACATCGGGCGGGAAGCGGTGCCACTCCTGCGGTTCGGCCAGGAAATGCCGCACCCGGTCCGCGAGACGGGTGGACATGGCCATGCGTGATCCGCCCCAACTCGGGATGCGCGCCTGTTTCGATGTCGCCCGGACGGTGAGGTCGGATGTGTCCATCCGTACCACTTCCAGCGCCATGCCGGAAAAGAAGAAACTGTCGCCGGGGCGGAGTTGGGCAGCGAAGCCTTCCTCCACCGTGCCCAGCTTACGCCCATTGGCGAAGCGCACGGCCAGCGCCGGTTGATCGACGATGATGCCGGCGTTCAGGCGATGCTGCTGGATGAACCGGGGGTGGGAGACGCGCCAAAGCACATTGCCTTGGCCATCAACGTCCTGCGTCAGGCGTTTGAACCGGTCATAGGCGCGCAGGGCATAGCCGCCGCCCTCGATAAAGTGCAGCACATGGTCGAATGCTTCGGCGGTCAGGCCGCTATAGGGCGTGGCGGATCGCACTTCCTCCAGCAGTTCCTCCGCCCGGAACGGCCCGGCGCAGGCCAGGCCCATGACATGCTGGGCCAGCACGTCCAAGCTGCCGACGCGGAAATCATCGGCGTCGCGCTCCCCCGCCTCGACGGCGTCGAGAGCGGCGCGCGCCTCCAGATATTCGAAGCGGTTGCCGGGGATCACTATCGCCTCGCTGGCCATGTCGAGCCGGTGATTGGCGCGGCCGATGCGCTGGAGCAGGCGCGATGACCCCTTGGGCGCGCCCATCTGGATCACGCAATCGACATTGCCCCAATCGACGCCAAGGTCGAGGCTGGCCGTCGCGACCAGCGCGCGCAACTTGCCCGCCGCCATCGCCGATTCGACCTTGCGCCGCGCCTCGATCGACAGGCTGCCATGGTGGATGGCGATCGGCAGGTTCGCGTCGTTGGCGGACCAGAGTTCCTGAAAGATGAGTTCAGCCAGGCCGCGGGTGTTGCAAAAGACCAGCGTGGTCTGCCGCGCCTCAATCTCCGCCATCACCTGTTTCGCGGCATATTTGCCCGAATGGCCGGACCAGGGGACGCGGCCTTCGGGGATCAGGATGGCGACATTCGGCTCCGCCCCCGCTTCGCCCAGCACCGGGATCACGGTGTCGATGTCGCCATCGGGCGCGAGCCAGGCGCGATAGGCATCGACATCGGCGACCGTCGCGGACAGGGCGACGCGCCGCAGCGCGGGATTGATCGCCTGCAACCGCGCCATCGACAGGTTGAGCAGGTCGCCGCGCTTCTGCGTGGCGAAGGCGTGGACCTCATCGACAATCACGGTCCGCAGGTCCGAGAAGAGCAAAGCGGCGTCGGGATAGCTGAGCAGCAGCGACAGCGATTCGGGCGTGGTCAGCAATATTTGCGGCGGGCGCACCCGCTGGCGCGCCTTGCGATCGGATGGGGTGTCGCCAGTCCGTGTCTCGACGCTGATCGGTAGGCCCATCTCCTCGATCGGGGTCAGCAGGTTGCGGCGGACATCGACCGCCAGCGCCTTCAGGGGCGAGACATAGAGGGTGTGCAACCGGTCGGTCGGATGGGCGATCAGATCGGAGAGGGTCGGCAGGAAACCCGCCAGCGTCTTGCCCGCTCCGGTCGGCGC
The DNA here is from genome assembly GCA_030824575.1 of bacterium. Lineage (GTDB taxonomy): Bacteria > Pseudomonadota > Alphaproteobacteria > Sphingomonadales > Sphingomonadaceae > Sphingobium. The sequence continues at coordinate 71,126 of JAVBXL010000020.1, read as the reverse complement.
GACCAGCAAGGCATGATCGCCCCGCGCCGCCGCCGCCAGCATATCCATCTGGTGCCGTCGCGGCCGCCAGCCGCGCGACGCAAACCAGCTTTCGACAATGGCGGGAAGGGCAAGCGGCATAGTGGAGATGTAGGGGGCCATGGTGCCGCTGTCACCGTCTGCGCTTTGCCATGGCGTTGCGGCCATGATAGACATACGCATCTTCCTTCCGAACCGCGCAGCTCCATAGGGGATCGGATAGGGTGTCGCGCGGCACAGCGCATGGAGAGTGGCCATGACCGAGAAACTCAGCACCCAGCCAATGCCGGACGTCTTTTTCGACATCTGGTTCATGCCTGCCGCGTTCTGGACGCAATGGTGGGGCTTTTATGCCGAGACTTTGCAGGTCGGTCGTTTTTGCATTCCGCACAATCCGGTGGGGCAGGATCAGGCGCCGGTCGATGTGGAGGTCGAGGAAGGGCTGGTCGCCTGAGTTCTGCGGCCAACCGTGGGAATAATCATATAGCGGCGAGAAATAATCTTACGCGCCCCTCTGGCTCTCCGCTACCGCCGTGCGTTACACTCCTGCCCATGACAGTGGCGCATCAAACGCCGCCGCAGCAGGAGAAACGATATGACCGGCGAAACGCCCCCTAAACTGTCCGAAGCCGACCTGACCGGGGTGGAAGCCCCAGGCAACCGCCGTCGCCCCAAGGCGCCGATCATGGAGATTGACGGCCGTAAGCTGAAGCCCGCCACACTGATGATGGGCCATGGTTATGACCCGACCCTGTCGGAAGGGTCGCTCAAGCCGCCCATCTTCCTCACCTCCACCTTCGCCTTCGAAAGCGCCGCCGCGGGCAAGCGCCATTTCGAAGGCGTGACTGGCATCCGGCCCGGCGGATCAGAAGGGCTGGTCTATTCCCGCTTCAACGGCCCCAATCAGGAGATTTGCGAGGATCGGCTGTCGGTGTGGGAGGAGGCGGAGGATGCGCTGCTCTTTTCCAGCGGCATGTCGGCCATCGCCACCACCCTGCTGGCGCTGGTCCAGCCGGGCGACGTGATCGTCCATTCAGCGCCGCTCTATGCCGCGACCGAATCGCTGATCGGACGCATATTGGGCAAGTTCGGGGTGCAATGGCTCGATTTCCCGGCCGGCGCGACCCCCGAAGAAATTCGCGCGGTGATCGAAAAGGCCAAGGGGCTGGGCCGCGTCGCCCTGCTCTATCTGGAAAGCCCGGCCAATCCGACCAACGTGCTGGTCGATGTGGAGGCGGTTGTCGCGCAGCGCGACTCGCTGTTCGCCGGCGCGGACCATGTCCCGCCAATCGCCATCGACAATACGTTTCTGGGACCGTTGTGGCTGAAGCCCCTGGCCCATGGCGCGGACCTGGTCATCTACAGCCTGACCAAATATGCCGGCGGCCATAGCGATCTGGTCGCGGGCGGGGTGTTGGGGTCCAATGCGCTGATCACCACCATCCGGCTGATGCGTAACACGATCGGCACGATCCTCGACCCTCATAGCGCCTGGATGCTGCTACGGTCGCTGGAAACGCTGGAGTTGCGGATGAGCCGGGCGGGCGAGAATGCGGAGACGGTCTGCACCTGGCTCAAGGACCAGCCGCAGGTGGAGAAAGTCGTCTATCTGGGATTCCCCGAAACCGAGCGGCAGGCCGATATCTATCGCCGCCATTGCACCGGCGCGGGATCGACCTTCTCCCTCTACCTGAAGGGCGGGGAGGCGGAGGCGTTCGCCTTCCTTGACGCGCTGAAGATCGCCAAGCTGGCGGTCAGCCTGGGCGGGACCGAGACGCTGGCCAGCCATCCCGCCGCGATGACCCATCTGTCCGTGCCGGCCGAACGCAAAAAGGCGTTGGGCATCGGCGATAATATGGTGCGCATCTCGATCGGCTGCGAAGATGCAGATGATCTGATCGCCGATTTCACCCAGGCGTTGCGGCAGATCGGATGAGCAACGCGCGCCCGGTCGTCCCGCCCGTCATCCTCATCGCCCAGCCGCATCTGGCGCCTTTGCTGGGCTTGCTGGCGACGGACTATGCGGCGCTGCCTTTGTGGGAGGAGGCCGGGCGCGCGCGGATTGCCGAGGCACGGGCGATCGTGACGGCGGGCGAGTTCCAACTCGACCCCGCGTTGCTGGAGGCGATGCCGCAGCTTGGCCTGATCGCCTGCTTCACCGTCGGGTATGACGGGATCGACCTCGCGCGGGCGCGGGCGCGCGGCATCGCCGTGACCCATGCAGGCGACGCCAATGCGGAGGATGTCGCCGACCATGCGATCGGCCTGATCCTGGCGCATCGGCGGCAGATCGTTTCCGGCGACCGGCAGTTGCGCGCCGGCGCGTGGGTGGCGGGAGCCAAGACCATCACCCGGTCGCTGGCCGGCGCGCGACTGGGGATAGTAGGCATGGGCGCGATCGGCATCGCCATGGCACGACGGGCCGACGTGATGCGGATGCAGGTAGGCTGGTGGGGGCCGCGCCCCAAGCCGGCCCTGGCATGGCCGCGCGCCGACAGCCTGATCGCGCTGGCGCAGGATAGCGACATGCTGATCGTCGCGGCCAGGGCGGATGAGACGAATCGCGGGATGATCGATTCGGCGGCGATCGATGCGCTGGGGCCGGGCGGCCTGCTGGTCAATGTGGCGCGCGGGCAGTTGGTGGACGAAGACGCGCTGATCGCCGCGTTGCAGGATGGCCGGCTGGGTGGCGCGGCGCTAGATGTGTTCGCGCAGGAACCGACCGATGCCGCGCGCTGGGCCGATGTGCCCAACTGCGTGCTGACCCCGCACACCGGCGGCGCGACCGATGCGGCGGTGGCGCGGATGGCGGCGATGGTGCTGGCCAATCTGCGCGCTTATTTCAGCGGGGCGGCGCTGCCGTCGCCGGTGCCGGATTCGGTTTAGGGCGGAATCCTTCCCGTAGGCGGGCTTTTCATTGAAACGGCGGAACTGGGCTGCCGCCTGCGCGCGAGCACGGCGTTCTCCATCGCGCATATTTACCGTGGAACAGCTGACAGAGCAGCGCACATGACTATGCGCTGTCATAGGGTTCGCGATTGGCCGACGGCTACGCCATCAATGCATCAGAATTTGAAGATAGTGCCCAGATAGACGGCCTGGCTGTCCTGCCGCTCGTCGGTCATCGGCGTCGTGCGACCCGCTACGCTATTATTATAGCGCACACCGGCGGTGACGTTGAGGTTGCGGGTCAACGAATAGGAACCCGCCAGATCCAGCGAATAATCCTTGTCCACCGACGGATTGCGCACGGTCGCTGCCGCCACGCCGGATTCGCGACGATTTTCCAGCATCATCTTGGTGCTGAACCGATCCTTCTTGCCGTCATCCAGCGAGAAATTCTTGGCGTCCACCATCGTTTCGACCGGCACCGGGTCCAGCGCCTTGCGGCCGACCGAATCGGGCAGGGCGAATTTGCGCCAGTTGTGCGCGCCGTTCAGGCTGAAGGCGACAGGCTTGATATCGATCGCATCGATGGTGCGGTTCACGGCCACCTGATCGGCACCGCCAGCGGCCCGGACCATCACGGTCACCGAACGCTGGCCGCTCAGCGAACCACTGGTCGGCGTGAAACGGAAACCCTGTCGACTGGCCGAGGCCACCATCTTGGCGTAGGCCGCGGCGAGGCGCGGATCCTTGATCGTGGGGGTGAAGGAGGAAATGCTGCCCATCCCGCCAAGCGAGACAGGCGCTTGCGTGCGCAGCCGCATGAAATCAGTCGCCGCACCGAACGCGGGAGACAGCATGAAGCCAGCGACGGCCAGCGCCGCGCCCGTTCCTGCCAAATATCCCCTATTCACACGCATGACCCGATTCTTGTCCCCGTTCATATATCTTGCGTAACGCTCTACACTCGCAAAGCCTCCACTGACTAGGGGCAGAACGCCTTTTTGTCTGAGCTGTTGCATGGAACACACAGGCCGGAGTCCCTGGAACGGGAGCGTTACCATCGTCCGTCACCGCGCCGTCCGTCGCGCGCACCGTCACGCCCCCTTGCCCCACGCCGCACGGCCACTATAGAAGCGGTCAGTTTTTCGTCTTTTTCATGCTAGGACATGCCTGATGGTCCGCCGCCTTCCCGCCTCTGCAACCGCCGGCCTGCTGCTGGCCGCGCTCCTTCCGCTGGCTGCCTGTGGCGGCGGTGCCAAGGACCGGCCCAAGGCCGACCTTGCCGCATCGAAGGTCACGACGATCGGCGTCAACGCCTATCTGTGGCGCGCATCGCTGGACACGCTGTCCTTCATGCCGATGGTGCAGACCGATTCGAACGGCGGCGTGATCGTCACCGACTGGTATTCCAATCCCAACAGCCCCAATGAACGGATGAAGCTGACCGTGTCGATTCTGGACCAGGATCTGCGCGCCGACGCCCTGCGCGTCGCGGCCAGCCGCCAGGTGAATCAGGGCGGCCAGTGGGTCGATGCCCCGGTCGCTGCGGCTACCGTGCAGAAGCTGGAGGAAGTGATCCTGACCAAGGCGCGCGACCTGCGCCGCACGGCGATCGGCTGACACCGCGCTTTGGGCGGCGCTGGCGCGACGCCCGTATTTTCTGATCTATCGGGGCTGGGCTTGGAAAGGCCCAGCCCGATCGCATTTGTAAGGACATGACATGCAGAGGCGCTTCAACCCGCTTGAGGCCGACGCCCGCTGGCAGGCGACCTGGGATGAACGGCAGAGTTTCAAGGCCGACGACGCATCGCCCAAGCCGCGCAGCTATGTGCTGGAGATGTTCCCCTATCCGTCGGGGCGCATCCATATCGGTCATGTCCGCAATTACTCGATGGGCGACGTGCTGGCGCGATTCCGCCGGATGACCGGGCATGAAGTGTTGCATCCGATGGGCTGGGACGCCTTTGGCATGCCCGCCGAAAATGCGGCGATGGAAAAGAAGGTCCATCCGGGCGAATGGACGCGATCCAACATCGCCAACATGCGCGCGCAGCTCAAAAAGCTGGGCTTTGCGATCGACTGGAGCCGCGAACTCGCCACCTGCGAGCCGGACTATTATGGCCATGAACAGGCGCTGTTCCTGGACATGCTGGAAGCGGGCCTAGTCTATCGCAAGGAGTCGGCGGTCAATTGGGACCCGGTCGACATGACCGTGCTGGCCAATGAGCAGGTGATCGACGGGCGCGGCTGGCGGTCGGGTGCGCTGGTCGAGAAGCGCAAACTGTCCCAGTGGTTCCTCAAGATCACCCAGTTCGCCGACGATCTGGTGGCGGGCCTGGCCACGCTGGACCAGTGGCCGGACAAGGTGAAGCTGATGCAGGAAAACTGGATCGGCAAGTCGGTCGGCCTGCAATTCAAGTTTGAGCCGGTGGCCCCTTTCGACAGCCGGATTGACGTTTATTCGACCCGCCCCGACACGATTTTCGGGGCAAGCTTCGTCGCGATCGCAGCCGACCATCCGATCGCGCAGGCTGTGGCCGCGACCAACCCGGACGCCGTCGCCTTCATCGAGACATGCAAGGCGGGCGGCACCACCGCGGCGGAGCTGGAAACGGCGGAGAAACTGGGCTTCGACACCGGGCTGAGCGTCGCGCATCCGTTCGATCCCGACTGGCATCTGCCCGTCTTCATCGCCAATTTCGTGCTGATGGATTATGGCACCGGCGCGGTCATGGGCGTGCCTGCGCATGACCAGCGCGACCTCGACTTCGCGCGCAAATATATGCTGCCGGTAGAGCGCGTGGTCGCGCCGGAAGGCGAGGCCGATAAGCCGATCCATGACGAGGCCTATACCGGCCCCGGCAAGTTGGTGAACTCGCGCTTCCTGGACGGCATGAGCGTGGACGAGGCGAAGGCCGCCGTCATCGCGCGCGCCGAATCGGAAGGCTGGGGCGCGGGCAAGACCGTGTTTCGCCTGCGCGACTGGGGCGTGTCGCGCCAGCGTTATTGGGGCACGCCGATCCCGGTGATCCATTGCGAGGCGTGCGGCCCGGTGGGCGTGCCGAAGGATCAATTGCCGGTCATCCTGCCCGAAGACATCACCTTCGACGTGCCGGGCAACCCGCTGGACCGCCATCCGACCTGGAAGCATGTGACATGCCCGTCCTGCGGCAAGCCGGCGGTGCGCGAAACCGACACACTGGACACGTTCGCGGATTCGAGCTGGTATTTCATCCGCTTCGCCAGCCAGCCGGACGACAAGCCGTTCGATCGGGAGACGGTCGAAAAATGGCTGCCGGTCGGGCAGTATATCGGCGGCGTGGAACATGCGATCCTGCATCTCCTCTACGCCCGCTTCTGGACCCGGGCGCTCCAGCATATGGGGCAATTGGGCTTTGCCGAGCCGTTCACCGGCCTGTTCACGCAGGGCATGGTGACGCATGAGACGTACAGCCGCGAACAGGGCGAGGGGCTGCCCCCCGTCTATTTCGCGCCCGGTGAGATCGACCGGACGTCCGAAGGCGCAACGCTGATCGCCGACGCTGCGCCGGTCGAGGTCGGCCGCGTCATCAAAATGTCCAAGTCCAAGAAGAATGTCGTCGATCCCGACGACATCATCGCCCAGTACGGCGCGGATGCAGTGCGCTGGTTCATGCTGTCCGACAGCCCGCCGGAACGTGATCTGCCCTGGACCGAGGCGGGGATCGAAGGATCGTGGCGCTTCGTCAACCGCGTCTGGCGGCTGTTCGGCGAATATGACACCGCGGCCGAGGGGCAGGACAAGTCCCTCGACCGCAAGCTGCACCAGACCGTCGATGGCGTCGCGCGGGATATCGAGGCGCTGGGCTTCAACAAGGCCGTCGCCAAAATCTACGAACTGGTCAACGCGATCGAGAAGGCCAAGCCGTCTGCATCGCGCACCGCCGCGATCCGCGGGCTTGCCCTGCTGGTCGCGCCGATGACGCCGCATCTGGCCGAAGAGGGTTGGGCGGAGATGCATGGAGAAGGCCTAATCGCCGACGCCGCCTGGCCGCCGGTCGATCCGGCGCTGTTGGTGGACGATGAAGTGACTATCGCCTGCCAGGTGATGGGCAAGCTGCGCGACACCATCACCGTGCCTAAGGGGACGGCGAAGGACGAATTGGAGAGGCTGGCGCTGGCCGCGCCCAATGTCATCCGCACGCTGGACGGCGCGACGCCGAAGAAAATCATTGTCGTGCCCGATCGGCTGGTAAACCTGGTCATCTAACAAAACGCCGTTCGGCCGGAGCCTGTCGAAGGCCCGCTTCTTCCTGAAAAGCAAGGAAAGCCCTTCGACAGGCTCAGGGCGAACGGTTATGGAGGTTCGCATGAAGCCTTGGCCACTGCTCTTGATCGCCCTTGCCTCCCTCACCGCTTGCGGTCTGCGCCCGGTCTATGGCGGGGGCGGGCAGGGCCCGGTGGCGCAGGCGCTGGGCAATGTCACGGTCGAACCGATTGAGGGCAAGGGCGGCTGGCTGGTGCGCAATGCGCTCAACGACCGGCTGTCGGCGATGCGCAGCGGCAGCGGCCCGCGCTACAAGCTGGTGGTGAAGCTGGACGACGACATCAGCGGCTTTGGCCTGCGATCCGACGCCGCGATCACGCGCGAGCGCCGCACTTTACGTGCCCGGTATCAACTCGTTGATGAAACCACCGGCGCGCAATTGCTGGACGATACCGCCGGATCGGACGCGGGCATCGACGTGACGTCGAGCGAATATGCCACGATCGCGGCCGAAGACACGGCGCTGGAACGGCTGTCGCAGACGGTGGCGGACCAGATCGTCACCCGGCTGGCGCTTTATTCGCGCAAGGCCGCCAATCCTTGAAGGCCAATCGCGGCCAGATCGAACGGGCGCTCGACGCGCCGGGTCAGGGCGCCTCGGCCGATATCCGCTTCTTCCTGCTCTACGGCCCGGACGAAGCGGGCAGCCAGTCGCTGGCGAAGCGGCTGGAGCGCGCCATGGGACCGCAGGCCGAACGCATCGACCTGGACGGGGCGACATTGAAGGACGATCCCGCCCGGCTGTCCGATGAAGCGGCGTCCTTTTCCATGTTCGGCGACAAGCGCTGGATTCGGGTCAGCGGCATGGGCGAGGAATCGGTGCCGGCGCTGACCGCCCTGCTGGAGGCGCAGGCCGCCGGCAACCCGGTGATCGCTGTCGCAGGCGCGCTGAAAGCGACGTCGAAGCTGGTCAAGCTGGCGCTGGATCACAAGGCGGTGATGGCGTGCATATCCTACCAGCCCGATGCGCGCGAATCGGAACAGATCGCCGTCGGCATCGCGCGCGACGGCGGGCTGCGCCTGCCCTCCGACCTTGCCCGCCGCATCGTCGACCTGGCCAATGGCGACCGCGCGCTGATGACCGGTGAGATCGAAAAGCTGATCCTCTATCTTGACGCCGCCCCTGACCGCCCGCGCGAGGCGACGGCCGAAGCGCTCGATGCGTTGTCGGCCGATAATCCTGATACGGAGGTCGGCCCGCTGGTCAACGCCGTGCTGGGTGGCGACCTCAAAGCCATGCACCGGGAACTGACCAGCCTGAACGAAACCGGCACGGCCATGGCCTCGGTCATTCGCCCTCTGCTCAACCGGGCGATGCTGATCGCCAATATCCGCACGGATTTCGACGCGAGCGGCCGGCTGGACGGCGCGGTCGAGGCGGCGGGCAAGGCGGTGTTCTGGAAGGAAAAGGGGCTGGTGTCGCGCCAGGTGCGGCAATGGGATGCGCCGGGCATCGCTCGCGTGCTCCAACGCCTGCTAGAAGCGGAGCGCGCGACCCGGTCGGGCCGGGGGCTGGGCGACCTGATGGTCCGCCACGAATTGCTGACGATCGCGCGGCAGGCGGCGCGCGAGCGGACTTGAACCCTATGTCCGGCAAGGCCATATTGCGGTCATGGACAAGCTGAACCTGAGCGACGCCGAATGGCGCAACCGCCTTTCCCCCGAACAATATCATGTGCTGCGCGAAGCGGGCACGGAGCGGGCCTTTACCGGTCCCTATAACGGCAACAAGGCCGACGGCGTCTATTATTGCGCCGGTTGCGGCGCGGAATTGTTCGACGCGGGCGAGAAATATGACAGCGGGTCTGGCTGGCCCAGCTTCACCGCACCGGTCGATAGCGACGCGGTCGAGGAAATTCGTGACGCAAGCCATGGCATGGTGCGCACCGAAGTCCGCTGCGCCACCTGCGAAGGGCATTTGGGCCATGTCTTCCCCGATGGTCCCGGCGTCAATGGGCTACGTTATTGCATGAACAGCGCCAGCCTGGACTTCAAGCCGCGCGACGACGAGGCGTAAGCCCCTTTACTCCGTTCGTTTTGAACGAATTCGAGAAACACGAGCGCGGCGTTAGACGCTTCTCGACTTCGCTCGAAGCGAACGGGGTTTCTCTTATTCATCCCCGGTAAAGCGCCGATCCCCATGGAAGGCGCGACGGTCTTTTTCCACGCCGGGCGCATGATTTGCGCTGGCAGGGGCCGGGATTAGCGCGTATCCGGGGCGGCACAGATGGCAGGATCAGGCAAGAGCAAGGGCGCGCCGCGTGGCCGCGCGAAGACATGGATGCTGCGCGGGCTGAAGATCGGCCTCGCGACGGCGGTGGCGGGCCTGCTGGCCGTGGTGATCGCGGTGGTGATCGCGATGCAGTCGCTGCCCAGTTATGACAGCCTGAAATCCTCCCCCAATGGCCAGATGATCCGCGTTCATGCCGCCGACGGCAGCGTGATCGTGTCCTTGGGGCCAAGCTTTGGCCAATGGATGGCCTATGACCAGATTCCGCAGGTCATGGTCGATGCCATGGTATCGACCGAGGACAAACGTTTTTACCTGCATCCCGGCGTCGATCCGATCGGCATGGCGCGCGCCGCCTGGGTCGCGATCGAAAATCGCGGCAAGGGCAGGCGCTTGCAGGGCGCATCGACCATCACCCAGCAGGTGACGCGCAACATCTTCCTCAACAACAGCTATAGTTTCGGCCGCAAGATCCGCGAAATGGTGCTGGCGCTGGCGCTGGAGCGGAAATTCTCCAAGCGGCAGATCCTCGAACTCTACCTCAACAAAGTCTATTTCGGCGGCGGCGCCTATGGCATCGACGCGGCCAGTCGCAAATTTTTCGGCCATCCCGCTGTAGCGCTCAGCCTGCCCGAAGCCGCGATCGTCGCCGGGCTGGTCAAAGCCCCGTCCAGCTATTCCCCCACCGCCGACGCGGACGCGGCAATCGGCCGCGCCGGGGTGGTGCTGGACCTGATGCAGGAAAATGGCGTGATTTCCGCCTCGCAGCGGGCGGATGCCGATATCCAGAGCGTCAAGCTGGCCCCCGAAGCGCCGCAGAACAGCGTGCGCTATTTCACCGACTGGGCGCTGCCCCAGCTCGACCTGCTGATCGACGAGCCCAACGAGCCGCTGGAGGTCTATACCACCATCGACCTTGGCATGCAGAAAGCGGCGACTGCGGCGATCCAGGCCAATGTGCCGTCGGGGACGCAGGGCGCGCTGGTCAGCCTGGACCGCGACGGGGCGGTGCGCGCGATGGTCGGCGGGCTGGATTATGTGACGTCCAATTACAACCGCGCCACCACCGCAACGCGCCAGCCTGGATCGGCCTGGAAGATCTTCGTCTATATGGCGGCGCTGGAGTCGGGCTACACGCCCGATACCGGCGTGACCGACGAGCCGGTGACGATCAACGGCTGGTCGCCGCGTAACAGTTCGGGGCGTTTTTCCGGCGACATCGATATTCGTACCGCCTTCGCCTATTCGATCAACACGGTCGCGGCGAAGCTGGGCGTGGAGGTCGGTTTCCCGACCGTCGCCGACATGGCGCGCCGCTTTGGCGTGACGACCCCGGTCAATACCCACCCTTCGATGGTGCTGGGCACGTCGGACGTCCGCCTGATCGACATGACCCGCGCCGCCGCTTCGATCGCACGCAAGGGCATTGCGGTTACGCCCTATGGTATCACCAAGGTCACGACCGCCGACGGCCGGTTGCTCTACAGCCATCAGGACGACACCAGCCGCGTGCTGGTAGCCCCCTGGGTCGCCGCCGGCATGACCGACCTGATGCAGACCGCGGTCAGCACCGGCACCGGCAAGGCCGCGCAGATCGGCCGCCCGGTGGCGGGCAAGACCGGCACCACGACCAGCAACAAGGATGGCTATTTTCTGGGCTTTTCCAGCGGCATCACGACCGGTGTGTGGATGGGCCGCGACGACGCCAAGTCCGTGGGTGGCCTGCAAGGCGGCCGTGCGCCGGCCCATGCCTTCGCCGATTATATGAAGGTGGCCGTGTCCAAGCGCCCGGTGGAGCAGTTCGAAACCCAAGTGACATTGCCCGAATGGCAGCTGGAGCCGGACGACGAGGCCTATTATGGCAGCCCCGACAATGGGATGGGTGGGGGCGTGGATGGCGGCACGGGCGGCGGCATGCTGGTCGACGAAAACGGCCTGCCGATCGAACGCCCCCGCGTGCGGTCTTCGGACCCTGACAGCGACGATCCGCAGATGGAAGTCGATCCCGAAGACCGGCCCCAGCAGGACCGGCCACAACCGCCGCGCATCGACCAGCAATGGATCGACAATGTGCTGGGCCGCGACCGCCAGCGTCAGCAGAGGCCGACGCCCAATCCTTAGTCGCCCTAACCCTTCACCTCGTCATTCGCGGCGAAGTGGGTCTTTTCCAGCGCGCTGCCGTCGGGCAGCAGGAAGTCGACCCTCCCCCGGCCGAAATCGATCGCCACCCGGTCGAAAATCCGTAGCGCGCTGATGCCAAGCAACAGCGCCGGCTTGTCCTGCATCCCCAGTTCGGCAAAGGGGCTGGCGTCGGCGAACAGCACCGGCACCTCGGTCAGGTTGACGCGCCCCATGCGCACCGACTTGATCCGTCCGACCTGTCCCGTCAGCGTGCCGCCGGTGACGCTGGTCAGCGCCGCCGTCAGCATCGCCGGGGCGCGCTTCTTCGCCACCAGCTTGTCGCGCAGCGCGATGTTGCCGATGCTGAAATTAGTGCCGGTATCGAGCATGACGTTGACCCGCATGCCGTTGACGTCGGAATCGAGCAGGATCAGCTGGCCACGCTTGCGCCGCGCCTCGACCACGATGGTATCGGGATCGGCCGACAGGCGGCGGCGCGGGTTGCTGCTGCCGATTTCCATCCGCCCGGTGCGGAAATTCAGTGTCAGCCGCTTACCGTGCAGGCTGTCCAGCCCCAGCAGACCCGGCGCGCCCAGATCCACGCCCTCCAGCACTGGCGCTTCGATATCGTCGATCGTCCCGCCGCCGAAGCCCAGCCGCGGCACCGCGACCGTTCCGGCTTCGGACCGGCCAGTCATGCTGATGATCGTGACATTGGCACGCGGCGACAGCGCCAGTTTCTGGGCCAGGTCGCGCGCGATGACAGTACGCTGTGATCCAGTATCGATGATGAAGTTCCACGGCCCCTTGCCGTCGATCGAGATCGGGATGGTCACCCGCTCGTCCAGCGCGGGACCGGTTTGAACCACCGCCGGCGGTACGTCGGGATCGAGGATCGAAGGGGCAGGCAGCGGTGCATCCTGGGCCGCAAGGGCAGGACCACCGATCGCCAGTGCAAACCCCAGCAACGCCCTCACGCAGAGAGGGAGCCGTCCCATATCCTCATCCTTCCATTTTATGCGGCGCTTATACCATGGAAGGCCATGGTCGCACCAGCGCCACCGCCCGGCGCAGATTGCGGTGAAAAGGCGATTTTCCGCCGCTGCGGCTTGCTGTCATGCCTTGACTTGCCCATGGGCGGATCGCTACACGCCAAATTATATCTCCCGTCCATTCAGAGCGGGACTCGACCGGCGTCCTGCCTGGTTCGCAATCCTTCCTTTTTCTGCCCTATTTCACCCTCTCGCCATCGGACCGATTCGCAATGCATCTCAAGGATCTTAAAAAAACAGCGCCCGCAGATTTGGTCACCATGGCCGAAGAGTTGGGCGTCGAAAGCGCATCGACGCTGCGCAAGCAGGATCTGATGTTTGCGATCCTGAAGGCCGAGGCGGAAAATGGCGAACAGATCATGGGCGAGGGCACGATCGAGGTGCTACCCGACGGCTTCGGCTTTCTGCGCAGCCCGGAAGCGAACTTCCTGGCCGGTCCCGACGACATCTATGTCTCGCCCAACCAGGTCCGCCGCTTTGGCCTGCGCACCGGCGACACGGTTGATGGCGAAATCCGCGCGCCCAAGGATGGCGAGCGCTATTTCGCGCTGGTGAAGCTCAATACCGTCAATTTCGACGATCCCGATGTGGTCCGCCATCGCGTGAACTTCGACAATCTGACGCCGCTCTATCCCGAGTCCAAGCTGACGCTCGACCCCTACGACCCCACCCAGAAGGACAAGTCGGCCCGCGTCATCGACATCGTATCGCCGCAGGGCAAGGGCCAGCGCACGCTGATCGTCGCGCCGCCCCGCGTCGGCAAGACGGTGATGCTACAGAATATGGCCAAGGCCATCACCGACAACCATCCCGAAGTCTTCCTGATCGTGCTGCTGATCGACGAGCGGCCGGAAGAAGTCACCGACATGCAGCGCAGCGTGAAGGGCGAGGTCGTCTCCTCCACCTTCGACGAGCCTGCCACCCGCCACGTCGCAGTCGCCGAAATGGTGATCGAAAAGGCCAAGCGGCTGGTCGAGCATAAGAAGGATGTCGTCATCCTGCTCGATTCGATCACCCGCCTTGGCCGCGCCTACAACACCGTCGTCCCGTCTTCGGGGAAGGTGCTGACCGGCGGCGTGGACGCCAATGCGCTCCAACGGCCCAAGCGCTTTTTCGGCGCGGCGCGTAACATCGAGGAGGGCGGTTCGCTCTCCATCATCGCCACCGCGCTGATCGACACGGGCAGCCGGATGGACGAAGTTATCTTCGAAGAGTTCAAGGGCACCGGCAATTCGGAAATCGTGCTGGACCGCAAGGTCGCCGACAAGCGCATCTTCCCGGCGCTGGATGTCGGCAAGTCCGGCACCCGCAAGGAAGAGTTGCTGGTCGACAAGGCCAAGCTCAGCAAGATGTGGGTGCTGCGCCGCATCCTGATGCAGATGGGCACGATCGACGCCATGGAGTTCCTGCTGGACAAGATGAAGGACAGCAAGACCAACGAAGATTTCTTCGATTCGATGAACCAGTAAGGGGTGCCGCGATCCTTCCGGTCGCGCGCAGATCCATCATAAATTTTGCCGGGAGAGCCGGGCCATGTATATGGTCCGGCTTTCTCCTTTCCTACAGACAGGGATGTTAGCAGGCCGCCATGATCGACCTCCTCGCCACCGCCGCCGCCGCGGCCCAGGGCCTCGGCTCTCCTGCCGATATCTGGCAGCACATCGTCAATGATTTCAGCAATATAACATCGCCCAGCGCGCTGGCCGCCTTTGGCCAGGTGCTGATGATCGACATTCTTCTGGCCGGCGACAATGCGATCGTCGTCGGCGCGCTGGCGGCGGGGCTTCCGGCCGCCCAGCGTCAGAAGGTGATCCTGATCGGCATCATCGCCGCGCTGGTCCTGCGCATCGCTTTTGCGCTGGTGGTCAGCCAGTTGATGCAGATTGTCGGCCTGATCCTGGCGGGCGGCCTGCTGCTGCTGTGGGTCAGTTTCAAGATGTGGCGCGAATTGCACCCCAAGCGGGGCGGGGACACGCCGGGCGACACCAGCGACGACGATGTGTCGGGCCTGCGCCCGGCCAAGAGCTTCGCCGCCGCTGCCTGGGCCGTCGCCGTTGCCGATGTCAGCATGAGCCTGGACAATGTTCTGGCCGTCGCGGGTGCCGCGAAGGATCATCCGGGCATTCTCATCATCGGGCTGATCCTGTCGGTCGCGCTGATGGGCATCGCCGCCAACATCATCGCCAAATATATCGAGCGGTTCCGCTGGATCGCCTATATCGGCCTCGCGGTCATCGTCTATGTCGCGGTAAAAATGATCTATGAAGGCTTTGTCGACCATCAGGTCGGGATATTGACGCTGTTCGGCTGACCGGCCTGACGCGCAAAAAAAGGGGCGGAACCGGACAGGTTCGGCCCCTTTTTTTTCTACACAATAGCCGTTCGTTTCGAGCGAACGGCTTGTTCTTGTGCTCTAGGGGATCAGCACCGTCGCCCCGGTCGTCTGCCGCGCCTCCAGCGCGCGATGCGCCTCCGCCGCGTCCGCCAAGGCGAAGCGCTGGCCGATCACCGCCTTGACCACGCCGCGCCGCATCCGATCAAACAGGCGATCGGCGGTATGCGCCAGTGACTCTGGCGTCGCGATATAATCAAACAGGGTCGGGCGGGTGACGTAGAGCGAACCGCCCCGGCTGAGGTCCAGCAGGCTGACCGGCGGCACAGCGCCCGATGCATTGCCATAGCTGACCATCAGCCCGCGCCGCTTGAGGCTGGCGAGTGAGGCGGTCCAGCTATCCTTGCCGACCCCATCATAGACCACGTCCACACCCTGGCCGCCGGTGAGGTCACGCACGGTCGCGGCCAGGTCATCGAACGAACCGTGCAGGCTGTGGTCCGCCTCGACGCGCGCCGCTTTTTCCACCGATCCGCAATGAGCGATCACGATCACGCCCTTGTCGCGCAGCCAGGGGACGAGGACAGAGCCGACGCCCCCGGCTGCGGCATGGACCAGCGCGACCTGTCCCGCCTGGAGTGCGATCGTGTCTTCGGCCAGATAGCAGGCGGTCATGCCCTTGAGCATCATCGCCGCCGCGTCCTGCGTCGAGACGCCATCGGGAATCCGCACGACCTTATCCGCCGCAACGATCCGGTGAGTGGCGTAAGACCCCAGCCCGCTGGCGCAGGCTACGACATCGCCGACCGCAAAGCCGGTAACGGCCGGCCCGACCACCGCGACCCGGCCTGCGCCCTCCGATCCCAAGGGGGTGGGCAGGGGCGCGGGATAGAGGCCGGTGCGATAATAGGTGTCGATGAAATTGAGGCCGACCGCATCCTGCGCGATCAGCAGCTCACCTTCACCCGGCGCGCCGGGATCGAAATCCTCACGCGCGATCACCTCCGGCCCGCCATGGCTGCGGGCGACCATGCGCCATGCGCCGCCCATCAGGCGAGATGCTCGGCGAAGAAATCGGCGGTGCGGCCGTCCGCCAGTTCCGCGCCGGCTGCGTCGCGACGCTGGCCCATTTCCGCGGCGAAGCCATGATCCAGCCCCTCATAGTCATACAGCGTGACATGGCGGTTGTCGGCCAGTCCTTCATGCATCGCCGTCTGCGCGTCGGGCAGGACGAAATGGTCGGCGGTCGGCACATGCAGCAGCACCGGCTTGCCGATCGCATGCTGTTCGCCCAGCAGGCCGTCGATGCCGACGCCATAATAGCCGACGAACGCATCGCCATCGGTGCGGCAGGCGCTCATGAAGGCCAGCCGCCCGCCCAGGCAATAGCCGACCAGCCCGACCTTGCCGCCGCCCGCCGCGGCGCGCGCCGCCTTGATCGTCGCCTCGATATCGCGGATGGCCTGATCCTGGTTGAGCTTCTGCATCAGGCCGATTGCGGTCTGAAAGTCCTCCGGCACGTCGGCGTCCAATTCGACATGCGGCGCAATCCGCCAGAACAGGTCGGGCGCATAGGCGACATAGCCGGCCTTCGCCCAGCTATCGCATTTGGCGCGAATGCCGTCGTTCACGCCGAAAATTTCCTGGATGACGATGATCGCCGCGCTCGCCTCCTCCTCAGGTTTAGCCACATAGGCGTCGAACTGCCCGTCGCCGTCCAGGGTCGTGATAGAAGTGAAGTCGCCCATGCCGATATCCTTGTCGCTATGAGAATGGAGCGCATATTGGCCGATCCCAACCGGGGCGCAACTGCCTGTCGCGTTTAAAAATTTGCGTTGATGCGGGCAATTGCGGCATGACGGAGGGCATAGCATGCAAAGGCCGAAGGGAAGGGCAGCGACATGAAGGTTACCGTCGACGTAGACTGCACGCCTGCTGAGGCGCGCTCCTTTTTGGGCCTGCCTGACGTCACCCCCATCCATGACAAATATATCAAGACGATGCTCGACGGCTTCGACGGCGTCGCCAATGTCGAGCAGATGGAAACACTGTTCAAGAGCTTCTCACCCATGGGCGATGCAGGGATGCGCCTGTTCCAGCAGATGATGAATATGGGCCTGGCGGGCATGTCCGGCGGCGACAAGAAATAGACCTGTGCCCGGTTCCGACGGCGACACGATCTTTGCCCTGTCGAGCGGTGCGCCGCCGGCGGGGATTGCGGTCATACGGATAAGCGGGATGCAGGCGGGACCCGCGGTTAATGCCCTGGCGCGTCGCCTGCCACCACCACGCACCGCCAGCCTGGCGCTGCTGAAAGACCCGCGCGACGATGCGCCGCTCGACCGCGCGCTGCTGCTGTGGATGCCCGGTCCTTCGACTGTCACGGGCGAGGATATGGCCGAACTCCATTGCCATGGCGGTCGCGCCGTGGTGGCTGCCGTCGAAGATGCCCTGGGTGCCATGCCTGGATTACGCCGGGCGGAGGCGGGGGAGTTTACTCGCCGCGCCTTCGTCCATGGCCGCATGGACCTGAACGCGGTAGAGGGCCTGTCCGACCTGCTCGCCGCCGAAACCCAGGGGCAGCGTCGCGCCGCCTTATTGATGGCGGAGGGGCATTTTTCCCGCCGCATCGACGGCTGGCGGCTCGGCTTGCTCGACCTGTCCGCCATGGCCGAGGCGGCGCTCGATTTCTCCGACGAAGATGATGTGCCCGACGCCGCGATCGAAACGCGGATCGGCGCGGGGATCGCCGCACTGGCGCAAGACGTCGCCGCCATTCTCGCCGCGCCCTCGGCAGAGCGGTTGCGTGGCGGCATCCGCGTCGTGCTGGCAGGGCCACCCAATGCCGGCAAATCGACCCTGCTCAATGCGCTGGTCGGGCGCGAGGCAGCGATCGTATCCGATATCGCCGGCACCACCCGCGACCGGATCGAAGTGCCGGCCGCGATCGGGGGCACCGCCTTCCTCTTCACCGACACCGCTGGCCTGCGCGGCGAGACGGATGATGCGATCGAGGCGATCGGCATCGATCGCGCCCTCGCCGCGCTGGAGGCCGCCGACATCGTCCTGTGGCTGGGCGACGCGGCTGAACTGCCCCGCGCCGATGCCCTGTTGATTGCCGCCCAGTCCGACCGTAGCGATCCTGATCGTCCCGGCCTGCGCCTGTCCGTCCGCACCGGCGAAGGCATGGACAGGTTGGTTGCTACGCTTCAAGACCGGGCGGCGGCGCTGCTGCCGGGGGAGGGCGACTATGCCCTGCACGCGCGCCAGAGACAGCAAGTTGGACAGTTGTACGCGCATCTTGCAGCGGCTGGCGCGACCGCCGATTTGCTCGTCATCGCTGAAGATTTGCGCCAGGCCCGCCGCACCATTGATGCGCTGACCGGGCAGGCGGGGACCGAAGATATGCTCGACCGTCTCTTTTCGGGTTTCTGCATCGGCAAATGATGCATGTTCCACGTGGAACGCTTTTGACCCCACCCCCCTCATTCTGATAAGGGGCGGCCATGCAAATACGCTATGATGTGATTGTGGTCGGCGGCGGCCATGCCGGCTGTGAGGCCGCCGCTGCGGCGGCGCGCAAGGGCGCGTCAGTCGCGCTGCTCACCTTCGCCCGCGACACCGTGGGCGCCATGTCCTGCAACCCGGCAATCGGAGGGTTGGGCAAAGGCCATCTGGTGCGCGAAGTCGATGCGCTCGATGGGCTGATCGCGCGCGCGGCCGACGCCGCCGCCATCCATTATCGGATGCTCAACAGCAGCAAGGGTGCCGCCGTTCAGGGGCCGCGCGTGCAGGCCGACCGTAAACGCTACCGAGCCGCCATCCACCAGATGCTTGATGCCCAAACTAGGCTGGAGATTGTCGAGGGCGAAGCCGAAGCCTTGCTGATCGACGGGGACGCGATCGCCGGTGTGGCGCTGGCCGATGGCCGCACCATCGCTGCGCCGGCGGTGGTGCTGGCGACCGGCACCTTCCTTGGCGGTAAGCTCTTCCGTGGCGATGAGCGCGAAACCGGCGGCCGGATCGGCGAACGCGCCGCCAGCGCGCTGGGCGTGCAGTTGCGCGCACTGGGGCTGCCGATCGCGCGGCTTAAGACGGGCACGCCGCCTCGCCTCGATGGCCGCACCATCGATTGGGCGCGTCTGGAAACGCAGCCGTCCGACGGCGAGGGGTGGACCATGTCCCCGCTCTCGTCTGGCCGCGTCCTGCCACAACTCGCCTGCGCCATCACCCGCACCAATGACGCCACCCATGCGATCATTCGCGATGGCATGGACCGGTCGCCCTTGTTCAGCGGGGCGATCGAGGGGCGGGGACCGCGCTATTGCCCGTCGATCGAGGACAAGGTCGTGCGCTTTGGCGATCGCGACGGCCATCAGATTTTTCTGGAGCCGGAGGGGCTGGACGATCCGATGGTCTATCCCAACGGGATCAGCACCTCCCTGCCGACCGACGTGCAGATCGCCATGGTGCGATCGATGCCGGGGCTAGAACAGGTCGAGATTGCCGTACCGGGCTATGCGGTCGAATATGACCATGTCGATCCGCGCGCGCTCGATTCCACGCTGGAAGTCCGACAACTGACCGGCCTCTTCTGCGCCGGGCAAATCAATGGCACGACTGGCTATGAGGAGGCGGCGGCGCAAGGGCTGGTCGCCGGCATCAATGCCGCTGCTCGTGCGCGTGGCGAAGCGCCGATGATCCTCGATCGGGCCAGTAGCTATATCGGCGTCATGATCGACGACCTCGTTTTGCAGGGTGTAACCGAACCCTATCGGATGCTCACCGCCCGCGCCGAATATCGGCTGCGGCTGCGTGCCGACAATGCGGAAACGCGGCTGGGTCCGATCGGTCTTGCCCATGGCGTGATCGGTGCGGATCGCGCTGCCCGATTGGCGGAGCGTGAGACTCAGCGCGCCGCGATCGAGGCAGACCTGGCCCAGCCCAGGACCGCCAGTGAGATGGCGCGTGCGGGCGCGATGGTCCGGCAGGACGGCGCACGGCGTAGCCTGTTTGACTGGGCGCGCTTCCCCGAAGTCGATCGGGCGTTGCTGTGCGCGCTTGCCCCAGCATTGCGCGACGCGCCCGCCGACCTGCGTGACGAAATATTGGAGGACGCCCATTACGCCCCCTATCTGCAACGACAGGATAGCGAGATTGCCGAACTGCGCCGCAACGAACGGGTCATCATCCCGGCCGATTTCGATTTCCGTACCATCGGCGGCCTTTCTACCGAGATGATCGAGCGCCTTGACGCCGCCCGTCCCGACACGCTGGCCGCCGCCGGTCGCATCCGCGGCATCACCCCGGCGGCGCTGGCGGCGATCCTGGTGCATGTCCGCCGGGTGGCTGCGTGACCGAAGAGGAAGCTCGCGCCTGGCTGACGGCGCATTGCGATGTTTCACGTGAAACATGGGGCAGGCTGGAGCGCTATGTCGCCATTCTGCTGTCCGCCATGGACGAACAGAATCTGATCGCGGAATCGACCCGTCCTCATGTCTGGGCGCGCCATATCGTCGATTCTGCGCAATTGCTTCTCCATGCCAAGCAAGCGGGCGAGGGGGACTGGATCGATCTTGGATCGGGCGCTGGCCTGCCGGGCATCGTGCTCGCCTGCCTGTCCGATCGCCCGGTGATGATGGTCGAATCCCGGCGCAAGCGGATCGATTTTCTGGACAGCGTGATCGCCCAATTGGAACTGCCCTATGCCCGCGTTTTTGGCGGCCGCGTCGAAATGGCGCCGCCCGCGCAGGCCGCCGTCATCAGTGCCCGCGCCTATGCCCCTCTGCCGAAGCTGTTCGAATCGGCGCTGCATCTTTCGGATAAAAAGAGCCTCTGGGTGCTGCCCAAGGGACGAAATGCGCAAAATGAACTGGAGGCGGCGCGTCCGGCATGGCAAGGTGTGTTTCACGTGGAACCCAGCGTAACGGATGGCGATAGCGCCATCATCGTGGCCCACGCCGTAAAGCCCGCCAAAAGGAAAGGCCGAGGATGATCCGCATCGCCATCGCCAATCAGAAGGGCGGCGTGGGCAAGACCACCACCGCGATCAATCTCGCGACCGGTCTGGCCGCCACGGGGCTGCGCGTATTGTTGGTCGATCTCGATCCGCAGGGTAATGCCTCCACCGGGCTGGGGGTCGGCCATGCCGATCGCGCCCAGTCCAGCTATGACCTTCTGGTCGGCAATTGCGCGCTGGACGACGCCGTTGTCGCCACCCGCGTTCCCAAGCTGGATCTGGTTCCCGCGACGCAGGATTTGTCGGGCTGCGAAATCGAACTGATCGAATATGAGCAGCGCACCCACAGGCTGGAGCGCGTGCTGGCCGAAGCGCAGCCGGGTCGTTGGGACATCTGCCTGATCGATTGCCCGCCGTCCTTGGGCCTGCTGACCATCAACGCAATGGTCGGCGCGCAATATCTGCTGGTGCCCCTCCAGTGCGAATTTTTCGCGCTCGAAGGCCTCTCGCAACTGCTCCAGACGGTCGAGCGTATCCGCGGCCGCTTCAACCCCGGCCTGTCGATCATGGGTGTGGCGCTGACCATGTATGATCGCCGCAATCGCCTGACCGACCAGGTGGCCGACGATGTGCGCGCGTGCCTCGGCGATCTCGTCTTCTCCACCGTCATCCCGCGCAACGTCCGTCTGTCCGAAGCGCCCAGTCATGGCGTGCCGGCGCTCATTTACGACTTCCGCTGTTCGGGGTCCGAAGCCTATATGCGTCTGGCGCGCGAACTGATCGCGCGCCTGCCCCGACAGGAGGTTGCCGCTTGAGCGACGAAACGACCGACAAGCCCAAGATCGCCAAGCGCCCCCATGGTCTGGGCCGCGGGCTGTCTGCCCTGTTGGGGGATGTCGCGCGCGAGGAGCCGGTGTCGCCCAGCGCCATACCCGCCAACGGCAAGGCGGTGCAGAGTATCGAAGTATCTCTGATCCAGCCCCATCCCGAACAGCCGCGTCGCCATTTCGACGAAGGCGCGATGCAGGAACTGGCCGAGAGCATTGCCAAGCGCGGCGTGATCCAGCCGATCATCGTGCGCCCCCATGGCGGCGGGTTCCAGATCATCGCGGGCGAACGCCGCTGGCGCGCGGCGCAGCGGGCGCAGATGCATCGCATTCCCGCAATTGTGCGCGATTTCGATGAGCAGGAAACGCTCGAAATCGCGCTGATCGAAAATATCCAGCGCGAGGATCTCAACCCGATCGAAGAGGCGGAAGCCTATCGCAAGCTGATCGCCGAATTTCACCATAGCCAGGACGCGCTGGGTCGTATCGTCGGCAAATCGCGCAGCCATGTCGCCAATCTGATGCGCCTGCTCGAACTGCCGCAAACAGTGCAGCAGCAGGTGATGGAAAGCCGGATCAGCATGGGCCACGCGCGCGCCCTGATCGGCCTGCCCGATTGCGAAGCGCTGGCGCGGCAGATCGAGGATAAGGGCCTGTCGGTCCGCGACACTGAAAAACTGGTGCGTCGGGTGAAGACCGGCGTCGAGGCACCCGCGGCCAAACGCAGCGTCGGCACGGGCGACAAAGATCCCGATATCGCCGCGCTGGAGCAGCATCTGGCGGACATATTGGGCCTGAAGGTCGAAATCGCGCATGAGGGCGCATCGACCGGCGGCACGTTGGCGTTGCGCTATTCCAACCTCGACCAGTTGGACATGCTGTGCCAGCGCCTGTCGGGCGAGCGCATCTAAGGCATAGCCCGCCAACCCCACTCGTCGCGCCGCATAACGGCGACGTTCGAGAGGGTCTGGGTTATCTGGCCGTAAAGCCCGCTGGTCTTTTCATCCCCCGCTCCTTAGATTGGAGGGATGGCCGACATGATATCCACCCACGCCGCTGCGCCCACCATCATTCGCCGGGTGGACTATCGTCCGCCCGACTGGCTGGTGCCCGACGTCACACTCGACTTCGATCTCGATCCCTCGCTATCCAGGGTACGCGCGACATTGTCGGTCACGCGCAACGGCGATCATGACCGGCCTCTGCGCCTCGACGGCGAAGGCATCGTGCCGCTGGCCGTTTGCGTCGATGGTCGGCCACTTGCACAGGACGAATGGCATCTGGAGGCCGGCGCGCTCATCATCGCGCTGCCCGACGGCGCGCACAGCGTCGAAACGCTGGTGGAGCTGTCGCCGGAGGGCAATAGCAAGCTGATGGGTCTTTATGCCAGCGGCGGTCTGCTCTGTACCCAATGCGAGGCGGAGGGCTTTCGCCGCATCACCTTCTTCCCCGATCGCCCCGACATATTGTCGCGCTACAGCGTGCGGATGGAAGCGGACAAGGCGCGTTTTCCGATCCTGCTCGCCAATGGCGACCCGATCGAACAGGGCGACCTGGCCGAAGGTCGCCACTGGGCGCGCTGGAACGATCCCTTCCCCAAGCCTTGCTATCTCTTCGCGCTGGTCGCCGGCGATTTGGCCTGCAATGCCGACCGTTTCGTGACGATGAGCGGGCGCGAGGTGCAACTCGGTATCTGGGTGCGCGAAGCCGATCTTGCCCGAACCGATCATGCGATGCAGGCGCTCAAGAACAGCATGGCCTGGGACGAGCGCGTCTATGGCCGCGAATATGATCTGGACGTGTTCAACATCGTCGCCGTGGCCGACTTCAATTTCGGCGCGATGGAGAATAAGGGCCTCAACATCTTCAATTCGCGCTATATTTTGGCCGATCCCGAAACCGCGACCGACGTCGACTATGACGGGGTAGAGGGCGTGGTGGCGCATGAATATTTCCATAACTGGTCGGGTAATCGCGTCACCTGCCGCGACTGGTTCCAATTGAGCCTCAAGGAAGGCTTCACCGTCTTTCGCGATCAGAATTTCTCCGCCGACATGGGCAGCCATGCAGTCAAGCGGATCGAGGATGTGCGCATCCTGCGCGCCGGCCAGTTTCCGGAGGATAGCGGCCCGCTCGCCCACCCGGTTCGACCCGAATCTTATATGGAAATCAGTAACTTCTACACGGCTACCATCTATAATAAGGGCGCGGAACTGATCCGCATGATGGCGCTGATGCTGGGCGCGGAGCGGTTTCGCGCCGGCACCGATCTCTATTTCGACCGGCATGACGGGCAGGCCGCTACCTGCGAAGATTTCGTGCTGGCGATGGAGGAGGGCGGGGGCATCGACCTCAGCCAGTTCCGCCGCTGGTATGAGCAGGCCGGCACGCCCCATGTCCGCGCTCTCATCAGCCATGACGCGGTGAGCCAGAGCGTCACACTGACGCTGGAGCAGACGATGCCGCCGACGCCGGGCCAGACCGACAAACAGCCGATGGCGATCCCGCTGCGCACCGCCCTGTTCGATCCCGTCACCGGGCAGCATCGCGGTGATGAACTGCTGATGCTGACGGAGGACAAGCAGAGCTTCACTTTCACCGATTTTCCCGCCGCGCCCATCCTGTCGATCAACCGCGGCTTTTCCGCCCCGGTGATCGTGGAAACCAACCGCAGCCAGGATGATCTCGCTTTCCTGTCAGCGCATGATGACGATCCTTTCGCCCGCTATGAGGCGATGCAGCAGTTGATGGTCAATGTGCTGGTCGGCCGCATCGCGGGCCACGCCACGGACGACGCGGCGGTGATCGACGCGGTGCGCAATATCATCACCGATCCGCTGCTGGACCCCGCCTTTGTCGCAGAAGCGATCCGCCTGCCCAGCGAAGCCTATCTGGGCGACCAGATGCGCCTGGTTGATCCCGACGCGATCCATGTCGTGCGCGATGCGCTGCAACAGCGGATCGGCACCGCGCTGGAGCCGCTGTGGCGCGACATTCATGCGCGGACCAAGGCGAACGCCTTCTCCCTCTCTCCGGCCGCCAAGGGTGCCCGCAAGCTGCGCAACGCGGCGCTTCATTATCTGGTGGCGTCTGGCGCGCAGGATGGCCCTGCCATCGCCTTCGCCCAGTTTAGCGAGGCCGACAACATGACCGAGCGTCAGGCGGCGCTAGGCACGCTTGCCAATGGCACCAGCCCGGAGCGCGAGGCGGCGCTCGACATCTTCTACAATCGCTATGCCGCCGATGCGCTGACGCTCGACAAATGGTTCCAGACCCAAGCGTTCGCGCTGCATCCCGATACGGTGGAACTGGTCGCGCAACTGAGCCAGCACAAGGATTTCACACTTGCCAATCCCAATCGGGTGCGGTCGCTGTTCGGCGCGTTCGCGGGCAATCAATGGGGTTTCCATCACAAGTCCGGCAAGGGCTATCGCCTGCTCGCCGACTGCATCATCGCGCTCGACAGGCTCAATCCGCAGACGGCCGCGAAACTGGTGCCGCCGCTGGGGCGCTGGAAGCGGTTTGAGGAAGGGCGCGCCGCGCTGATGCGGGCGGAACTGCAACGCATCCTGGCGCAACCGGGGCTGTCCAAGGACGTGACCGAACAGGCGGGCAAGAGCCTGGAATAAGCAGCCGACAGCGGTTCGCTTCGTGGCGCGAAGCGAACCTTTAGTGCGTCAGTTCTTCACCGCCGCGGCCCAGGCGGCGACGTCAGCCGCCACCTTGTTCGCCGCAACATTGATCGGCAAACCGATCGTCCCGGCCTCGATCTTACCGCTCACAGGCTGGCTGGCGGTGAAACGCTGCCGCGCCAGCGCGACGCCATTGGGGGTGGTCAGCACCGCGTCATAGGTGACGACGGCGCTGTTGCTCGCCGCATCAATACCGAAGGCGACCAGTTCGCCACTCAGGCGCTGGCCGCCATCACCGGAAAACTGCCCCGAATCCAGCACCACCCGATCGGTCGTCGCGGAAATGGTTTCGGCCAGCAGGCCACGGAACAGATGGCGGGGCGTGTCGGCCCACTGCACCTTGGTCACATAGGCGACGGAGGTCGGCCCCAGTTGCACCGGCACCCGCACCGTATCCAGCATCTTGGGCGCGTCTGGATCGGTCACGATCAGCGTGCGCCCGCCACCGGCCACCCGCGCGGCGCCCGACGGCACCTTCTGCGCCGCATCGAGCGTCAGCAGTTGCGCCGGCGGCTTGGCGCCAAAGGATACGCAGCCCGACAGCAGGACGGCGGCGGTTAGCGCGGCCAGCGCGCCTTTGCGCGACACGCCGGGGTGTTTCACATGGAACATGGTCCGCATCTCTCTCATCATCATGGCTTATAGTCCGGCAGCTTGGGCGATCCGACCAGCGACCCGGCGCCCTGCTGGTCGAGCTTTTCCGCGACGCCGCGGAAGGAGCGCGACATTTCGCGCAGGTCACGGACCAACTGGTTGACCTCCGGCATGGTTTGGGTGCTGAACGCCTTCACGCCCGGCTGCGCCTCACCGATGGTCTTGTCCAACGTCTCGATGCTGCGGGTGGCGGCCTGCACGCTCTTGCGCAGATCGCTCATCAGCGGCTTGCCTTCCTCGGTCAGCATCGAATCGGTCGTCGCGGCCAGTTTGCCGATCTGTTCGATCGCAACGCCGGTGCGCTGCACCGCAATCCGCGCTTCGGCCAGGGTAGCGGCGATTTCGGGGCTGCGATCGGCCAGCGCGCCCGACACCCGCTCGACATTGGCCAGGATACCCGCGATCGACTGCTGATTCTTGTCGTTCAGCAATTCGGTCAGGCGTTCCGTCAGCGTCGAAATCCGCTCCAGCAACTGCGGCGCATTATTGAGCAGTTCGCCCAGCGCGCCGGGCTTGGTCGGGATCACCGGCACGCCGTCGGGACAGGTGGCCCGGACATTATTGACTGGGCAGGCGATCGGCGGCGCGCCCTTGACCGCACCGTCCAGCACCACTTCGCTGACGCCGGTAAAGCCGACGCCCGCGATGGTCGCGGTCGTGCCTTGCAGGACCGGGGTGCCGTCCTTCACCGAAATGCGGACTTTCACGAAACTGGGATCTTGCTTCCACAGTTCGATATTTTCGACCTTGCCCGATGGGACGCCCGCGTAATTGACGCTGGACCCCTTGGCGAGGCCGCTGACCGACTGTTTGAAGAAGATGTCGAACTCCCTGTTCTCGCCATCGGAAATGCGCGAAAACCAGAAAGCGGCGGCCATGATCGCAGCCAGCAGCAGCAACGTGACTGCACCGACCAGCACATGATTGGAGCGGGTTTCCATATCCTATCGCCTTCCGTCCGACGGACTCTGCGCCGCCTGTGTCTGTTCGCGGTCCTTATGACGCGACACGGCCGCCGTCGCAGCCCGGCCGCGCGGGCCGTTGAAATATTCCTGTATCCAGGGATGGTCGGTCGCCAGCAGTTCGTCGATCGTGCCGACCGCCGTCACCTTTTTGTCCGCCAGCACCGCCACCCGGTCACAGATCGAATAGAGCGTATCGAGATCATGGGTGATGAGGAATACCGTCAGGCCCAGCGTCTGCTGCAATTTGCGCGTCTGGTCGTCAAACGCGGCCGCACCGATGGGGTCGAGACCGGCAGTCGGCTCATCCAGGAACAGCAGGTCCGGGTCCAGCGCCAGCGCGCGGGCGAGGCCAGCGCGCTTCTTCATGCCGCCGGATAGTTCGGACGGATATTTGGGACCGGCCTCGGTCGGCAAGCCGGTCATACGAATCTTGTAAGCGGCAATCTCGTCGCGCAGCTGCGGCCCGATATTGGGATAATATTCGCGGATCGGCACTTCGACATTTTCGGCCACGGTCAGCGTCGAAAACAACGCGCCGCCCTGAAACAACACGCCCCAGCGCTTGCGGATCGCCAGCGCCTCATCATCCGACCGTCCGACCATGGACTCGCCGAAGACGTGAATTTCCCCCTCATCAGGCGTCTGGAGGCCGATGATCGAGCGCATCAGCACCGACTTGCCGGTGCCGGACCCGCCGACCACGCCCAATATCTCGCCCTTGCGCACGTCCAGGTCCAGCCCGTCATGGATCAGCTGGTCGCCGAAACTGTTGCGCAGACCGCGCACCGAAATCGCGATGTCGGCGGTCTGAACCGCTTCGTCGATACGCTGTTCCTCGGCTTGGGCGATGTCCTGCTCGCTCATCAGTTCCAGCCCACCCAGGTAAAGAAGACCGCAAAGAAGGCGTCGATTACGATGACCATGAAGATCGCCTGCACCACGGCCGCGGTGGTGCGTAGGCCGACTTCCTCGGCATTGCCCTTGACCTGCATCCCCTGGTAGCAGCCCGACAGCGCGATGATGACGCCGAACACCGGTGCCTTGATCAGGCCGACCCACAGGTCGGTGATCGGCACGACTTCGCGCAGCCGCTGGACGAAGGTGATGGGCGGGATTTCTAGCGCGATCGCGCACAGGAAGCCGCCACCGATCACCGCCATTACTGATGCGTAAAAGCCCAGCAGCGGCATCATGATGACGACGGCGAGGGTGCGGGGCAGCACCAGCGCCTCCATCGGCGACACGCCGATGGTGCGCATCGCGTCGACCTCTTCGGTCAGCTTCATCGTGCCCAATTGCGCGGCAAAGGCAGAGCCGGATCGGCCCGCGACCATGATTGCGGTCATCAGCACGCCCAGTTCGCGGAAAGTCAGGCGGCCCACCAGGTTGATCGTCAGCATCTCCATGCCGAACTGGCGCAGCTGCACCGATCCCTGCTGGGCGATGACGATGCCTATCAGAAAACTCATCAGGCCGATAATGCCCAGCGCCGACACGCCGACCACCTCGAACCGCTGCACCACCGCATTGATGCGGAAACGATGCGGATGGCGGATCACGCTCCATGTCGCGATCAGTGTGGCACCGAAAAAGCCGAGCAGCCCCATCAGGGTCGCGCCCGAAGCGATCACCGCCTCGCCGATCTGGCCGACGACGCGGCGCAATGGATGGATATGATCGGGCCTGATCGGCACCGGCTCATCCAGTTCACCGACCGCATCGATCAGGCGGCGGGCATCGTCGCTGGCGCCGGTGACATCACAGCCCAGACGCTTGGTCGTGCGATGCACGGTCCAGGCACCGATTGTGTCCATATGATCGACGGCGGACAGGTCGATCGCGCCGACCGGACCCTGTATGGCATCCAGTTGGTTCGGCAGATCGCCCAGGGAGGCGATCGCGAGCGACCCGGAAAGCCGGACCACATTGCTGCCGTCGCGCTGTTCCTCGACTAGTTCGGCGGCTTTGTTCATGCGATGGGATTACTGGTCCATTATCGGTTGCACGGCAAGCCGAAACGGCCCATCCGCAAGCCAGAACGAAGGGTAACGGTAAAAGTTTCGGATACGGCATGACGACGCACAAGTTGGCCATCTACGATATGGACCGCACGGTGACCTTCAGCGGCACCTATACCGGCTTCCTGATCCATGTGGCGGGGCATATGGCGCCCTGGCGGTTGGTGCTTTTCCCCTGCGTCATCCTGCTCATGCTGGCCTATGTGGTGAAGCTGGTCAGCCGCCAGCGGCTCAAGGAATATAATCAGGCGCTGATGATCGGTTTCAACGTCGAACGCGCGAAACTCATGCCCCATATCGAAAGCTATGCCGACCGGGTGATCGCGCGCAACCTGCGCGCCGGCGCGGTGGCGCAGATCGCGCAGGACCGGGCCAATGGCTATACGCTTGTGCTCGCCACCGCCTCCTACCGACTCTATGTCGAGCCGATCGCGCGGCGGCTGGGCTTCGACGCGGTGATCGCCACCGATCATCTCAGCCAGGATCTGCGCTATGTCCGCGCCAGAATCGCCGGCGAAAATTGCTACGACACCGGCAAGCTGCGGATGATCAAGGCGTGGATGGCGTCGCAGGCGATCGACCGTGGCCAAGCGCATATCCGCGCCTATTCCGACCATGTGTCCGACGCGCCGATGCTGGAATTTGCGGATATCGCCTTCGCCTCCAACCCGCATAAGCCGCTGGCCAGGCTGGCGGCGGAGCGCGGCTGGACGCGCGTTGACTGGAATTGACCCGTGTTCCCGCGGAGGCGGGAACCCAGTTCCACCGTTGCGCATCACCGCATCGTCCGAACTAGTCTAGGTTCCCGCCTTCGCAGGAGCACGCGGCTCTAACCCGTCAGCCCGTCGATCGCCGCCCAGCCGTCCGCACCGATCCCGCCCAGCATAGGCCGGTGCTTTCGGCGCACGCCGCCCAGCGCCATCACCGGGGCATCCACCTGCCTTGCCAGCGCGGCAAAGGGCAATCGCCCCAAAGCATCAGCGCCCGGATGCGATCGGGTCGGGAAGAGGGGCGAAACGAAACATATGTCTGCCCCGGCCCGCCGCGCCGCTACGGCCTCGCGCGCATCATGCACGGCGCGGCTGCGTATTAGCGGCCAGACCGTACGACGCCCGTCCCGCCCATGCACGCCATCGGCCCGCCACGCCGCCGCGTCCCGCGCCGAACCGGCGAGCAACAGCACCAGCCGTCGTCGCCACGCGATCGCCCGCAACGCCATAAACAGCGCGCGCCGTGCCGCCGGTTCGGTGCGGTAATGGCGAAAGACGATGCCGCCGCGCCCCTTGGGCAGGCGCACAGCCGCCGCCAGCAACGCCGCCGCATCGACCCGCTCGTCGGTCATCAGCCACAGGGCAGGCAGTTTTTTGCGGTGGCGACGATCCATGGCCTTCGCCTATAGCAGCGCGCATGACCACAGACAGCCTAATCGAAGCAACCCAGCGCCTCGCCACCCTGCGCGACAGCATCGACCGCGCCGCCCGCCTGACGCAGCGGACCGCCGACGACATCAACCTGATCGCGGTATCGAAGACGCACGACGCCGACACGATCCGCCCGCTGCTCCATGCCGGGCAACGTGCGTTCGGCGAAAATCGGGTGCAGGAAGCGCAGGAGAAATGGCCTGCGCTGCGCGACGAATTTTCCGGCGTCGCACTGCATCTGGTCGGCCAGCTTCAATCGAACAAGGCGGCCGATGCGGTCGCGCTGTTCGACGTCATCCACAGCCTCGACCGCCCCTCGCTGCTGACCGCGCTGGCCAAGGCAATGGACGGCGCGGACAGGCGCGTCCCCTGCTTCATCCAGGTCAATATCGGCGCGGAAGAGCAGAAGGGCGGCTGCGCCATAGCCGATCTGCCTTCGCTGATCGCCGCGGCGCGCGGCGCCGATATCCCTGTTTTGGGCCTGATGTGCGTCCCGCCGGCCGATATCGAGGCAGCGCCCTTCTTCGCGCTATTGGCGAAGATCGCGCGGGAGGAGGGGCTGGATCGCCTCTCCATGGGCATGTCGGGCGATTATGAAACCGCGATCATGTTGGGCGCGACCGATATCCGTGTCGGGACTGCCCTGTTCGGGGAAAGACCTTCTCCCGCTCGCCCCGTACCGGCGAGCGGGAGAGGGATGCTCAGAAACTCCCGCGCCTAGAAACTCCCGCGCAGGGTAATGCCATAGGTGCGCGGTTCGGCCAGATAAGCGGAGATCAGCTGATTCGCCATTGGCGCGCCTTGGCCGAACTGGCCAGTGGTCGACGTGCCGGGGCTGCTCGACTGGAGCGGGCTGGAGAAGGCGACCTGGGTATAATTCTGGTTGAAGATATTCTGGCCCCAGAACTCCACCGCCCAGCGCTGGTCCGGCCCACGAATACCGACGCGGGCGTTGACGATGGCATAGCCGTCCTGCCGCTTTTCAGGGAACAGGTCGGACCCGGTATTATAGTCGCTGGTCATGCGGCCATCGACGTAGAAAAGCGCCGACAGGCCCGATGCGCCGATGTCCGGGGTCCAGGCCATACTGGCGGTCGTGACCAGTTGCGGTGCGTTACTGTTGATCGATCCGGGCAACAGGAACAGCGCGGGGTCGAGCGGCACAGCGCCGTTGCCGCTGCCGACCAGCCGGTTGGCGAATTTGGCACGGGCATAGGTTGCGCCGCCGGACACGCGGAAGTTGCGCGCCGGGGTCACCGATGCTTCCAGCTCCACGCCCTGGCTGATCAGGCCGGGGCCAACGTCGCCGCTGTCGCAGGTCCGCGCAGCGCTGAGCGCGCTGTCGCAGCCATTGATATTCTGGACGACGAAGCTGGTGCCGTTGAACGTGTTCAGCTGGAAATTCTTGAACTCCTGCCGGAAGGCGGCGATGTTCACGCTCCATTTGGGCTGCGCAAATTTCAGGCCGACCTCAAACGAATCCACTTTTTCCGCGGCGAAGCGCAGGCTGGCGACGTCGGCATTGGTGCGCGGCGAAAAGACGGCGGGAATGGCGTTCAGACCCGTCGATCCCAGCTGGAAACGATCCAGATTATAGCCGCCCGCCTTATAGCCCTTCGAATAGCTGCCATAGAGCAGCAGTTCGTCGATCGGCTTCCACGACAGCACCGCCGTACCGGAAAATTCGCCATCGCTGATCTTGTCGTTCAGGTCGAGCGCATTGAGGCCGGTGGACGCATTGCCCAGGCACCCCAGCGTCAGGATGCCGCCCGCCAGCGTCGCCGCGCTGCCCAGCGCCGGATTGGTGGCGATGCCGGGCAGGCCGGACGCCTGCAACGCCGCGCAGGTCGCGTTGTTGTTGTTGAAATCGGACGAGAAGCGCTTGCTTTCATGGGTGTAGCGCAGGCCCAGGGTCAGATCGAGCCGGTTGGTGATGTGGACGATATTGTGCGTGAAGAGCGCCCAGTTCTCGCTCTTCTGGCGGTAGAGCGACGCGACGTCGCCGGTGCCCGACGGAATCGCCGACAGCGCACGCAGGCCGTTGCCCAGCCCGGTGGAGATCGCCCCGGCCTGCGCCGCCGCGATCGCTGCCGGCACGCCACGCGCGATCAGCGCGGCGGTCAGCCCGGCGTTGAGGTTCGCCTGCGTACCGCTGATGAGCGGCTGGGTGGCGAGGCCGCTGCCACAGGCGGCGAGTTGCGGGGCGGTGAAATTGCTGTTCAGGCTTGCCCCCGCCATCAGGCGACAGGCCGCAAAGCGCCCATAGTCCGCGCCGAAACGGATATTATCCTGCAACGTCAGCCGTTCATTGGCGTAATAGCCGCCGACTAGCCAGTCGAGCTTATCGGCGAAAGCCGACCCCTGAAGCCGCAATTCCTGCGTGAAGGTCTTGAACTGGCGATAGGTGTTGGGATCGCGGTATAGCAGGTCGGCGCGATTATAGTCATAATCGCCATAGTCGCGGGATTTGTAATCGCGATAGGCGGTGATGCTGGTCAGCTTGGCGCCGCCGAAATTATAATTGATCTCGCCCGAAACGCCCCAATCCTTGAGCTTGCTGACATAGTCGCGGCCCGGCGTGGTGGCGAGTTCGCGATCATAGGGATCGGCCGGGATGACGCTGCCCTGGCCCGCCAGGATCGCAGCGATGCGATTGAACGGCGCGTCGGTATAGCCGCCGCCGGCTGCGGGTCGCCGCTCGCGCGATTCGATATAGGCCGCGCCGCAGCAGCTTTCGTCGCGATTGGTGTAATCGCCGATCAGCCGGATGGAGAGCGCGTCATTGGGTTCGATCAGCGCCTGGCCGCGCACGAAATAGCGGTCACGGTCATTGGTGTCGCCGACGGTTGCGCCCGTGCCATCGACCAGCTTGTAAAAGCCGTCGCGCTTGGACCAGACGCCGTCCAGACTGAGCGCGATGCCATCGGCGATCGGCCCGGTGACGCGGCCCGACAGCCGCCAATAATCATAATTGCCATAGGTGATCTCACCCTTGGCATGGAAGGTGTTTTCCGGTGCCTTGCTGATGATGTTGATCAGGCCCGCCGACGCATTGCGGCCGAACAGCGTGCCCTGCGGCCCGCGCAGCACCTCGACCCGCTCGATCTCGCCCAGTTCGTTGAGGCCCGACCCGGTGCGCGAGCGATAGACGCCGTCGATGAACACCGCGACCGAGCTTTCCAGCCCCGGATTATCGCCCACCGTACCAATGCCGCGGATACGCGCCGACGCATTGGCTTCGGACCCGGTGGAGGACACGAGCAGGGAAGGGGCCAACTGGTTCAGCGTGCGGATATCGCTCGCGCCGCTATTCTGCATGGCGGCCGCGCCCACGGCCGACACCGCGATCGGCACGTCGGACAAGGGGCTGGCACGGCGGGTGGCGGTAACGATGATGTTGGCGCCCATATCGTCGGCGACTGGTTGCGGCGCTACGCCGTCCTGCGTTCCATCCTGTGCTTGCGCGGCGGATGCGCCCGCGACCGCACTCATGGCCAGCGCGACGATGGCGGCAGATGCCCAGAGATTCTTGTCTGTCATGATTGGCTAATCCTCTCCTGGTCCGCGCGACTTTTCGCCGCGTCGGAACTGTGGGTGATTATGCGGCCACAGCAGGGCGAAGGCAATAGAGCCCAGCTTTTCTGCGCCTTTTGGCGCAGCTGACGACCGAATGATCCGGCTCTGTTGCCTATAGGCAACGGCTTAACATCTGCTTTCCGTAACGTCGCCTTACGATAAGGGAAAGCGCAATAATCGGTCCGCGACCGGCACCAGAGCGGCCGCTCCCGGCCCCACGGCGCGGCGAATCTCTCCATGACCGGCATCCAGTCCCCCTGTCAGCGCGCCCAGCGCAGGCAGGATCAGCTTAGTCGCCGACCCCACGAAGCATCGCCGCGACACATGCCGACCGCGCAGCGAGAGGCGTAGCTTGGGGTGGAAGTGGCCGGATATTTCGGGGCGCGGATCGTCCGCCTCCGCCTCATGCCGCAACCAGATCCCCTCGACCTGCGCCTCTGCCACCCGTTTTCCGCCGGGCATGGTCGCGACACCGACGTCATGATTGCCGGTAATCCAGATCCAGTCCAGCCTTTCCGTAAGGGAAAATAATCGATCCCTGGCCCGCGGGTCCAGCCGGGCGGCGCCATCGGCGTCATGGAAGCTGTCCCCCAGCGACCAGACCGCCTGCGCCCCGGTGCGCGCCACCAGCGCCTCGATCACGTCCAGCGTCGCTTCGCTGTCATGCGGCGGCAAGAACTGGCCGAAGCGGGCATACCAGCTTGCCTTTTCGAAATGCAGGTCGGCGACCAGCAGCGCCCGCTGCGCCGGCCAATAAAGCGCGGCCTCGGGCAGGGCCATGAAGGCATGACCTGCGAACGAAAGGGGAACCATCGCCCGGCTATGCGCCTCAACGCCCCGGCTTTCAAGAGGGCGCGCAAAGCCCTATAGGCGCTGGTCATGTCCGCAAGTCCGCCCGCCTACACCGTTGCCGCCCTCTATTGTTTCGCCCGCTTTCCCGACCCGGATGCGATCGCCGTCGACCTGCGCGCGCGCTGCGCCGATCTGGGCATGTGCGGCACGCTGATCCTGGCGGGGGAGGGGATCAACGGCACCGTCGCGGGTGATGCCGATGCGGTCGCCGCGCTGGTCGCCCATATCCGCGCTCTGCCAGGCTGCGCCGACGTCGATGTCAAATATTCCTGGGCCGACGCCGCGCCCTTCGCCCGGATGAAGGTGAAGGTGAAGGCGGAAATCGTGACGCTGGGCGTAGGCGATCTCGACCCGGCGAGCCAGGCCGGCACCCATCTCGACCCTGTCGAATGGAACGCGCTGATCGCCGATCCCGACACGGTCGTCATCGACACG
This sequence comes from bacterium, assembly GCA_030824575.1. Taxonomy (GTDB): domain Bacteria; phylum Pseudomonadota; class Alphaproteobacteria; order Sphingomonadales; family Sphingomonadaceae; genus Sphingobium. The sequence continues at coordinate 35,779 of JAVBXL010000020.1, read as the reverse complement.
CGCAACGCCTATGAGGTGGCGGTGGGCACGTTCGCAGGGGCGATCGACCCGGAAACCCGCTCCTTCCGCGAATTTCCCGAATGGTTCGACGCCTTCGCCGCCGACCTGAAAGCACAGGGCCGCGCACCCAAGATCGCGATGTTCTGCACCGGCGGCATACGCTGCGAAAAATCTACCGCGCTGGTCAAGGCGCGCGGGTTCGATGACGTCTATCACCTCAGGGGCGGTATCTTGCGCTATCTGGAGGAGGTGCCGGAGGCCGAGAGCCGCTGGCAGGGCGACTGCTATGTGTTCGACGAACGGGTTGCGGTCGGCCATGGGCTGAAACCGGGCGACTATGTCACCTGCCGGACATGCGGCCTGCCGCATCTGCGCGATGGCGCGCATAATTGCGCCGGTGACGAGTCCGGTGTTTGGCCGCACCGACGCTAAGAGCACATAATAAATGCCGTTCGGGCTGAGCCTGTCGAAGCCCCGCACTTTTCTGCCGAGACGTTGGTTAAGAAGGACAGCCCTTCGACAGGCTCAGCCCGAACGGTTGTTGTGTTTCAGGTCAAGCCTGCGTCTCCACCAGTTCCGCAATCTCGAAGTCGTACCGCTTCCACCCGCGCATCTTCGCCCCGTCCGCTGCGGCCGCGCGCTTCTTCTTCGCCTCCGCCAGCGAGCGTACATGGCCCCAGAAGACTTCGGTCTTGCCATTGTCCAGCACCGCGACGATCCGCCAATAATGGGTGAAGGGATCAGCCGTCGGCCCGATCGTCTTGACATAGCCGTCCGCCATCGTGGCGGTCAGAATGCGTTTCCGCCGCGCCATGCCTCAGCCCCGATAGCGGTGCAGGCCCGCGCCATGCGCCCGCAGCCATGCCCGCGCGGGGCGCGGATCGGCGCCATAGATGCGCGCATGGGCCGCGTGAAAGGCGGGGCTGTGATCCATGTGCAGCAGATGCGCCAGTTCATGCGCGACGGTCGCCCGGCGCACCTCCGGCGGGGCCAGGATCAGCCGCCAGCTATAGCGGATCGCCCCGGACGAGGCGCAACTGCCCCAGCGGCTGCGCGTGTCGCCGACGCCGACCGATGCGACGATCAGGCCATGGTCATGCGCCATGGCATGACTTTCCGTCTCCAGCACCGCTTTGGCGCGGTTGACGAGCCAGCGCTGCACGCGCGCGCCCACCGATTCCGCTGCGCCGCCCAGCAACAGCCGGTCGCCCTCCAGTTTGATCGTGCGGGTCGTGCCCTCGACCCAATGGATCGTCACCTCGCGCCCCTCCAGCGGGAAGACCGCGCCATGGTCCAGTCGGGTGATGGCGGGCTGCTTGGCCATCTGCGCGCGCACCCAGCCTTCATGATCCTGCGCCCAGCCGAGCGCCTTCTTCAGGTTCGCGCGCGTCGGTAGCGACAGACGCAGCGCGCCGCGCGTGCTGTCGATCGTCAGCCGATAGGCCCGCGCCCTCGCCGACCGGCGCACCAGCACCGGCATCGCCACGCCGTCGATCAGGATCGCTACGTCAGGATCAGATTTCGCGGTCGACAAGATGATTTTCCCAATCGCCCGCATCGGCCTCCGCGATGGTCCAGCCACGCACCGATTCCTGCGCGCGATGCACCGCTTCCCGGTCGCCGCAGATCAGATAATGCCAATCGGGCAGCGGCAATCCCTCTTCGCGCAGCCGGTAGGCGCATGTCCTGGGCAGCCAGCCGATCTGCCTGACCTTCGCCGGGGTCAGCCGCACGCAATCTGGGACGAATTTGCGCCGATCCTTGTAATTGCTGCACTGTCCGCTCTGCCGGTCGAGCAGGCGGCAGGCGACGTTGGTCGGATAGATCCGTCCCGTCTCCTCATCCTCCGCCTTGTGCAGGCAACATTTGCCGCAGCCGTCGCACAGCGCTTCCCACTCGACCTTGTCGAGCTTGTCGAGGGGTTTTTCCCAGAAGTTCGTCACTTGACCCATTTTTCCAGGAACGCCAGCACCTTGTCCGGCGCGCCTTCGTCCACGTCCGCTGTGGCGGGATCGTCCACCGGCACCAGCGCCACCGGCTTGCCCTCGCCGTCGAACAGATAGGGCGTGCGGCTGTGGCTGACCATATAATCGGTCGCGCCATCAGACTTTTCGGGATTGTAGATCACCACGAAATCCTTGGCGACCTTGGCGATCTGGTCCTTCGTGCCAGTGAGGCCGATCAGCCGCGGGTGGAAGGCGGCGACATAGGATTTCAGCACAGCGGGCGTATCACGCTGCGGATCGACGCTGATCAGCATCGGCTGCACCTTGGCGGCCAGCGCCGGCTTGGCCTTCTCGAACTGGGCAAAGCCCTGCATGATCCGTTGCAGGTCGACCGGGCAGACGTCCGGGCAATAGGTGTAGCCGAAATAGACCAGCCGATACTGGCCCTTATAATCATCCCACCGGGTCGGCTTGCCGTCCTGATTGGTCAGGGTGAAGGGCGCGCCGATCCGCGCGCCGATCAATTCGCCCTGTTCGCTGTCGCCGCTTGATGCGTTCCCGCCCGCCCCCATATTGCAGGCAGCCAGCAACGCGAGGAAGGGCAGGGCAATGGAAGGCAGGATGGAGCGCGCGGCGTCTTTGTTCATGGCATGGCCAGCCATGCCCTGCTAGGACGCGATTTGCAAATGCAACGGGGCGCCAAGATGAAGACGAAGCTGATTTCCACATTGCTGGGTTCGATGGCGCTGGCGCTGCTGGTCCCTGGCCCCGCACAGGCGCAATTTTCCGACAGTTACAACTTCCTGAAGGCGGTGAAGGACAAGGATGGGGAGAAGGTCACCGACCTGATCCAGAAGCCCGGCTCCACCGTCATCAACAGCCGCGACGTGTCCACCGGCGAAAATGCGCTGCATATCATCGTTGCCCGGCGCGATGCGACCTGGCTGACCTTCCTGCTGGCCAAGGGCGCCAATCCGAACCTGACCGACAATGACGGCAACACCCCGCTGATGGATGCGGTGCAGGGCCGGTTCGAGGAAGGCGCGCGCACGCTGCTCGCTTACAAGGCGCAGGTCGACAAGGTGAACGACAGCGGTGAAACTCCGCTAATCCGCGCCGTGCAGCTGCGCGACGTCGGTCTGGTCCGCCTGCTGGTGGCGCAGGGCGCGAACCCGGAAAAGCGCGATACCATGGCCGGTATGTCCGCCCGCGACTATGCCAAGCGCGACGGCCGCACGCCGGGCCTCACCGAAGCGCTCGACGCCGCCAAACCCGCCGCCGCGCCCAAGGGGCCGGTGCAGGGACCGGTGTTTTAATCAACGCTGCTTGACGACTTACCAGCCCAGTTCCGTAACATGGTCCGGGTCGCTGAGCGCCGTCAACCGCCGGGCGGCGCGCCGGGCGAAGCGGAGCGTCTCTGCCTTGCGCCGCGCCGCCGCCAGCGGCTCCACCGGGGCCGGGCGCACCAGTTCGGCGTCATATTGGTCCGCGACGATCAACCCGGTGCGCGTCGGCCACAACGCTTCGCTCTCGAACGGGGCAAGGTCGAATCCCGCCGGCACCGCCCAGAAGAAGCGGTCGCAATAATCGAAATAGTCGGGCCATTTCATGTCGCCCAGCAAATCCGCCCGGCTGCACTTGATCTCCACGATGGTCAGCCGCCCGGCACCGTCGATCGCCATGATGTCGGCGCGGCGTCCATTGGGCAGCGGCACTTCCAATATCCCGCTCATGTCGTGGCGGAAGAACAGGCGCAGCGTGCCCCGCGCCACCGCCAAAGCGGTGCCGTCGGTCAGCGGCGAACAGGTATCGATAGGGGCGCTACTCATCCTGTCACCTTAGAACAAGACAGGAACACATGAAAAGGCCGATTCGGATGAACCGAATCGGCCTGAAAGTCTCGCCAAAGCGAACCGGCGCGTTCCCCGCGCCCGACCTCAACGATAGAAGATGTGATTGTCGATCATCGCCAGCTTGGCCTTGCCCCAGCCCGGCGATACGCGGCGGGCGTGGAAGAAGAGCGCGCCTTCCGCCCGGCTGTCCCAGCTGTCGTTCATCGCGATCTGGGCGATGGCGACGGCTTCGCGCCAGCTACGGCTGTCGGCGCGCACGGCCGGGATCGAGTGGCCGCGCACGAAGCTGAACTGGCTGGGCTGATAGACGACGCCGCACAGGCTGTCGGCGAAACGGCCAGACCTGGCGCGGTTGATGATGACGCGCGCGACGGCCAACTGGCCTTCCAGGCTTTCACCCTTGGATTCGAAATAGACCGCACCGGCGAGGCAATGCATGTCGCCGTCCAGCTCCTCAGGCGCGCCTTGGGCGTCGACCAGAGCAGCGAGGCTGGTTGCCTGCGCGTCGGATACATCAGAAAAATCGGGGTCGGCTTTTGTAGCCGATGCCAGCGGCTGCGTAATTTCACGCGGCGCGGCGAAAATGACGGCGGATTGCGCGCCAGTCGGCGACGTTTGCGGAAACGTCTGGGGGAGAGAGGTGGCCGTGGCGATCGATTCGCCCGCGATCGACATGTCGGACGCCGTGACCGCAGCAGCGGCGGACAGGGCAAAGGCTGCGGCGATGGCAGCTTTCAGACGAAAACTCATTATTACTCAAAAACATGCGGTTATTGGCCAGAAACGTCGTTTTCAACGCATATTCTATGACGTTCGGCCGCCCCCCGTCTGCGTGTTTACCGGCCCCGCCCCCCAATGGGCGAATTCGGCAACCTGCGCGTTGGCGTGGGGGGCCTGTGCCGAAACCATTGCGATGAGTCAACGATCGCAGAGTGTTTCCACGGCAAACCGTTCCGCTTCCGCGATGTCGAGTTCGATTATCCACAGGTCGGGGTCCGACTTGCGCCGGCGCGCTACATAGTGAGCAAGCGCCTCCGGCCCCTCTTCGACCGAAGGACCACAGCGCATTAACGCATGACCCCCAGCAAAGTTCGACACCCGTTCGAAAAGACCCGATCCGCGTCCTTTTTCAAGCGCCTGGACCAGAATCACGCCGCTGATCTCGTCGCCCTTGACCAGGATCGTGGCGAAACCGCCAGCAGCCGCGACCCGCCGCCGCAACGCGCCCACCAGCATCGCGCTGGTGAGCCGGGCCTCAGGCGCCATAGCCAGGCAGCGAAGAGAGCGGAAATTGCGATCGCATGAAAGTGCCGGTGCCACGCCCAACCTCTTCGCCGTCCGCATCGATCAGGCTCGCTTCGGCGACATAGACCCGTCGCTTGCCGCTGATCCAGCGGCCCTCGGCGCGAATCCGGCCCGGCGCGATCGGCCGGGTGAAGAGCAGGTTGAAGGCGGTGGTCAGCAGGAAGCGATCGCTGACCAGGCTGTTGGCGGCATAGAAGGCCGCATCGTCCAGCATCTTGAAATAGACCGTGCCATGCACCGCGCCCGCGGCGTGGAACTGGCTTTCATCGACATCGAAGTCGATCACCGACCGGCCCGGTTCACTGATCGTCAGGTCGGACCGGAACAGCCGATTGATCGGCGCGGAGCGGTAGAGATTCTCCAGCGCGCGGAAATGCGCGGTTTCGCCGCTCGCGCCGGCACCGGGCGTCGTTTCAGGCAGCGTCACGCGCCTCGCCGCCCGCCAGCAGCGCGTGGAGCGCCCCGGTCGACTGTGCGCCGCGCAGCCGGGTGACCTGGCCCTCATCGCGCAGATAACGCGATACCCGCGCCAGCGTCTTCAAATGCTCCGCGCCGCTATCCACCGGCGACAGCAGGGCGAAGACGACGTCCACCGGCGCGTCGTCCACCGCGTCGAACGGCACCGCCGGGTCGAGCAGCACGACCACGCCGCACATTTTCGACAGGCCCGCAATCTTGGCATGGGGAATGGCGACGCCGCCGCCAAAGCCGGTCGATCCCAGCCGCTCCCGTTCGAACAAGGCGTCACCGACCTCGTCGGCGTCCAGATCATAGGCGCAGGCGGCCAGCGCGGCGATCTTCTGGAATAATTGCTTCTTGCCGTTGGCCGAAAGGCCCGTGGCGAGCGCTTCGGCCGAAACGATGTCGTTGAAATGAACCATGGTCAATCCGAAACGGCCGAGCCGCGCGGCACAGTCTTCGCGCTTTCCTCGGACAATGAAAGCCCGGCCCCATAAGCCGCCCGCACCATCAGGTCAACAGGCGGCCGGGGCCGGGCGCAGGATCAACCGCGTGGATCGACCCAACCACCACCCGTGGCATCAGCCACGGGGTTCTACCCAACCAATGGTGCCGTCATGCCGACGATAGACCATATTATAGGCCGATGTGCCGGCGTTGAGAAACAACAGCGCATTGGTATTGCGCAAGTCCAGCATCATCACCGCGTCCGACACGCTGGCTTCTGGAATGTCAACACGGGTTTCCGCGACGATCAGCGGGGCGTCAGCGGCCTCTTCCTCATCCTCCTGGTTGCTGGCGAAGATGGTGTAGCCAGCACCGTCGATATCATCGACGCTATAGCCGTTCGTCCGCTGCGCTTCTGCGGCGGCCGCCTGGCTGCTGCGGTCCTTGAGGCGGCGCATATAGCGGCGCAGCTGCTTTTCGATCCGTTCGGACGCCTGATCGAAGGATGGATGCGCCTCCTGCGCTTCGCCGGCCCCCTTCAGGATCAGGCCGGTCATCACATGGCACACGATATCGCAGTGGAACGCGCCATGCGGTGCCTTGCGAAAAGTCACCTGAGCGGAAATCGTGCGGGAGAAATATTTCTCGGCCATGGCCTCCAAACGGTCGGTGACATGGCTCTTGAGCGCCTCACCCGTCTCGACCTGATGCCCGGAAATGCGAATGTCCATATATCTTCTCCTTGTTCTTGCCGGATCGCCAGGACGACGGCCCGGTTGGTCTGGAGCCATGGGGACCGGTCAACGACCGGCTTGTCTCATGCCTCCTCCAGCCAGAGCGGCTTGGTGAGCGTCGCGATGAACGCGCCATGCCGCTCCAACTCCTGCGCGCTGGCTGTGAAGATGCGCGCAGGACGAACAGGGCGAACCACGGCGCCAGCCGACAGTTCCACCCCGACGATCTCTTTATCCTCCTCCTGTGCCAGACCCAGGCCGATCTGACGGCCGCCGGTCAGTTCGATATAAAGCTGCGCCAGCAATTCGGCGTCGAGCAGCGCGCCATGTTTGACGCGATGGCTGCGATCGATGCCGTATCGGGTGCAGAGCGCGTCCAGGCTGTGCTTGGCACCAGGATGCAGCGTGCGGGCGATCGCCACCGTGTCGATCATCCGGTCCAGCGACACGTTGGGATGGCCGCACCGCCGCAATTCATGATTGAGGAATCCGAAGTCGAACCGCGCATTATGCGCGACCAGCGGGCTGTCCTCCAGAAAGGCGAGCAGGTCGGCCGCGCCGGTATGAAATAACGGCTTGTCCGACAGGAAATGAGTCGACAGGCCATGCACCGCTTCAGCGGCGGCGGGCATGTCACGCTGCGGATTATAATAAGCGTGGAAGGTGCGACCGGATGGCACCCGGTTGATCAGTTCGATGCAGCCGATCTCGACCATCCTGTCGCCGGATGCCGGATCGAATCCTGTCGTTTCGGTATCGAAAATGATCTCGCGCATCGCCCTCTTCGTTTCGACTCTGTGGGCCAACCCTTATCGACCTGTCTGCGCGCCAAGGCAAGCGACCAGACGGCGCACCTGCGCACGCGTATCGGCAAAGGTTGTGCCGGTGTGGATGATATAGTCGCCCCGTCGCCGCTTTTCCGCATCGGGGGTTTGCAGATGGACGATCTGGCGGAATTTCGTCGCCGTCATGCCGGGTCGCGCCAGCACGCGCTTGCGCTGTTGCCATGCTGGCGCGGTCACGACGATGACCCCGTCCAGTCGCCTGTGGCCATGGGTTTCGAACAAGAGCGGGATGTCGAGGACGACGAATTTCCGCGATCGGTGCCTGCGCAGGAACATCCGCCGCGCATCCTGCACCGCGGGATGGACGATCGCCTCCAGCGCCCGGCGTTCCTGGGGATGGCCGAACACCGCTGCGCCGAGCTTGGCCCGGTCCACGCCTTTCGGCCCGGTGGTGCCGGGAAAGCGCGCCTCGATCGCCGGCAGCAGCGCGCCGTCCGGTCCCTGTAACAGATGAACCTGGGCATCGGCATCGAACAACGGCACGCCTTCGCGCCGCAGCATCGCCGCGACCGCCGACTTGCCCATCCCGATCGATCCGGTCAGGCCATAGACTTTCATCAGTCCCCCGCGAGCAGCAGCGCGCGCAATTCCGCGTCCAGGTCGCGGGGCGCCTGCGCATCGAAGAAAATGTCGAACGCCAGCGCCGCCTGGCCGATCAGCATTTCCAGGCCATCGAGCGTCTTGAGGCCCCGCGCCTTCGCAGCCTTGAGCAGTCCGGTGTCCAGCGGCGCATAGACGATGTCATAGACGGTCGCACCCTCCGCCAACGGGGCAAGGTCCAGGTCCAGCACCGGCTGGCCGATCATGCCGAGCGATGTCGAATTGACCAGCAGGTCGGCGGCCGGCAGCGCGGCACCCAGCCCGATCGCCCGGCCGGGCGTGCCGCTGCGGCTCAGCAGCGCCTGCGCCTTGGCCACGTCGCGCGCCATGATGGTGATGTCGGGCACGCCCAGGCTGGACAGCGCGAACAGGATGGCGCGCGCCGCGCCGCCCGATCCGACGATCACCGCGCTCTGCCCCTTCCACTTGTCGCGCAGCAGCGGCTGAAGGAAGCCGCCCGCATCGGTATTGGTGCCGATCAGCGGCCCGCCGGTTTCGCTGGCGATGGTGTTGACCGCACCAATCCGCTCGCGCACGCCGCCCGGATCGTCAACATAGTCCATCACCGCGATCTTGTGCGGAATGGTGACATTGCAGCCCAGCCAGTCGGGATCGCTCCGCCGCATCAGGAAATAGGCGGCCAGCCCCTGCGGGGTCACATGGGTTTTCTTATATTCCGCCTCGATATCCAGCGCGTTCAGCCAGAAATTGTGGATCAGGGGCGATTTGCTGTGGTCGATCGGATCACCGATCACTTCGGCATAGGGGAGGGCGTCGCTCATGCCGCCAAAACGCCGCGCACGCGCAGAAAGTCAAGCAGCGGCAGCAACGGCAGCCCCTGAATCGCGAATTGACTGCCCTCGACCTTGCTGAACAATTGCGCGCCCGGCCCCTCGATCCGGTAGCAGCCCACGCACCAGCGAAGGTTGTCCCAGTCCGCATCGAGATAGGAAGCGATGAAGGTGTCGGACAAGGGCCGCACCGTCATCCGCACCCGTTCGACATGGCGCCAGATCGGCTCGCCGTTCAGCACGATCACCGCCGCGCTATGAAGATGATGCACCCGGCCGGACAACAGCTTCAATATCCGTGCCGCATCGGCGCGATCGACCGCCTTGTCGACCATCTCTCCGCGATCCTCGCCATCGCCGATACTCAGCGTTTGGTCGCAGCCCAGCACCAGCGCGCCCGGCACCCGGCGCGACACTTTGAGCGCCTTCAGCTCCGCCAGCGCATCGGCCAGCGCGCGCGCGTCCAGTCCGTCGGCGCGCAGGGCTTCCTTGGCGGCCTCCTCATCGACGCCGGGCGAGAGGGTTTCAAACGGCACCTGCGCCGCGGTCAACATCGCCTTGCGGCTCGCGCTTTGGGAAGCGAGGACGATCATGCCTCTACGCCTTCGGCCAGTTCGCGGTCGTTGAACAGGTTGATGATCGCCGCGGCCGCCTCCTCGATCGACCGCCTTGTCATGTCGATCACCGGCCATCCATTGTCGGCGAACATGCGGCGAGCGAAGGCCAGTTCCTCCTGCACCTTCTCATTGTCGACATAGGCGGTTTCGGGCGCCTGGTTGAGCGAGAGCAGCCGGTTACGCCGGATCTGAATCAGCCGTTCGGGGCTGACGGTCAGCCCGACGACCATGGGATGCTTTAGGCTATAGAGGTTGCGCGGTGGCGGCGATTCCGGGACCAGCGGGATATTGGCGGTCTTGTAGCCGCGATTGGCGAGATAGATCGACGTCGGCGTCTTGGACGCGCGCGACACCCCGGCCAGCACGATGTCGGCCTCCTCCCAATTTTCATGCCCTACGCCATCGTCATGGGCGATCGTGAACTGGATCGCCTCGATCCGGGCGAAATAGGCTTCGTCCAATATATGTTTGCGCCCCGGCCGGGTCCGCGTTTCCTGCCCCAATATGTTGGACAGGGCGTCCGCCACGCTGTCGAGCGCCGCGACATGGGGCAGGCCGAGCGCGCGGCAGCGCGTCTCCAGTCGCTTGCGCAAGGGGTGATTGGTCAGGGTGAAGAGGACGAGGCCGGGATTGGCGCTGATCTCCTCCATGATCCGGTCGAGATGGACATCGGACCGCACCATCGGCCAGAAATGCCGGATCGCCTCGACATTTTCGAACAGGCCGATCGCCGCCTTGGCGATATTCTCCAGCGTTTCGCCGGTGGAGTCAGACAGGAGATGGAGATGGATGCGCGCCATGGGCATATCTCTGTGGGCAGGCTGTGGATAAAGCAAGGGATGAAATAGGGGATAAAAACCCGCCTTTCCGCCATTCCCGGAGCCGGGAATCTTATCCACAGGCCCCCAACAGACCCATAATTTCATCCACAGCCTGTGGATAGCGTGGATGAACATGGTGACTCGGACGGCGAAGCGCGGAGGAAAGGAGTCAAGCTGTTGGCAAATCCGGGCGCAACGCATAAACCCCGCTGCCAACCGCCCTACTATCTCCATCATCCCTTTTGAATCTTAATATAAGAGAGACTATAGATGAGCCCCGACGCGCCGAGCGACCGTCCCGATCCGTCGCTCCTCAAGCCGCTCATGGCCGTTCTCAAGGGCGAACGCCCCGCCGTCCCGCCGCTGTGGCTGATGCGCCAGGCGGGCCGCTATCTGCCCGAATATCGCGCGCTGCGGGCGGACAAGGGCGGGTTCCTCGAACTCGTCTATGACAGCCCAGCCGCCGCTGAAGTGACGCTCCAGCCGCTCCGCCGCTTCGGCTTCGACGGCGCGATCCTGTTTTCCGACATTTTGATCGTCCCCTACGCCATGGGCCAGCATCTCTGGTTCGAGACCGGCGAAGGCCCGCGCCTCGCCCCGATCCTTGCCGAAACCGACCTGTCGGCGTTGACACCCGATTTCAGCCGCTTCGAGGCGGTCTACGAGACGGTGCGGCAGGTGAAGGCGGCGCTGGACCCTTCGGTCACCTTCCTGGGCTTTGCGGGCAGTCCCTGGACCGTTGCGACCTATATGGTGGCGGGGCAGGGCAGCAAGGACCATGGCCTTGCCCGCCGCATGGCCTATAACGAGCCCGATCGCTTCGCCGCGTTGATCGACGCGATCGTCGATGCGACCGTCATGTATCTGTGTGGCCAGATCGACGCGGGCGTCGAAGCCGTCCAACTGTTCGACAGCTGGGCCGGCAGTCTGTCGCCAGCGCAGTTCCAGCGTTGGGTGATCGAACCCAACAAGATGATCGTCGCGCGTTTGAAGGCGCTGCATTCGACCATTCCCATTATCGGCTTCCCCAAGGGCGCGGGCGCGAAGCTCGCCGACTATGCCGCGCAGACCGGCGTCGATGCGGTCGGCGTCGATGAAACCATCGATCCGCACTGGGCGAACCAGGCGTTGCCGCAAGGTATGCCGGTCCAGGGCAATCTCGATCCACTGGCGCTGATCGCGGGCGGCCGCGCGGTGGAGGAGGCGGTCGACAGGATCCGTGCCGCCTTCGCCGACCGGCCGCATATCATGAATCTGGGCCATGGCATTTTGCCCGATACCCCCATTGCGCATGTCGAAGCGCTCATTAGCTATGTGCGAGGAGCATGAATCCGCTTAAGGGAGTTTCCGTCTGATGGCCTATCTCGGTGCCGCCTATCTCTGGGTGAAGGCCGCCCATGTCATCTTCGTCATCTTCCTGATGGCGGGGCTGTTCATGATGCCGCGCTTCTTCGTCTATCATCAGGAAACCGTGCCCGGATCGCCCGAGGATCTGAAATGGATCGAGCGGGAAGGGCGGCTGCTCAAGATCATCCTCAATCCCTCGCTGGTCCTTGTCTGGCTATTTGGCCTGATGCTGATGGTGGAGATCGGCGCATGGCATTTCGGCTGGTTTCACCTGAAACTGCTCTTCGTGCTCGGTCTGTCGGGCTATCATGGCTGGATCGCGGGCTATACGAAGAAGCTGGCGCGGGGCCTTCGCCCGCTTGGCGACAAGCAGTTGCGCATGATGAACGAAATCCCCGGCATCGCCGCCGCGGTCATCGTCATCGCCGTGATCGTGAAGCCTTTCTAGGCGCATCGGGCTCCTGCGCAGGCCGAAGCCTGGTCCTGACCGTAAGAATGGATTCCCGCCTGCGCGGGAACAGGCTGTCCTACACCGGACGCTCTTGCTATTCTTCGGGCGTGCATGTCCGATAGGATCACGCCGACGCAACGAAATGTCAGAATCGGCGGGAAAAGTGCGAAGTTAAGACTTAGCGATGGAGCAGGTCCGATGAACGATCCCCGCATATGGTTCGGTCCCAAGCGCATCGGCTGGGGCTATGGCCCGCGGACATGGGAGGGCTGGGCGGTGATCGGCCTGTTTATCGCCGCCTGCATCCTTTGGCGGCGAATGGCCTGACGATCAGGCCGGATCGACCGAAATATTGTCGATCAGACGGGTCTTGCCCAGTTTTGCCGCGCCCAGCAGCCGCGCCGGCCGATCCAGCACCGTCATCGGTGCGAGCGTCGCTGCGTCGCACAGCGTGACATAATCGATCGGGTCGAAGCCATGCGCTGCCAGCGTCGCAATCGCCTTGGCCAGCGCCCCTTCGACCGGCTCGCCCTTCTCGATCTGCCGCTTCGCTTCACCCAAGGCGCGGGGCAGGGCTAATGCCGCCTTGCGCTCCTCTTCGCTGAGATATGCGTTGCGCGAGGAGAGGGCGAGGCCGTCCTCGGCCCGCTGGGTCGGCATGCCCAGTATCTCGATTCCCTGGTTGAGGTCGATCACCATGCGGCGGATCACCGCCAGCTGCTGATAATCCTTCTCGCCAAAGATCGCGACGTCTGGTCGCACCTGGTTGAACAGCTTGGCGACGACGGTCGATACGCCGTCGAAATGGCCCGGTCGCGCTGCGCCGTCCAGCCCTTCGCTCACGCCCGACACGCCGATATTGGTGGCATAGCCGGCCGGATACATGACGTCGACGGGCGGCATCCAGAGGATGTCCACGCCCGCCGCGGCCAGCATCTGCGCATCCTTCGCCTCGCGCCGGGGATAGGCGTCCAGATCCTCGTTCGGCCCGAACTGGCGCGGATTGACGAAGATCGACACGACGACATGCCGGCCGTGCCGCCGCGCTTCTTCCACCAACGCCATATGTCCGTCATGCAGCGCGCCCATGGTGGGCACCAATACCAGCGGTTTTCCATCGCTTTTCAGCGCATCGACGGCGGCACGAAGGGCGGGCAGGTCACGCAGCGTTTGCACGGAAGGAACGGCTCCGATAAGGGCTTTGAATATAGCTGTCCTGCTAGGCTCGTGCCGGCGCGACCGTCAACAAACATTGCGACAATCAACGGGGTTATCTGGGGCCAATGGCGAATCCGCAGCCGCATCTCATCGTCTTCGCCAATGAAAAGGGCGGCACCGGCAAGTCGACCACGGCGGTCCACACCGCCATTGCGCTTAGCGCGCTGGGGCATCGCGTCGGCATGATCGACCTCGATCCGCGCCAGCGGACCGTGACGCGCTATATGGAAAACCGGCTCGATACCGCGCGTCGCCGCAGCATCGAATTGCCCACGCCCGATTTCGCCGTCTTCACCGGCGACAGCATCGCCGCGCTGGACGACCAGGTGGTGACCCTGGCCGCGGACAAGGATTTCCTGGTGGTTGATACGCCCGGTCGCGACGACGTCTTCGCCCGGCATCTGGCGCCCCATGCCAACACGCTGGTCACGCCGATGAACGACAGTTTCGTCGATTTCGACCTGATCGGCCAGGTCGATCCGGAAACCTTCAAGGTGCGCCGCCTGTCCTTCTATTCCGAACTCATCTTCGAAGCGCGCAAGACGCGGGCGAAGGTCGATGGCGTGGCGATCGATTGGGTGGTGCTGCGCAACCGCGTCCAGCATCATGACGCGCGCAACAAGAAGCGGGTCGGCGACGCGCTGATGGAACTGTCCCGCCGGGTCGGCTTCCGCGTGATACCCGGCCTGTCGGAGCGCGTGATCTTCCGCGAACTCTTCCCCTCCGGCCTCACCCTGCTCGACAAGGGGCATCTGGGTGAATTGGGGGTAAGCCATATCGCCGCGCGCCAGGAATTGCGGGAGATGGTGTCGGGCCTGGCCCTGCCGACGCGCGATGGCGTAGCGTCGATGGACATGCTCGGCGCGGCCTGATGGGCGTGCTGTCACTCCTCATCGCAGCGCTTGCGATCTGGCTGATCTGGACGGGAAAGCTGCAACGCATGACGGCAAAAGATGGCATGGCATTGGGCGTGGCGCTGGTGGGCGCGGTGCTGGCGGCCAAGGGCAAGCCGGTGATCGGCGCGCCGCTGTTGATCGGCGCGGCGCTGTTCTTCGCCAAACAGGGCAATAGGAAAGCAAAAGGTCGCAAGCGCCCCACCGCTCCTGTTGCGCCGCCGCCTGCCGATGACGTGGCCAAGGCGCGCGCGCTGCTGGGCGTAGCGCCCGATGCCGACGCCGGCACCATCCGCGCCGCCCATCGTCGCCTGATCGCCTCGGTCCATCCCGACAAGGGCGGGACGGAGGCGCTCGCCGCCCAGATCAACGCCGCGCGCGACCTGCTGCTCGACGACCAGACGCAGCTTTGACCCACCGGTTCGATCCCACACTGCTGCGCGACTATGATCTGCGCGGCAGGGTGGGCGATACGCTACACGCGGCTGACGCCTGGGCGCTGGGGCGCAGTTTCGGCACGATCGTCGCCCGCGCCGGGGGCCGACGTATCGCGGTCGGCTATGACGGTCGGCTGAGTTCGCCGATGCTGGAAAGCGCGCTGGTCGATGGATTGACCGCCACCGGGATCGATGTGCTGCGCATCGGCCTTGGCCCGACGCCGATGCTATATCATGCCGAAGCGACCGGCGATGTGGATGGCGGCATCCAGATAACCGGCAGCCACAATCCCGGCGACCAGAATGGCTTCAAACTGGTCCACCGTCATGCCCCCTTTTTCGGGGACGATATCCAGCGCCTGGGCGTCATGGCCGCGGCGGGCGTCTGGGAGCAGGGCACAGGCGCGGTCGAAACGATAGCCATCATGGACGCCTATGTCGCGCGCCTGATGCAGGGGTTCGACGGCCCGGCCTGTCGCATCGGCTGGGATGCGGGCAATGGTGCCGCTGGACCTGTGGTGGAGCGCCTGACGCAACTGCTCCCCGGTGAGCATCATCTGCTCTTCACCGATATAGACGGCCATTTTCCCAACCATCATCCCGATCCTTCCCAGGAACGGAATCTGGCCGATCTGCGCGCGCTCGTCCTTGCCAAGCAACTCGATTTCGGTGTGGCTTTCGATGGCGACGGCGACCGGATCGGCGTAATCGACGGGCTGGGCCGGACGATCGCGGGCGATCAGCTGCTCGGACTCTTCGCGCAGGTCGTGCTTGAAAAGCGGCCCGGCGCGCCGATCGTGGCGGATGTGAAGGCCAGCCAGACCGTCTTCGATCGCATTGCGATGCTGGGCGGACGACCCGAGATGTGGAAGACTGGCCACAGCCATATCAAGTCCAGAATGAAGCAGATTGGCAGCCCGCTGGGCGGCGAAACCACCGGGCATCTCTTTTTCGCCGACGATTATCCCGGCTATGACGACGGTCTTTACGCCGCCGTCCGGCTGATTCGCGCCGTCGGATCGTTGGGACAAAGCCTGACCGCGCTGCGTGACGCGATGCCGACCAGCAGCATCACCCCCGAATGGCGTTTCCCGGTGGCCGAAGCGCGGAAGTTCGCGGTGATCGCCGATATCCTCGCCCGGCTGCAAGCCGCGGGCACCGATATTTGCGCCATCGACGGCGCGCGGGTCCGTACTGCTGATGGCTGGTGGTTGCTGCGGGCATCCAATACCGAAGCGGCTTTGGTGGCGCGTGCCGAATCGGCCGACGAGGCGGGACTGGCGCGCCTAATCGCGCAAATGGATGCGCAACTGGCCGATTCGGGCGTCAGCCGAGCAATGTCGGCCTGAAAAACGCCTGTATCCCTCTTATACTTTGGTATCGTTAATCCGTTTTCTCTCGCTACTTTCCCTTACGGAAAGCATAGCTCCAGATAACGATTGCAGGAAACGCAATCGTCCCTCCATGTTTCGCATTTGCGACACTCTGCGCTGCACCGCAAAAGGAACCCGCCTTTCAGGCATCCTCTCCTAAAACTTCAAGGCCGTCCTTCGGGGCGGCTTTTTTTTCGTCTTGATCCGGTCCCCGTCCTGCCCTGTTGCCGTAGCGTTTTGCCATCCCGCATGCGCCCATAGCCGCGGAAATGCGATGAATCGGGCGATCCGCTCACTGGAATTTAACCACAATCCTGATAATCGGGCTGCGTCCAAACAGCCGGTCGGGCGTTCGAACGCCACCGATCAAGGCCAATATCATGTCCAGTAGAGGATCTGCCATGTTGCTTCGCGGTCGCCATTTCTCCGCTCTTTTCCTGACCGGCGCCATATTGGCGTCCGCGACCCCGGCCTTTGCCGGCGGCTTCTACCTGCAGGAACAATCGCCCAAGGAAACCGGACGCGCCCTGTCCGGCGGCGCGGCAGCCGGGGATGATCCGTCCACTATCTATTTCAATCCAGCCGCGATGACGCAGTTGTCGGGCATCCAGACCTCGGTCGGTGGCGTCGCGCTGTTCGCGTCGGCGCACCAGACCAATCGCGGCACCCGCCGCACTATCCCCGGATCGCCCCTGTCGGTCCCGGTCGGCGGCAATGACGGCGGCAATCCGTTCGAAAGCGTCATTCCGATTCCCAGCTTCTACGCCAGCGCGCAGGTCAGCGACCGGCTCTGGGTCGGCCTGGGCGTCAACGCGCCCTTCGGCCTGAAGCTGGAATATGATGACGGCTTCTTCGGTCGCTACGATTCGCTCTACACCGACCTTAAAACCTACAATATCCAGCCGTCCGCCGCCTATAAGCTGACTGACAGCCTGTCGATCGGCGGCGGTGTGGACGTGCAATATGTGAAGGCGACGTTGACCAACGCCGTGCCGCAGCTCTCGCCCTTGGTCACGACGGATGGCTTCGCCAGCCTGAAGGGCGACGACTGGTCGATCGGCTGGAATGCGGGCCTGTTCTACACCACCGGTGACACCAATTGGGGCGTCCATTATCGCTCCGGCGTCAGCCACACGCTGGCCGGCACGCAGATCGTGTCGGGCCTGGTCGGGCCGGTCGCCGCGGGCAATGGCGAATTTGCTGCCACCGCGCCGCTGGAATTGCCCGATATCGTCACCGTCTCCATGATGCACAAGCTGACGCCGCAACTGCGCGCGATGGTTACCGGCAAATGGTATAATTGGTCGAAGTTCAAGGGAATTGCCGTTACTTCCGCCGCGGGCACGACGAACAAGGAACTGGACTACCGGGATAGCTATTCGGTCAGCGTCGGCGGCGAATATGATGTCAGCCCGGCCTTCACCGTGCGCGCCGGCACTATGTTCGACCGTTCGCCGACCAATCCGCAGCACCTGACCACCCGTGTCCCCGATGGCGACCGCGTCTGGCTGACCGGCGGCGCGACCTGGAACATGTCGGACGCCTTCGCGCTGAACCTCAGCTACGCCCATACCTTCGTGGAAAAGGCGAATATCATCCGCCCGGACAGCTATTTCCCCTCGCCCGCCACCGTCACAGCGACGACGCTGGCGCAAACCAGCGGCAATGCGGATCAGGTTGCGGCATCCGCGACGCTGCGCTTCTAACCGTCACCAAACATCCCTATAGAGGCTCTGTAGCTTACGGAGCCTCTTTACATGTCCGATCATAATCCCGGCCTGCGCCCCTGGCGTGACATAGCGCGGCGGCAGTCGCGTCAGATCATGGTCGGCAATGTCCCCGTGGGTGGCGACGCGCCGGTCACGGTTCAGACCATGACCAACACGCTGACTCACGATATAAAGGGCACGATCGACCAGATCCGCCGTTGCGAGGAAGCGGGCGTCGATATCATCCGCGTGTCCTGCCCCGACGAGGAATCGACCGCGGCCCTGAAACAGATCGTCCGCGCCGTCCGCGTCCCGATCGTCGCCGACATCCATTTCCATTATAAGCGCGCGCTGGAAGCGGCCGATGCGGGTGCCGCCTGCCTGCGCATCAACCCTGGTAATATCGGGTCGGAAAAGCGGGTCAAGGAAGTGGTCGATGCGGCCAAGGCCAATGGCTGCTCGATCCGCATCGGCGTCAATGCCGGGTCGCTTGAGAAGGATCTGCTCGAAAAATATGGCGAGCCTTGCCCCGAAGCGCTGGTCGAATCCGCACTCGACCATATCAAGCTGCTACAGGACCAGGATTTTCACGAATATAAGGTCGCGGTGAAGGCTAGCGACGTCTTCCTCGCGGTTGCCGCCTATATGCAGCTCGCCGACGCGGTCGATTGCCCGCTGCATCTGGGCATTACCGAAGCGGGCGGCTTGATCGGCGGCACGGTGAAAAGCGCGATCGGCATCGGCAACCTGCTCTGGGCCGGAATCGGCGACACGATCCGCGTCTCTCTCTCCGCCGAACCCGAAGAGGAAGTGCGGGTCGGCTATGAAATCCTCAAATCGCTCGGCATCCGTACCCGCGGCGTGAAGGTCATTTCCTGCCCGTCCTGCGCGCGCCAGGGCTTCGACGTCATCCGCACCGTGCAGGCTCTGGAAGAACGGCTCCAGCATATCCATACACCGCTCTCGCTCTCCGTACTGGGCTGCGTCGTCAATGGCCCCGGCGAAGCACGCGAAACCGATATCGGCCTGACCGGCGGTGGGGCTGGCAAGCATATGGTCTATCTGTCCGGCATCACCGACCATGTGATTCAGGACGAAGGCATGGTCGACCATATCGTTCGCCTGGTCGAAGCCAAGGCGGCGGAGATAGAGGCGGCCAAGGCCGAAGCCGACATGACCGACGCGGGCAAGGCGGAAGCGGCGGCGTAGGCGGAGCGATTCCGTTGCGCACCATGCCCGGCGGATTCGCTATTCCCTTTGCCGTCTGCTGCGTCGGCGTCGCGCTGTTTTCGGTGATGGACGCCGCGATGAAAGGGCTCAGCCTTGCCATCGGCCTCTATAACGCCCTTCTCTGGCGTGCCGTCGCGGGTAGCCTGCTTGGCCTGACGCTGATGCTGCTCACCCGCCAGCGCTGGCCGGATCGCGCCGTGCTGCGCCTGCACCTGCTGCGCGGCTCGGTCGTGGCGCTGATGGCGTCGCTCTTCTTCTGGGCGCTGATGCGGATGCCGCTTGCCGAAGCGATCGCGCTGTCCTTCATCGCCCCGCTGATCGCCCTCTATCTCGCCGCTCTTCTTCTGGGCGAGACGGTCGGGCGGCAGGCGATCGGGGCCTCGCTGCTGGGGCTGGTCGGTGTGGGCGTGATCCTGTCGGGGCGGTTGCAGGGGCGCTATGACGCCGACGCGCTGCTGGGCGCGGGCGCGGTGCTGGGATCGGCCGTTCTCTTCGCCTGGAACCTCATCCTCCAGCGGCAGCAGGCGCAGCGCGCTTCGCCGATCGAGGTCGCCTTCTTCCAGCATATCGTCATGCTCGGCGTCTTTGTGCTGGGCGCGCCGGCCTGGGCTGTGCTGCCCGATCGTTCTGCGATTCCGCTGGTGCTGCTCGCTGCCGGCCTCGCCTTCACCTCGCTCGCCGCGCTCGCCTGGGCCTATGCACGGGCGGAGGCGCAGCGGCTGATTCCGGTCGAATATAGCGCGTTTTTCTGGGCGGCGCTGATGGGCTGGCTGGCGTTCGGCGAACGATTGACCCTGACCACGGTGGCGGGCGCATTGCTCATCGTCGCCGGCTGTCTTATCGCCGCGCGCAGTAAAGGGGCCAATGTAGCCCATGTGGAAGCGGGAACGGCATGACGGACATCATCATTCGCGACGCGCAGGCCGGCGATATCGGGATCATCCATGACTTCATTCTGGCGCTGGCCGACTATGAACGGCTCGCCCATGCGGTGAAGGCGGACCGCGCCACGCTCGTCCGCTATTTGTTCGGCCCGCGGCCGATGGCGGAAGTGCTGATCGCGGAGCATGCCGGCAGGGCGGTTGGCTTTGCCCTCTTCTTCCACAATTTCTCCACCTTCGAAGCGCGGCCGGGCGTCTATCTGGAAGATCTGTTCGTCCTGCCGGATGCGCGCGGACTGGGCGCGGGCAAGGCCTTGCTCGCCCGTCTGGCGCAACTGGCGATCGAACGCGATTGCGCCCGGCTCGAATGGTCGGTGCTCGACTGGAACGCCCCGGCCATCGCCTTCTACCAGTCGCTCGGCGCGACGGCGATGGACGAATGGACGGTGCAGCGGGTCGATGGCGATACGCTGACGGCGCTCGCCGCGCTCTGATCGGGCGCGCGGGACGAGCCGATCGGTCGCGCTCTTGACCGGGACTCCCCCCTTGGCGCATTGTGCCGAAACGGAACATTTGGGGGACAAGCAGGATTATGGCCGTCGGCCGCACCGTGAAACGCACGCCGGAATGGCGCGAAATGTTGAAGCGCAGCCTCATGCGCAGCGGCGCGCTGATCGGCGCGATCACGCTCGTCCTGGCGACTCTGTTCCTGGCGCTGGCGCTGCTCAGCTATACGCCCAGCGACCCGTCGATGAACACCGTCGCGGGCGATCATGTCGCCAATATCATGCAGTCGCCCGGTGCCTGGACCGCCGATTTCCTGCTCTGGCTGCTGGGCGTGCCCGTGGCCCTCATCCTGCCGCTGATGGCGGTCACCGCCCGTCGTATGTGGGGCGACCAGGATATGCGCGAATGGAAGGGCCAGTTCGGCAAATGCCTGTTCGGCATCGCCCTGATCGGCATTGCGCTCGCCTTGTTCCAAAGCGCGCCGCTGGTCGGCCTGCCCGCAGGCTGGGGCGGGGTGATCGGCCTGGTCGTCGCCAAGGGCATTGCCAGCCTGACCGCGCAGGCGCCCGCCGCCGCGCCCTGGATCACGGGCATCCTCATCGTTGGCGCGCTGATTGCGGGCCTGTTCGCCTGCTATCGCAGCCTGGCGCTGGAAAAGCCGATCATCGCGTTGCGTCGGCCATCCTTGCCCAAGCTTGCTCTGCCGCGTCCGACGCTCGGTTTTGCCGGCCCTGTCGCTGCGGTCGATGCCGACGATGATGCGGAGGACGAACTGGCCGGGCGCGTCATCGCCCCGCGCAAGCAGGTGTCGCACGAACCCAAGCCGCCCATCACCATCCAGTCGCCCAAGCCCGCGCCGGTGCAGCGCGCCATGGCACCCATCAGCCAGGACGATCTGTTCGGGCACAGTTCGCTGCCCTCGCCCGACCTGCTCAACCCCGTGCCAGCCAACCAGGGCGGCAAGATCGACAAGGCCGCGCTGGAGCGGAACGCCCGCCTGCTCGAATCGGTGCTCGATGATTTCCATGTGAAGGGCAATATCGTCGAAGTCCGCCCCGGCCCGGTCGTCACCATGTATGAACTGGAACCCGCGCCCGGCATCAAGGCAAGCCGCGTGATTGCGCTGGCCGACGATATCGCCCGCAATATGTCGGCGCTGTCAGCTCGCGTCGCGACGATTCCCGGCCGCACCGTGATCGGCATCGAACTGCCCAATGCTCATCGCGAGGGTGTGTCGTTCCGCGAACTCATCACATCCGAACAATTCATGCAGGAAGCGACCCTGCCGATCATCCTGGGCAAGAATATCTCGGGCGAACCGATCATCGCCGACCTCGCCCCCATGCCCCATCTGCTGATCGCGGGCACCACCGGGTCGGGCAAGTCGGTGGGCCTCAATGCCATGATCCTGTCTTTGCTCTACCGCATGACGCCGGACCAATTGCGACTCATCATGATCGATCCCAAGATGCTGGAGCTGTCGACCTATGACGACATCCCGCATCTGCTCTCGCCCGTTGTCACCGAACCGGCCAAAGCGATCCGGGCGCTCAAATGGGCGGTCGAGCAGATGGAGGATCGCTATCGCATGATGGCGTCCATCTCGGTCCGCAACCTGGCCAATTATAACGAGAAGGTCCGCGCGGCGAAGGCCAAGGGCAAGCCGCTCGGCAGGCGGGTCCAGACCGGCTACGACCCCGAAAACGGCAAGCCCATCTATGAGGAGGAGCAGCTCGATTTTCAGCCGCTGCCGCAGATCGTGGTGGTGGTGGACGAACTCGCCGACCTGATGATGACCGCGGGCAAGGAAGTCGAATTTCTGATCCAGCGGCTCGCGCAGAAAGCGCGCGCGGCCGGCATCCACCTGATCCTCGCGACCCAGCGCCCCTCGGTCGACGTCATCACCGGCGTCATCAAGGCGAACCTGCCGACCCGCATCAGCTTCTTCGTCACCAGCAAGATCGACAGCCGCACCATCCTGGGCGAACAGGGCGCCGAACAGCTGCTGGGCAAGGGCGACATGCTCTACATGCATGGCGGCAAGGGGCTGACCCGCGTTCATGGTCCCTTCGTGTCCGACGATGAAGTGCGCGTGGTCGCCGACCATTGGCGCGCGCAGGGCCAGCCCGACTATATCCAGGCCGTGACCGAAGAACCGGAGGAGGGCAGCTTCGCCCTCGACGGCGTCGATCTGGGCGACGACAGCCCGGACGCGCAGCTGTTCCGCAAAGCGTGCCAACTGGTGTTCGAAAATCAGAAGGCGTCGACCAGCTGGCTGCAACGCCAACTCCGCGTCGGCTATAACAGCGCCGCCCGCCTGATCGAGAAGATGGAGGAGGAAGGGCTGGTCGGCCCGCCCAACCATGTCGGCCGCCGCGAAGTGCTGCGCGACGAGAACGGCAATCCGCTCTAGTTCGGTTCGACTCGTAAAAGATTCAGTTTGTCGCAATTGCTTTTGGCACAGCTTTCTAGCTTCCGCCGAAATGCTACGTTGGGTGGGGTGTTAGGGGAAAGCCATGAGCGTGACATTGGCCGCTGAGATCGACGCGAATTACGATTATTTCGCTCGGAACCTGGCGCAGTTTCTAAGTCATCATAAAGGGCAATATGCCTTGTTGAAAAATCGTCACGTGGTGCGATTTTTTGAGGCACCAGGTACTGCCTACCGATTTGGGAAAACCGAATTTCCCGATGGTATTTTTTCCATTCAAGAAGTTATTGAAGAGCCGGTCGATCTTGGCTTCTTCTCACATGTGGCAAATTGATTGGACGCACAACGGTCGACGGGTAATTTTACCCGTCCAGATCCTTGGTGCGGACAATGTTGCCGACATGACGAGTGTCGATGCGGTCGCTCTGATAGACACTGGGGCAACAGTTAGCGGTATCAACGGAGATATTGCCCGATCGCTGGACCTCCAGCCGGTCGGTAAACGACCTATCATGACTGCACATGGCCTGGCACACATCGAACATTATCTGTTCCGAATGGGTGTGTATCCTGACGGCTGGAAATCGCCCTATCCTTTCATCTTTCAGGAAGTCATCGGGCTATCTCTATCTGGGACTGAAAACTTTAGTGCACTGATAGGAATGGATATTCTGAAGAAGTGTGATTTTACTATGGATCGAACTGGAAACTGTCGTCTTGCTTTTGCTTGATGCCAACGTCGTCAAAGCCGATTGCGTATCGTGCAATTGCTCTTACGCCCTTCGCATTTGCAGCATGAAGCGGGAGCGGGCAATAAGATCGGGCCTTTCAGGCATCCTCTCCTAAAACTTTTCGGGCTGATCTTCGGATCGGCCCTTTTTTTTGTCCGCGAATCGGTCTAGGCCGTTCGTGCTGCTGCCGCGCCGATAACATAATTGGAGCGGTGCCGCCGGTCAGACCGGCAGGGCGAGGCGGGAGCATGGGGGATGGAGCTGTCCCGACCGTCTGCGACATGCTCTCCCCCATCACGCTTCCAAAGCTTGCTATTGCGGAACAGCCGGGTTCACAGCGGGTTCAAGCCCGACCTTCTACCCCGCATATCCCTGAACAACCGGAGTTGAACGCCATGCAGCGCAGCCTTGCGCCCCTGATCCTGGCCCTTGCCGCCGCGCCGGCCGCCCTGTCGGTCATCGTGCCGACCGCGCCCGTCGCCGCGCAGCAGGCCCCGTCCGACCTGACCCAGGTCAATGCCTATATTCGCGGCGTCACCACCCTGACCGCCGATTTTACCCAGACCGACCGCAGCGGCCAGACCCTGACCGGTAAATTGACCCTCAAGCAGCCGGGCAAGATCCGCTTCCAATATCAAAAGGGGGTGCCGCTGCTGATCGTGGGTGACGGCAAGGCGCTGACCATGATCGATTATGAAGTGCGGCAGGTGCAACGCTGGCCGATCGGCAATTCGCCGTTGGGCGTCCTCATCGATCCGAGTAAGGATTTGTCGAAATTCGGGAAGGTGGTGCCGACCGGCGATCCATCGGTGTTGAGCGTTGAGGCGCGCGACCCCAAGCGGCCTGAATATGGCACCTTTACAATGATTTTCAAACGCAATGCATCCGGTCCCGCAGGCCTTCAGCTTTATGGCTGGGTGGCGCTCGATTCGCAGAATAACCGCACCGCGGTGCGACTGAGCAACCATGTCTACGGCGCGCCGGTGGCCGATTCCGCCTTCCGTTGGACCGATCCGCGACCCAGGGGACGGTCGGCAGGCGGCTAACTTCTATGCGCCGCAAGGTGGCCTGAGCGCCTCGCGGGACGGATGGAAAAACTTGGCGCTTTGTTCATCTGCCGCTCATATGGCGGGCGCTAATCAAGACCCAAGGCGAGAGACAAACCGGGATTTCCCCCCTGTTATCCGGTCCACTCTCTCGCCGCGAAGCGCTTCAAGGGCGCGATCGAGACCCCCGTTCCACGCCCCCGGAGCGGGGGTCTTACTTTATGCGGCACCCTTTCAGCCGCTTGCGTGTCCGCCTGTGGCCTCCTAGGTGGATGGCATGGCCGACACCCTCTCCATCTGCTCCTGGAACATCAACTCTGTCCGCGCGCGCATCGACATCGTCGAACAGTTGTTGCGGCTCGAATCCCCCGACATCCTGTGTCTTCAGGAAACCAAGGTGGTGAACGAGACTTTCCCGACGGAAATGTTCCGCCGCATGGGCTATGTCCATCAGGTGCTGAACGGCCAGCGGATGCATCATGGCGTCGCGATCATGAGCAAGGTGCCCGTGCATGAGGATGACCGGTTCGACTGGCAGGCCAATGGCGAAGCGCGCCATGTCGGCGTGCGGCTCGACAATGGCGTGCGGATCGAAAATGTCTATGTCCCCGCGGGCGGCGACATCCCCGATCGGGAGCTAAACCCCAAATTCGGTCAGAAGATGGATTTCCTCGAACGGATGATCCAATGGTCGTCCGCGCTCGACAAGCAGCCCGCAATCCTGACCGGCGACTTCAACATCGCGCCGCTGGAATGCGACGTCTGGAGCCACAAGCAGTTGCTCAACGTCGTCAGCCACACGCCGGGGGAATGTGACATCCTCGCCCGGTTGCAGGCGTCGAACGACTGGATCGATATCGGCCGCCATTTCCATCCTGCGCCTGCCCGCCTCTATACCTGGTGGAGCTATCGCGCGAAGGACTGGGCGGAATCGGATCGCGGCCGCCGCCTCGACCATATGTGGATGACGAAGGATGTGGCGGACAAAGCGACCAGCCATCGCGTGGTTGAACCCGCGCGCAGCTGGATCAAGCCGTCGGACCATATTCCGATCATCACCGAATTCGCCTTCTGATGCCGGGGCCAGGCAATGGACGCGCCAACGGACGCGATGCCGCGCGCGCGATCGACGCGTTGCGCCGCGGCTGGGCGATCCGCCTGACCGCGCCCGACGGTGCGATCCGATTGATGGCGATCGAGGGCGCCGACGCGGTGACGCTGGCGGACTTCGACCCGCACGGCCGGGCCGATATCCTCATTTCCGCCGCTCGCGCCGAAACATTGAAGCTCGCCAACCAGCTGGCCGCCGCCGACCCCGACCTGCCGGTGCTGGTCGAACGCGCGCCCTGGATCGATGCCGATGTCGCCACCGCCATTTCCGACCCGGTGCTCGACCTAGCGTCGCCCCTTAAAGGACCGTTTCGCGCGCGGCCACTGGCCGCGCCGCAAGCCGCCAAGGCGGCGCTGCGCCTCGCCCGCCTCGCCGGCATCCTGCCCGCCTATTTCCTGACGGAAGGCGATGCTTCGGTCGAAGCGACAGTGAGTGCTGACTCTATCGCGGCCTATGACGACGCTACCCGCCTGGCCATCGCCACCCGCGCGCGCCTGCCGGTGTCGGCCAGCGAGAGCGGCGAAATCATCGCCTTCCGCAGCCCGGACGAACCGCGCGAACATGTCGCGCTGGTGGTGGGCAAGCGCGATGCCTCGCCGCCGGTCGTCCGCCTGCACAGCGAATGTCTGACCGGTGACGTGCTGGGCAGCCTGAAATGCGATTGCGGCCCGCAACTGCATGAAGCGTTGCACCAAATCGCCGATGCGCCCTGGGGCATCCTTCTCTATCTCCGTCAGGAAGGGCGCGGCATCGGCCTGGTCAACAAGTTGCGCGCCTATGCGATGCAGGATCAGGGGTTCGACACGGTTGACGCCAATGTCCGGCTCGGTTTCGCCATCGACGCGCGCGATTTTTCGGTCGCGGCGCGGATGCTCGACCTGCTTGGCGTGAGCGCGGTGCGCTTGCTCACCAACAATCCGAACAAGGTCGCGGGACTCGAAGCGGCGGGTATCGCGGTGATGGAGCGGCTGCCGATCATCCTGCCGACCAACCCGCATAATGAACGCTATCTCGCCACCAAGCGCGACCGCACCGGCCATCAGCTGTGAACCCGGAGGCATGAATATTCTCCGCGTTGATTGCGGCGCGGGCCGCCTGATCTTCGGCGATCTTGAAATGCCCTGCACCATCGGCCGCGGCGGTGCCTGCCCGGCCGCCGACAAGCAGGAAGGCGACGGCTGCACCCCGCTCGGCCTCTGGCCGATCCGCGGCATCCTGCTGCGCCCCGGCAAGGTCGTGGCGAGCGGTATAAGACTCCCCTGGCGCTGGGTACGGGCGCAGGACGGCTGGTCGGACGATATCGCCGATCCCGCCTATAACCGCCCGGTTCGCCTGCCGCGCGCCTTTTCCGCCGAAAGCATGATTCGCAGCGACGATGCCTATGACGTCATAATCGTCCTGGGCCATAATGACGCGCCGCCGGTATCGGGGCAGGGGAGCGCCATCTTCTTCCATCTGTCCGAAGGACGCCCCACCGCCGGCTGCGTCGCGGTGGATCGGGCGGATATGCTCCGCCTGCTCCCGCTGCTCGCGCCGGGCGATGCGATGGAGATCGTGCGCTAAAGCACGGCAGCATAACATAAAGCCGCTCGCCCTGAGCCTGTCGAAGCATGTCCTGAGCGACTGCCGCAGGCAGGCAGTCGAAGGGGGCTTTCTTTCGGCATTGCAGAGAAGAAAAAGGCTGCGACAGGTTCAGCCCGAACGGAGATAGGCCTGACCTTTGCAGCCGGAGCCGCTCACGCCCGCTCCAGCGCCTCACCCACTTCGCCGCCCGCGGCCTCCAGCAAGCGCCGCTCCAGCGTCTGCAACCGCGCCTTGCTCTCGATCTTCCCGCCGAACAGGTCGGTGACATAGAATGTATCGACCGCCCGCTCGCCATAGGTGGCGACATGGGCGCTGTGGACCGTGACCTTCGACTGGAACAGCGCATTGGCCAGGCTGAACAGGAGTGCGGGCCGGTCGCGCGCATTGACCTCCACGACGGTAAAGCGGTTCGACGCCTTGTTATCGATCAGCACATTGGGTTCGATGCGGAACGCTTCGGCGCGGGTGCGGGGCAGGGGGCGCGCCGCCAGCTTGGTGATCATCCGGTGCCGGTTGGACAGCGAATCTTCGATGGCGTTGCGGATGCGCTGCAACTGGTCGGGGCTGTGGAACGCGCCGCCCAGCGGGTCTTGCACCAGGAAATTGTCGATCGCCACGCCATCCCGCGTCGTGTGGATGCGCGCGTCGATGATGTTGCCGCCGGCCAGATGGATGGCGCCCGCGATACGATAAAAGAGGCCCGGATGGTCCGCGGCATAGACCGTCACCAACGTCGCGCCGCGCTGCGGATAATATTGCGCGGCTATCGACAGCGGCGATTCGCCCGCCGCCAATATATGCTGCGCATTGTGGAACAGGATGTCGTCCGGCTCGGCGATCCAGTAGGATTCGGGTAGCCGCTTGCTGAACGCAGCGAAGGCCGCGTCATCAATGCCCAGCGCCCGTTGCAGCGTTTCCTGCTTCACGATGACCCGCTCGCTCCGCCCCTTCTGCTTGTGGCCCAGCCGCAGCAATTCTTCGGCGCTGTCATACAGGTCGCCCAGCAACTGGCGTTTCCAGCTGTTCCACACCCCCGGTCCCACCGCGCGAATGTCCACCACCGTCAGGCACAGAAGCAGCCGCAGCCGCTCCGGGCTCTGCACCACATCGACGAAATCGAGGATCGTCTTATAGTCGGACAGGTCGCGTTTGAAGGCGGTGGCCGACATCAGCAGATGATAGCGCACCAGCCAGGCGACCGTCTCCGTCTCCGCCGGGGTCAGCCCCAGCCGCGGGCAAAGATGCTCCGCCACTTCCGCGCCCAGCAGGCTATGGTCGCCGCCACGCCCCTTGGCGATGTCATGCAGCAGGACGGAGACGTAGAGGACGCGCCGGGACAGGATCTTGCCCATCAGGTCGGTCGCCAGCGGATGATCCTGAGGCAACTCGCCCTTCTCTATCCGCGACAGCAGGCCGACGGCGCGGATGGTATGCTCGTCGACCGTATAATGATGATACATGTCGAATTGCATCTGCGCCACGACGCGGCGGAAATCGGGAACGAAACGCCCGAACACCGATGATTCGTTCATCCAGCGCAGCACCGTTTCGGGGTCGCGCGGGGACGTCAGCACCTCCAGAAAGGCGGCGTTGGCGCGCGGATCCTTGCGGATCTTCGCATTGATCAGTCCAGCGTCCCGGCTGGCCGCGCGAATGGCGCTGGGGTGGATCTGCAACCCATGCTTGTCCGCGACGGCGAATATCTCCAGCAGCCGCACCGGGTCCGCCTGGAAAAAATCGTCGCTCGGCAGGCTCAGCCGCCCGCGCTCCAGCACGAAGCCGTCCAGCTTCTTGGGCCGGCGGAAAATCGCCGGGATATAGCGCCGCCCCTTTTCCGCCATCTGATCGTCCAGATGCGCCAGGAACACGGCGGTCAGGTCACCCACGATCTTCGCGTTGAGGAAATAATAGCGCATGAACCGTTCGACCCCGGACTGGCCGGCCCGCCCGGTAAAGCGCATCCGCGTCGCGGTTTCCAGTTGCAGGTCGAAAGTCAGCCGGTCCTCGGCGCGCCCGGTGATGGTGTGCAGGTGGCATCGCACCGCCCACAGGAAATCCTCGGCCTTCTGGAACTGGCGCAGTTCCAGTTGCGTCAGCAAGCCGACATCGACCAGCTCGGCCACCGACCGCACCCGGTTCACATATTTGCCGATCCAGAAGAGCGTGTGCAGGTCGCGCAGACCCCCTTTGCCTTCCTTCACATTGGGTTCCACGACATAGCGGCTGTCGCCCATCCGCTTGTGCCGCTCGTCGCGCTCGACCAATTTCTCGGTCACGAAGGCGCGGGCGTTGCCCTGCATCACCTCTGCGTCGAAACGGACCGACGTTTCCTCATACAGCGCCCTGTCGCCCCAGACATAGCGCGCCTCCAGCAAAGCCGTGCGCACCGTCAGGTCGGCCTTGGCCATGCGCATCGTCTCGTCGATCGACCGGCTGCTATGGCCGACCTTCAGCCCCAGATCCCACAGCGAATAGAGCATGGATTCGATCACCTGCTCGGTCCATCCGGTCGGCTTCCAGGGGGTGATGAAGCCGATATCGACGTCGCTGTGCGGCGCCATTTCGCCCCGGCCATAGCCGCCGACCGCGATCAGGGCGATCCGCTCGCCGGTGCTGCGATTGCCCGATGGATAGAGATGATGCGTCGTCGCATCGTAGAGCAGGCGCAAAATCTGGTCGATCAGGAAGGCGAAGGCGGTCACGGATTCGCGCCCGCGCGTCGGCTTCGCCTCCAGCCGCCGGGCGACTTCGGCCCGGCCTTCGTCCAGCGCCGCCTTCAATTCCTTGACGATGGCCGCGCGCAGCCGCGTGCTATCGCCCCGATGCTCTATCGCCAGGGCGTTGATCGTGTCGGAAATCGCGCGCCGGTCGATAATCGCGCGGCGCGATCCCAGCGCGGGGAACTGCATGACCATCTGCTGTCTCTAGTCGGGCCGCCGCTCAGCGGCCAGTTGTTTCAATCGATATATGTGATCGAGCGCCTCACGCGGGGACAGGGCGTCGGCATCAATCGCGTCGATCGCCGCCAGCAGCGGGTCGGGCGCGGCCTCTTCCTGCATCGCCACCGCCGCGAACAGCGGCAGGTCGTCCAGTCCCGCCGCGATCCCGCCGGTCTTCGCCTTGCCTGCCTCCAGTCGCGCCAGCACGTCCTTGGCGCGCTTCAACACCGGTTGCGGCAGCCCCGCCAGCCGCGCGACCGCCAGGCCATAGCTGCGATCGGCCGGCCCGTCGCTCAGTTCGTGCAGCAGGACCAGATCGCCCTTCCACTCGCGCGCCCGGACATGGTGCAACGACAAGGACGGCAGCGTCTCGGCCAGCCGCGTCAGCTCATGATAGTGCGTCGCGAACAGGCAGCGGCAGCGATTGACCTCATGCACCGCCTCGACCACCGCCCAGGCGAGCGCCAACCCGTCATAGGTGGACGTGCCGCGCCCCACTTCGTCCAGGATGACGAAGCTGCGCGGCGTCGCTTGGGCCAGGATCGCGGCCGTCTCGACCATCTCGACCATGAAGGTCGACCGCCCCTTCGCCAGATTGTCCGATGCGCCGACCCGGCTGAACAGCCGATCCACCAAAGTCAGCGTCGCGGACTGCGCGGGGACATAGCCACCCGCCTGCGCCAATATGACGATCAGCGCATTTTGCCGCAGGAAGGTCGATTTACCGCCCATATTCGGGCCGGTGACCAGCCACAGCCGGTCGCTCTCGCTCAAGCGGCAGTCATTGGCGACGAAGGGCTGGCCGTCACGCCGCAACGCATCCTCTACCACTGGATGCCGCCCGCCGACGATATCCAGGCACGGACCCGCGCCGTCCTCGGCAACGAAATGCGGCCGCTGCCACCCGCCCTCGGCCGCCCGTTCGGCGAGCGACGCAGCGACATCCAACCGCGCCAGCGCCTCGGCCGCGCGGGCGATGTCCGCCTTGCGGTCCAGCACGGCGGCGATCAGCTCCTCCAGATGCGCGGCTTCGGCGACCAGCGCATGAGCGCCCGCCTGCGCGACGCGCCCGGCTTCCTCATGCAGGTCGATCGAATTGAAGCGCACCACCCCGGCCAGCGTCTGGCGATGGGTAAAGCCGCTGTCGGGTGCCATCAACGTATCGGCGGCGCGCGCAGGCACTTCGACATGATAGCCCAGCACGCCATTATGCCGGATCTTGAGCGCGGAAATGCCGGTCTGCGCGCGATATTTCGCCTCCAGCGCGGCGATCGCGCGGCGGCCGTCGCCGGCCATCCGGCGCAGCTCGTCCAGCGCCGGATCATAGCCGTCGGCGATATAGCCGCCGCTCGCCGTCTCGGTCGGCGGCGCGGGCACCAGCGCACGCGCCAAGGCATCGACCAGCGCACCATGCCCGTCCAGCGCGGGTAATATCCGCGCCAGCAACAGCGGCGGTTCGGCGATCCGCCCCAGCCGCTCGCGCAGTAACCGGGCTTCTCCCAGCCCATCACGCAATTGCCCCAGATCACGCGGCGACCCGCGCCCTACCGCCACGCGCCCCAGCGCCCGGCCGATGTCCGGCAACGCCCGCAGCGCGCCGCGCAGCTGGTCGCGCAGCGTCGCATCGTCATGGAAGAGCTGCACCAGCCCCAACCGCGCCTCGATCGTGGCTAGGTCCATCAGCGGCGCGGACAGATCCTGCCCCAGCAGCCGCGCGCCCGCGCCCGTCACCGTCCGGTCGATCGCGCCCAACAGGCTGCCCGCCCGCGCGCCCGCCATGGTCGCCACGATCTCCAAGCTTTCGCGCGTCGCTGCGTCGATTGCCACATGGCCGCCGGTGGTCTTGCGCAGCGGCGGCGCGAGGAAGGGCAGGGTGCCCTTGCCCGCATGATCGAGATAGGCGATTAGCCCGCCCATCGCCGCCAGTTCCACGCGACCGAACTGGCCGAACCCGTCCAGCGTCGCGACCCCGAACAGCCGCTTCAACGCATCCTCCGCCCGCGCACTGGAAAAAGCCGTGCGGTCGAACGGATGGCAATCCGCCACCTCTAGCGCCGTTCCCTCCGCTACCACCACCTCGCTCGGCCGCAGCCGCGCCAGTTCAGCGGGCAGGTCGCCGATCGGGCAGGTCATCGTTTCGAACCGGCCGGTGGAAATATCGGCGGCGGCGATGCCGATCTCGCCCGCGCCGTCTCCGCCAACCTGCGCCAGCGCGACAAGCATATTGTCGCGTCGACTGTCGAGCAGCGTCTCCTCGGTCAGCGTGCCGGCAGTGACGTAGCGCACGATCGCGCGCGCCACCAATGTCTTGCCCCCGCGCGCCTTGGCCTGCGCCGGCGTCTCGGTCTGTTCGGCGATGGCGACGCGATGCCCGCCCTTGATGAGGCGCGCCAGATAGCCCTCGGCGCTATGCACCGGCACGCCGCACATCGGGATCGGCGCGCCGCCATGTTCGCCCCGGCTTGTCAGCGCGATGTCCAGCGTCGCGGCGGCCATCTTCGCGTCATCAAAGAACAGCTCGAAGAAATCGCCCATGCGGTAAAAGAGCAGGCAGTCCTGCGCTTGGCGCTTGAGCGCCATATATTGCGCCATCATCGGCGTCGGGGCGGCGGTATCGGTCGAAAGGGCCATGGCCAAAGCCGATAGCGTGATCCTCCCATCGAAACCAGCGCTTCGCCCAAACGCAGTAAAATTGCGCTTCTCGCACTTGCCCACAGGATAACGATACCGCTAGGGCCGCCCTGTTGTTCCAATATATGGGTGCCACGATGTCCGACAGATCGAATGTGGAATTTTCCGAGCGCGAGGCGCTGTTCTTCCACTCGACCGGACGCCCCGGCAAGATCGAGATCATCGCGTCGAAACCGATGGCGACCCAGCGCGACCTGAGCCTCGCTTATTCGCCGGGCGTCGCGGTGCCGGTGCTGGCGATCGCGAAAGATCCTGCCAAGGCCTATGATTATACCGCCAAGGGCAATCTGGTCGCGGTGATCACCAATGGCACGGCGATCCTGGGGCTGGGCAATCTTGGCGCATTGGCGTCCAAGCCGGTGATGGAGGGCAAGGCGGTCCTCTTCAAACGCTTCGCCGACGTGGACAGCATCGATATCGAGCTGAAGACCGAGGATGTCGATCGCTTCATCGACGCGGTCGAACTGATGGAGCCGACCTTCGGCGGCATCAACCTTGAGGATATCAAGGCGCCTGAATGCTTCATCATCGAACAGACACTGAAAGAGCGGATGAACATCCCGGTGTTCCATGACGACCAGCATGGCACCGCGATCATCGCGGCCGCCGGCGTCATCAACGCCGCGCTGCTGACCGGGCGCGAGATGAGGGACATGAAGGTGGTGGTGAACGGCGCGGGCGCCGCCTCCATCAGTTGCACCGAACTGATCAAGGCGCTGGGCGTCCCCCATGAAAATGTCATCATGTGCGACAGCAAGGGCGTGATCTACCAGGGCCGCACCGAGGGCATGAACCAGTGGAAGTCGGCCCATGCCGTTCGCACCGACGCGCGGACGCTGGCGGAAGCGGTCAAGGGCGCGGACGTGTTCCTGGGCCTGTCGGTCGCGGGCGCGATGACGCAGGATATGGTCAAATCGATGGGGCCAAAGCCGATCATCTTCGCCATGGCCAATCCCGATCCCGAAATCCTGCCGCCCGACGCCCATGCCGTGCGCCCGGACGTGATCGTCGCCACCGGGCGGTCGGATTTCCCCAACCAGGTCAACAATGTCCTGGGCTTCCCCTTCATCTTCCGCGGCGCGCTGGACGTGCGGGCGACCGGCATCAATGAAGCGATGAAGCTGGCCGCCGCCCACGCCATCGCCAATCTGGCGCGCGAACAGGTGCCGGAGGAAGTGGCCAAGGCCTATGGCCGATCGCACAGTTTCGGGCCGGACTATATCATCCCCGCGCCGTTCGACCCGCGCCTGATGGAAGTGGTGCCCGCCGCCGTCGCGCAAGCGGCGATGGAAACCGGCGTCGCGCAAAAGCCGATTGCGGACATGGCCGCCTATCGCCAGTCCTTGAAGGCCCGGCTCAACCCGACCACCACCGTCCTCACTACCGCCTATGAAGTGGCCAAGGCCAATCCCAAGCGGGTCGTCTTCGCCGAAGCGGAGGAGGAAGTGGTGCTGCGCGCGGCGATCCAGTTCCGTGACCTCGGCTATGGCATCCCGGTGCTGGTGGGCCGCGGCGACGTGGTGGAAAAGCTGAAAGCACTGGGCGTCCGCGATCCTGAAAGTTTCGAACTGCACAACAGCGTCAATTCGCCGCTGGTGCCCGACATGGTCGACATGCTCTACGACCGCCTCCAGCGCCGCGGCTATCTGCGCCGCGATTGCGAGCGGATGGTCAATCGCGATCGCAACATCTTCGGCACGTTGCTGGTCAAGATGGGCGTGGCCGATGCCATGATCACCGGCATGACCCGCCCCTATGCGCAGACCCTGCGCGAAGTGAAGCGGGTGATGGACCCGGCGGTCGGCCGCACCCCCTTCGGCATCCATGTGATTGTGGCCAAGGACAAGACCGTGTTCCTGGCCGACACCACCGTCAACGAACGCCCCACCGCCAGCGAACTGGCCGACATTGCGGAGGGCACCGTGGCGGTCGCCCGCCGCATGGGGGTCGATCCGCGCGTCGCCTTCCTCTCCTATTCCAATTTCGGCAATCCGCCCGGCGCCTTCCTGGAAAATGTGCGCGGCGCGGTGAAGCTGCTCGACGAACGCGCTGTCGATTTCGAATATGAGGGCGAAATGACCGCCGACGTCGCGCTCAACCCCGCCGTCATGAAAAATTATCCGTTCAGCCGCCTGTCCGGCCCGGCCAACGTCCTGGTCATGCCGGGGCTGCAATCGGCCAATATCTCGGCCAAGCTGCTGCGCGAACTGGGCGGCACGTCGATGATCGGGCCAGTGCTGGTCGGCATGGAAAAATCGGTGCAGATCGCCACCATGTCGTCCAATGCGTCCGAACTGCTGACCCTGGCGGTGCTGGCGGCAGGCGGCGTCGCCCTTTGATCACCCGTGCCATCGGTGATGGCGCAGGCTTTTCATGAACCACATCGGGAGCAAGTTATGAGCGTAACCAGTTTCGACAGTGCGACCTTCCGGCGGGTGCTGGGCCATTATCCGACCGGGGTGTGCGTCGTCACCGCGGTCGAGGCGGACGGGACGCCCGCCGCGATGGTGGTCGGCTCCTTCACCTCCGTCTCGCTCGATCCACCACTGGTCGCCTTCTTCCCCGCCAAAAGCTCGACCAGCTGGCCGCGCATCCAGGCGGTCGGCAAATTCTGCGTCAATGTCCTCGCCAGCGACCAGAAGCCGCTCTGTCGACAGATCGCCGGTCCCGGCCCGGACAAATTCGCCGGCATCGCCCATCGCGTGTCGGCCAACGGCTCCCCGATCCTCGACGATGTCGTCGCCTGGATCGACTGCACGCTCGACGCGGTGCATGAAGCGGG
>JAVBXL010000092.1 GCA_030824575.1 bacterium | reverse complement strand
GGACAGCAACCCCGACCACGCCCACGCCCCCAGCGGTGGGCCGGTGCCAGCGGGCGGGCATAATTCGCCGGGGGGGGGTTGACGGCCCGGCGGTTTATCCAGCCCGCCCGATACTCTCCGCCAGCACATTGGCGACATAGGCGTTCAGCGAAACACCCTCGCGCGCAGCCACGAATTTCAGCTTTTCATGCAGCGATCGTGGTACGCGTTGGCGCCATTGGCCCAGCGCGGCCGGGCCGGGGACTTGCCGCCCCAGCGCCTCTGCCGCTGCGTGCCATTCGACAATAGCCGCCGCCGCATCGGCCAGCGCAGCCTCCGCCGTATCGCCATCGCCCATGCAACCGGGCAGCGCCGGAACGGTGGCGAGCCAGCCGCCGCCGTCCGCCTCCGACAATGGCTCGACCATGATCGCATAATCGGCCTGCCGCGCCTTTGCCTTAGCCATGCTTGCCATCCTTCACAAATGCCACCAGCTTACGAATATAGACCGGCTTAATCGGGCGTTTGGCCGGAATGGTAAGGATCGTGTCGCATCCCGGCACCGCCACTTTCCAATGCGATCCGCCACCCGTCGGCGGCAGGCAGGCCCAACCCAGATGATCGCACAGCGTCTGAATGTCCGACATCGTCCAATCCCCGGCGGGGTTGCGCGCCATCCGATTCAGCAGCTTATCCGCCTTGGTCATTTAATATGATACCGCATATGGTGTCACATTACAAGAATAGTCGGCTCACTCCACCGTCACGCTCTTCGCCAAATTCCGTGGCTGATCCACATCCGTCCCCTTGGCCACCGCGACATGATAGGCCAGCAACTGCACCGGCACCGCATAGACCAGCGGCGCGATCAGCGGATGGACCTTGGGCATTTCGATCGTCGCCATGCAACCCTCGCCCGCCGCGGCAATGCCTTCCGCGTCGGAAATCAGCACCACCTTGCCGCCGCGCGCCTGCACTTCCTGCATGTTGCTCACGGTCTTCTCGAACAACGGCCCGCTCGGCGCGATCACGATCACCGGCACCAGTTCGTCGATCAGCGCGATCGGCCCATGCTTCATCTCGCCCGCCGCATAGCCCTCGGCATGGATATAGCTGATTTCCTTGAGTTTCAGCGCCCCTTCCAGCGCCATCGGATAATCCGGCCCGCGCCCCAGATAGAGCACATCGCGCGCCGGCGCGATCAGGTGCGCCATCGCCTCGATCTGCCCGTCGCGGCTCAGCGCCTCGTTCAGCGCGGCGGGCGCTTCCGACAAATGCCAGACGATCTCCGCCTCTTCCTCCGGCGTCAGCTTCCCCTTCGCCCGCGCCAGATTGGCCGCCAGCGCCGCCAGCACCGCCAGTTGGCAGGTAAACGCCTTGGTCGACGCCACGCCGATCTCCGGCCCGGCATGGGTCGGCAGCAGCAGGTCCGCCTCGCGCGCCATCGAACTGGTCGGCACATTCACCACCACCGCGATGATCTGCCCCTCCGCCTTCGCATGCCGCAGCGCCGCCAGCGTGTCCGCCGTCTCGCCCGACTGGCTGATGAACAGCGCCAACCCGCCCGCCTCCAGCACCGGATCGCGATACCGAAACTCGCTCGCCACATCGATGTCGACCGGCACCCGCGCGAATTTCTCGAACCAATATTTCGCGACCAGCCCGGCATAATAGCTCGTGCCGCACGCGACGATGGTGATCCGCTTCACCGCGCCCAGATCGAAATCCATGTCCGGCATGGCGATCTCATTCTCCATCCGGCGCAGGTAGGAGCGCAGCGTCTGGGCGACGACGACCGGCTGCTCGTAAATCTCCTTCTGCATGAAGTGGCGATGATTGCCCTTGTCGATCATCGCACCGGACACGCCGGATATCGTCACCGGCCGCTCGACCGGCACATTATCCTTGTCGAAAATCTCCGCTCCATCCGCCGTCACGACGACCCAGTCGCCCTCTTCGAGATAGGCGATGCGCTGCGTCAGCGGTGCCAAAGCCAGAGCATCCGACCCCAAATAGGTTTCCCCATCGCCATAGCCCACCACCAGCGGCGACCCCAGCCGCGCGCCGATCAGCATGTCGGGATGGCTGCGAAACGCGATCGCCAGCGCGAACGCCCCATGCAGCCGCGGCAGAACCTGCGCCACCGCCTCTTGCGGCGACGCGCCCTGCTCCACCAGCTCGCTCACCAGATGGGCGACGACTTCGGTATCGGTCTGGCTGTCGAAATGGCGGCCCCGCGCCATCAATTCGGCGCGCAGCGACTTGAAATTCTCGATGATCCCATTGTGGACCAGCGCAACCTCGCTGGTCGCATGGGGGTGCGCATTGCTGGTCGTCGGCGGCCCGTGCGTCGCCCAGCGGGTATGCGCGATGCCGGTGGTGCCGGGCAGCGGCTCGTCGCGCAATTCGCGCACCAAATTCGCCAGCTTCCCCTCGGCCCGCCGCCGCTCGATCGCGCCGTCATGGATGGTGGCCACCCCCGCGCTGTCATAGCCGCGATATTCCAGCCGCTTCAAACCGTCGACCAGCCGTTCCGCCACGTCGTCCTTGCCGATGATGCCGATGATGCCGCACATGTGCCGGAAAGCCTTTCAGAAACTATAGGGAACGCGGATACCCGGCATCTCTGCCGGGAAATCCTTTGTATTTCGTGTCACCAGCACGCGGCCGCGCAATTGCGCCGTCGCCAGGATGATGGCGTCCATCGCCTTGAGCCGCCCCCGCTCGCGGCGCAAGGCCGCTGCGCGCCGCCCGACCTCGGCGTCGATCTCGTCAACCCCGAACCCGGAGAGCAGAGTTTCCGCCCGCCACAGCCCATCGCCCGCGCCCTTGGACATAACTTCGATCCACACCGCCCGGCTGATCCACGCCCGCGCGCCATAATCGGTCGCGCGATCAATCTCCATCCGGGCCGGGGCAAAGC
The DNA here is from genome assembly GCA_030824575.1 of bacterium. GTDB lineage: Bacteria > Pseudomonadota > Alphaproteobacteria > Sphingomonadales > Sphingomonadaceae > Sphingobium. The sequence continues at coordinate 12,138 of JAVBXL010000092.1, read as the reverse complement.
CCGCCAGCGCATCAATGATGATATTGGAATCGAAGCTGAAACCGCTCACCGGGACACAGGCGTCTTGGCGTCGGGATATTTGCCCGCGACCATGTCGAGATAAATCTGGCGCTGGCGATCATCGTCCGCGTCGAACAGATCGGGGAATTCGGCTTTGACCTCTTCATAATCATCGTCCCAGGGCCGGGTCGACGATGCCCGCTCCCGCCGCTGCCACGCGACCGCATCGCCGATATCGACGCTGTCTTTCCATGCGCCAAAGCCGATATCGAGCCATTTTTTGCTGGTCACCGACTCCGCGTCGGCGCGATAGTCCCGCACCGCCTCCCGCAACACCGCCGCGCGCGACTTGCCCTGCTCGCGCGCCAGTTGGTCGAGCCATTTGACGTCGTCGTCGGGAATATCGGCCAGGAAACGCATGATGCCATGATATCATATCATGATATCAAGTCAATCCGCTCATAGAGGCCGGATCGTCACCAGCCATATATCCGGCGATGCCAGCATCCGCACCGGCGCGCTGCTCGTCCCCACTCCGCCGGACACGATCATCGTCCGTTTACCCTCGCGATACAGGCCGCACGCATAGCGGGTGCCATATTTGGACGGGACATAGGTGATCCCGACAAAGGGCAAGGCGATCTGACCGCAATGGGTGTGACCCACCAGCGTCAGAGAAGGCGCGTCGGGCAGCAGCGGGAATATATCCGGCCCATGCGACAGCATCAGCGGCGCGCCGCCCACCTGTCGCATCGCCGCCAACGTATCGGGCATATCGATCTTGCGGGTGTAGATGTCCCTGAACCCGGCGATGGCGATCGGCCCGCGCCGTATCGCCCCATCCTGCAACAGGGGGATGCCGATCCGCGCGAAGGCCGTGCGCCAGTCCGCCGTGCTCAGCGCCCGTCGGTTCAACTTGCTGCGGCTGTCATGATTGCCCAGCACCGCCACCACGCCCAGCGGCGCGCGTAATCCCGCGAACGGCGCGATGCTGGCCCGCGCATCATAGATGGCACCGCCCTTGTCATCGCCGATATAATCGCCGCCCAGCAGGATCAGGTCGGGCTTGAGCGCATTGATCTGCGCCACGATCCGCGCCATTCGCGCCGGGCTGTTGTCCGGCCCCGACAAATGCGTGTCGGTCAGCAGCGCGACGGTGACAGGTGTGCGCGGTGCATCGGCGGGGAAGGGCAACGCTACGTCCGCCCGCCGCACGATCGGCATGGCGCTCGCGTTGAGGAACAGCCAGACGGAGAAGCCGGCCGCCAGTAAAACCAGCGCCAACAGCGTCCAAAGAATCTTGCGCCCTATCCCCATAGTCTACCGTCGCAGCCGCTCACTTAGCCGCTTTCCGCGCCAACATCCGTTCCCGAAAGCGCTTGGCCCATCCCGCCTTCCCGACCTGCTCCGGCCGCACCAGGCACAGCGCATCGGCCTCCACCGGCTTCGTCACCACGCTCCCCGCCGCCACGATCGCCCCCGCGCCGATCGTAGCCGGCGCCACCAAAGCGCTATTCGACCCGATAAACGCCCCCGCGCCGATCTCGGTCCGATACTTGAAGAAGCCGTCATAATTGCAGGTGATCGTGCCCGCGCCGATATTGGCCCCCGCGCCCACGCTGGCATCGCCGATATAGGACAGGTGATTGACCTTGGCCCCTTCGTCCAGCCGCGCTTTCTTGATCTCGACGAAATTGCCGACCTTGGCCTTGGGACCGATATCCGCCCCCGGCCGCAACCGCGCATAGGGACCGATCGCCGCCCCGCTTGCGATCGTCGCGCCCTCCAGATGCGAAAAAGCGTGGATCGTCACATCGTCCGCGATTCTCACGCCCGGCCCGAAAACGACATTCGGCTCCACCACCACGTCGCGGCCCAGCACCGTATCATGGGCGAAGAACACCGTTTCCGGCGCGACCAACGTCACGCCATCGCGCATCGCCTCCGTCCGCCGCCGCGCCTGCCACATCGCCTCGACCCCGGCCAGTTCGATCCGGCTGTTCACGCCCGCCACTTCCCATGGGTCCGTCTCGATCACCGCGCTCGTCCCGCCGGGCAGCATGACGATATCGGGCAGATAATATTCGCCGGCCGCATTGTTGTTGCCGATCTGGTCCAGCAGCACGAACAGGTCGGTCGATCGCACCGCCATCAGCCCGCTGTTGCACAAAGTCACCGCCCGCTCGGCGTCGCTGGCATCCTTAAATTCCACCATCTTTGCGATGATGCCCTGCCCATCGGCGATGATCCGCCCATAGGCGGCGGCGTCATCGGGGCGGAAGCCCAGCACCACGGCGCGCGGCTCGTCGCCCCGGCTCAACCGGTCCAGCATCGCCCGCATCGTGCCCGCACTCACCAGCGGCACGTCGCCATAGAGGATCAGCACATCGCCCGCGAATCCCGCAAGCGCATCATGCGCCTGTGCGACGGCATGGCCAGTGCCCAGTTGCGCTTCCTGCACCGCGACGATCGCCCCGGTGCCGGCCACTGCCTGCTCCACCTGCGCGCGCCCCGCGCCCACCACCACGACCTGTCGCTCCGGCGCCAGTTCCCCCGCGCTCGCCAGCAGGTGCAGCAGCATCGGCCGCCCGGCGATCGGGTGCAACACCTTATGCAGCGACGATTTCATCCGCGTCCCCTGCCCCGCGGCAAGGATGATGACGGCCAGCGGACGCGAAGACAATTTGGGGTCGGTCACGATGATTTTCCCGGCAAATAGGGTGGGCTTGCCCGCTCTCTGCCATGTTTGCCTTGCCTTTGCCACCGCGCACGCGGCATGGCGGCAGCATGACCAGCATCCCTTTCGATATCGTCGGCTTCGACCTTGACGGCACCTTGATCGACACCAGCGGCGATCTCGCCGCCGCGGTCAATTACGCCATTGGCACGATCGGCCGCCCGGCCTTCCCACCCGCAGCGATCCATCCTTTCGTGGGCAAGGGCGCAAAGGTGATGCTGGCGCGCGCACTCGACGCATCGGGCGGTTACACCGCCGACACGCTGGACGCGCTCCTGCCCATATTGCTCGACTATTATCAGCAAAATCTCGCCATCCACAGCGTCCCCTATCCCGGCCTGATCGCCGCGATGGACGCGCTGACCGACGCGGGCGTGAAACTCGCCATCTGCACCAACAAGGCGGAACGCTTCACCATCCCCCTGATGCACCAGATCGGCCTGTCCGACCGTTTCGCCGCGATCGTGGGCGGCGACACGGTGGGCGTCGCCAAGCCCGATCCCGCACCCATCCGCGAAATGATCGCCCGCGCGGGCGGCGGCCGCACCATCTTCGTCGGCGACACGATCAACGACATTGCGGGCGCGCGCAATGCGGGCATCGCCAATGTCGCGGTCGGCTTCGGCTTCCTCGACGGCCCGGTCGAACATCTGGAGGCGGACGCGGTCATCCACCATTTCGACGAACTCGTCCCGCTGCTGCGGCGCTGGCCTGCATGACACGCCAGTCATGACCCTGCGGCTGGAACAGGACGGCGCGGTCGCCCGGCTGCTGATCGACCGGCCCGACCGGCGCAACGCCATGACCCAGGCGATGTGGGAAGCCCTGCCTGTCCTCGTCGGACAAGCCATGGCCGATGACGCCGTCCGCGTCCTCATCCTCGCGTCCGCCACGCCCGGCCTCTTCTGCGCTGGCGCGGATATCAACGAATTTGCCGCCTGCTCTGCGCAAGCCGACTGGCGCGTCGCCAACCAGGCCGCGATCCGCGCCAGCCAATATGCCCTCGCCCATGCGCCAAAGCCCGTGATCGCCGCGATCGACGGCGATTGCGTCGGCGGCGGCTGCGGCCTCGCCATCGCCTGCGACCTGCGCATCGCCGCGCCCGGCGCGCGCCTTGGCATCACGCCAGCGAAACTCGGCATCGTCTATTCGCTGTTCGACAGCAAATTGCTGGTTGACCTGGTCGGCCCCGCCCGCGCGAAGCGCATCCTCTATACCGGCGCGCTCCACGGCGCCGACGAAGCCCTGTCCATCGGCCTGATCGAGGAGATCGCACCCGATCCCCTCGCCGCCGCCTACACGCTCGCCCGCACCATCGCCGCCAACGCCCAGCACAGCGTCCGGTCCTCCAAGGCGATCGTCCGCCGCATCCTCGAAGGGCAGGCCGACGACGACGCGACGACATTGGCGCTGTTCCGCGACGCCTTCACCCTGCCCGACTTCGCCGAAGGCGTCGCCGCCTTCCGCGCCAAGCGCCGCCCGGACTTCTGAACCGCTTTTACCGTCGCCCAACGCAAAAAGGCCCGGCGCGAACCGGGCCTTCTGCCATGACGGGCGGGGCAATCAGTTGCCCACGACCGGCCGCATCTCCTTGCCCGCGTCCGCATAACGCTCGCCGGTTTCGGCGCGGGCGATGGCGGCGCTGACCGGCGCCTGGACCTGGGCCAGCGTCCTGGCCTTGCACGCCTGCGCCGTGGCCAGATCCATGGAGGAACAGACGCGGCTGGCGGCGCGGGCGATGCGGCTGCGCAACTGCTGCTGGCCCGCCGCCTGGCGCAGGTCCAGGTCGCCATGATAGACGGCGCTGGTGCGGCCATTGGACACGAACTCTTGCGCGGATGCGGCGCCGGCGCTGGCCAGCAGGGCGATGGACGCGACGGCGGCGGCGAATTTGGGTGCTACGAACATGGGCTTATCTCCTCAAAATCTGTTTTGACCGGCGCGCCGCCTCAAAGGGGGGCTGTACGGAACACCGGGTGCGAACGGGCGGAGCCAGAGGGTCTTTCAGGGGGTCGGCGTCCTGCCCCGTTCGCCTCATCTTGTTACGCTTGCCGCGTGCGCCGCGCCCGCCCGCTTCGACGGAAAGCGATCCGCATCGGCCAACGACAGGGTCACCGACCAAAGGCACACGACCGCGGACGAACGGCGCGACGAACGACATCCGCGCCCACGCCAACGACATGCGCGCACCATATTGCCGTAAGGGAAAAGCGAATCATCCGACAGACAGCGCCAGACGCGAAAACGCCCCCGGCGCAAGGGAAGGCCGGGGGCGTATCCAGATGCTGTCGGGCACCGGATCGGGGTAAAGCTGTCAGGCAGAGACGACGCCATAAGCGCTGAACCGTCGCTTAACGGGCCTTCCGGCGGCGCGCTCTACCGATGCCCGCACCATAGCGCGGGAACGCCGATCCCCTCGCCCGCTTCGATGATCCGCCCATGCGTAGCGCCCGGCTACATCCGCGCCGGACCAACGGCGCTCAGCGCGCCACGAACGACATTGACCGATCGATCGCTGGCAATCCGGCGGCGGCCAGCGCTGCGTCCAGATACAGCGCAAAACCCTCGTCCCGCGCCGATCACCCCCTATCCTCCAGCACCAGCGCATCCGCCAGCGGCAGGCCGACGTCCTGGATCGCCTGCATCAGCGCATATTCGCGCTCGACGATGCCGGGGTCGATCCCCGCATGAAACAGCTTGCGCACCCGCCCCCTTCCAGCCGGAACACCTCGGCGCTCTGCCCGGCTGCGATGAAATGGGACGGATCGGGCAGGGTCATGGGCGCAGCCTCTGCCTATCGCGGCCGGATTGGCCAGTTGCCTTGCGGCGGGATGGGGACATTGCAGGCGCGTTAGACCGCCGCGGGCAATTCAGATTTCCGCGAAAAATTCGCTGATGATATCCACCTCCTCATGGATCACCTGCCGCACCCGCACGCCCAGGCCACGCTCTTTCAACAATTGGCACAGCGCTGCGTAATTGATCAAGTCGAGCAGGCGCACCGTCGCGCCGCTTCCTTGCGCGCATCGGCCGCGAAAGTGCCGGTGGTGATGATCGGCGTGGCGAGGGATAGGGATCATCGCCGGAGCGTCCTTACCTGCGGTGCGGAGAACTAACCATTCACTGCTCTTTAGCGTCATCTGACCCGCTAGGAGCAGGCCCCGCCTGCTCCAAAAACCTAAGATGATATTTCGTCAGACGCGCGAAATGCGCCTCCATAGAAACACGCAACTCTGCCGAACTCTTTACATTGAGGTAATGATCGACCAGCCGGCCATAATGCTCGATTTGACGCGGGAGACGGGCGGACGGTTCGCGCCTTCGGTCGATTTCCGCGCTCGGCATCACCTGCAAAATCTGGGCGGCCCTTGTGAACGGAATCGGATCTGAAGGCAGGATCGGAACGCTGCCATTCATTAAGGCAGATGACGCATCAAAATGATGAAACAGGCTGGCTTCCAGCCGCGTGATGCTATCGCGCTCCGCTGGCCACGCCATGACCCATGCAATCTCCCAGACATCGACCTGTCGATTTGCGATAATATCCGAACGCGCAGAAGTCAGATGTCGGCGTACACGGCTTTGGATACCATCAACTGATTGCCCGACGTAAATCGGTGTTCCGTCCAAATCGCAAAGTGCGTAAACACCAATTTGTCGCTCCAAATTGGCGACTGCACGTTCACGATATGTAATCGCCTCCGACTTGAAGCCTTGAATCGCAACGGATTTTGCCATCACATCTCACTAACATGCGCAAATACGTTATGCGACCGCCTTTTGTTGGCGCGTTAAGCCCAGAATTGGCTCCAGAATTGAACGCGCAATATGCCGAACCACCGGCACCGCCACGCCATCGCCCGTCAGATGATAAGCGTCATTATATCTGGCCGGCAGTTCATATTCTTCCGGCAATCCCATGAGCCTCGCCGTCTCCCGCGCCGAAATCAGGCGTGATCGCACCTCGCCATCCTCGATGGTCATGATGATCTGCCGGCTTGACCCGCCCCCCGGCGTGCGCAGGCATCCTGCAACGTCGAACCGCACCTCGGCACGTTGCACCTTCTTTCCGTTCTCCACGCGCGTCCGCTTGTAGATCGCCCCGACCGCACGCCCCTGATTGGTCATCACAAGGTCGATCTTCGCGCGATTGACCGGGCTCATCATCGCCAACAGCTTCGCCGTCTCGTCCCGATCATGCCAACGCAGGTCCGGGCCGCTTTCAATCAAGTCCGCCAACCGCACGTTGGACGCCGCGGGAACCGGCGGCGCAAACCACAGCCATCGTTGACGCAATCGCTCAGGCAGGGCCGCCTGAGCCATCCTCAACCGTTCAGGATGCCAGCGATCCACAGCATAAGGACTTAACGCTGGCCCTGGAATCTGCACCCGATCATCGATCGCCACCACGAACAAGCGCGGGCGCGATTGCGGCACAAAATGGCGCGCATCTACAACCAGCGCCCCAAGCCAATAACCAGCGTCGCCGACCGACTCGCACAATGCCTCAAAATCTGCGCCGTCATGCGATGTGAGCAACCCACAAACATTCTCCAGCACAATCGTTTTGGGCTTGCGTCCTTCCGATGTGAGAGACTCGATCAATCGCCAGAAGGGCCAGAATGTACCCGATCGGGCACCTTTCAATCCCGCGCCTGCGCCCGCGAGCGACAAATCCTGACACGGGAACGACGCCCAGACCAAATCGGCCACGCCTGGCAGTTGCGCAGCCGTGATCTGCCCGACGTCACCGACATGCAGGGCGTCATTCCCCCAATGTCGGGCGTATGACTCCGCCTTCCTAGGATCAAAATCATTGGCGAAGAGGCATCGCCACCGCTCGCCTAGTCCAGCGCGCGCCATGCCGCCGCCCGCGAAAAATTCGTAAAAGCCCGGTCGATCGTCCATATCGCCTCTATCCGTGCATTCCATATACAGCGCAACCCATCCTTGCCGACCGGCGGCTGCATCGCCATCTTCCCCATCGTGCCGCAGCCCGACTTGCGGATCAAGAACAAATCTGGAACAAGTTGCCCTTATGAGCCTCACCCACATCTCCGTCCGCGGCGCGCGCGAGCATAATCTCAAGGGCGTCGATGTCGATCTGCCCCGCGACAGCCTTATCGTCATCACCGGCCTGTCCGGCTCCGGCAAATCCAGCCTCGCCTTCGACACCATCTATGCGGAGGGGCAGCGGCGCTATGTGGAATCGCTCTCCGCCTATGCGCGCCAGTTTCTGGAGATGATGCAAAAGCCCGATGTCGAGCATATCGAGGGCCTCAGTCCCGCCATCTCCATCGAGCAGAAGACGACCAGCCGCAACCCGCGCTCCACGGTCGCCACGGTCACCGAAATCTACGACTATATGCGCCTGCTCTGGGCGCGCGTCGGCATCCCCTACAGCCCCGCGACCGGCCTGCCCATCAGCGCGCAGACGGTGTCGCAGATGGTGGACCGCGTCGCCCTCCTGCCCGAAGGCACCCGCTTCTACCTGCTCGCCCCCGTGGTGCGCGGGCGCAAGGGGGAGTATCGCAAGGAACTGGCCGAATGGCAGAAGGCGGGCTACACCCGCGTCCGCATCGACGGCGAAATGATGCTGATCGAGGACGCACCTGCGCTCGACAAGAAATATAAGCATGACATCGAAGTCGTGGTCGACCGCCTGGCCGTGGAACCCGACATGGGCACGCGGCTGGCCGACAGTTTTGAGCAAGCCCTCAAACTCGCCGACGGCCTCGCCTTCGTGGACCTGGCCGACGGCGTCGTGCCCGGCCGCGAAGACGAAGCGCAATCCACCGATAAGAAGATGAAGGGCGCGGGCATCCCCGCCAACCGCATCGTCTTCTCCGAAAAATTCGCTTGCCCGGTCAGCGGCTTCACCATCCCAGAAATCGAACCGCGCCTCTTCTCCTTCAACGCGCCCATGGGCGCCTGCCCGGCCTGCGATGGCCTGGGCGAACGGCAGGAATTCGACCCCGAACTGGTCGTCCCCAACGAAGCGCTCTCGATCAAGAAGGGCGCCGTCGTCCCCTGGGCCAAATCCAATCCGCCCAGCCCCTATTATATGCAGGTGCTGGGCAGCCTCGCCAAGGAATTCGGCTTCTCCCTCGACACCCCCTGGGCCGACCTACCGGGCGAAATAAAGCTCATCATCCTCCACGGCACCGGCGGCAAGCCCGTCACGCTGCGCTTCATCGACGGCAAGAAGTCCTACGAGGTCAAGAAAGCGTTCGAAGGCGTCATCGGCAACCTCAACCGCCGCCTGCTCCAGACCGAAAGCGCCTGGATGCGCGAGGAACTGGCCAAATACCAGACCGCCATGCCCTGCGAAACCTGCCATGGCGCGCGCCTGAAACCCGAAGCGCTCGCGGTCAGGATCGCGGGCGAGGATATCTCCATCTCCACCCGCCGCTCGGTGGTGGACGCGCTCGCCTTCTTCACCGCGATGCCCAATCATCTGAACGACCAGCAGCAGCAGATCGCCAAGGCCATCCTCAAGGAAATCGTGGAACGCCTCGGCTTCCTCAACAATGTCGGCCTCGACTATCTGAACCTCGACCGCACCAGCGGCACGCTGTCGGGCGGCGAATCCCAGCGCATCCGCTTGGCGTCGCAAATCGGCAGCGGCCTGTCGGGCGTCCTCTACGTCCTCGACGAACCCTCGATCGGCCTGCATCAGCGCGACAATGACCGCCTGCTCGTCACGCTGAAGCGCCTGCGCGACCTCGGCAACAGCGTCATCGTCGTGGAGCATGACGAAGACGCCATCCGCCACGCCGACTATATCGTCGACATGGGACCAGGCGCGGGCATCCATGGCGGCGAGATCGTCACCCAGGGCACGCTCAAGCAAATCCTCAAGGCCAAAAACAGCCTCACCGCGGACTATCTCAACGGCACCCGCCGCATCGAAGTGCCGCCCAAGCGCCGCAAGGGGTCAGGCAAGAAACTCACCGTCCACAACGCCCGCGCCAACAACCTGACCGGCGTCACCGCGTCGATCCCGCTCGGCACCTTCACCTGCATCACCGGCGTCTCCGGCTCGGGCAAGTCCAGCTTCACCATCGACACCCTCTATGCGGCATCGGCGCGCGCCCTAAACGGAGCCAGAATTATCGCCGGCCCGCATGACAAGATCACGGGCCTCGAACATTGCGACAAGGTGATCGACATCGACCAGTCGCCCATCGGCCGCACCCCGCGCTCCAACCCGGCCACCTATACCGGATCGTTCACCAACATCCGCGACTGGTTCGCCAACCTCCCCGAAAGCCTCGCGCGCGGCTACAAGCCTGGCCGCTTCAGCTTCAACGTCAAGGGCGGCCGCTGCGAAGCCTGCACTGGCGATGGCCTCATCAAGATCGAGATGCACTTCCTCCCCGACGTCTATGTCACTTGCGACGTGTGCCACGGCGCGCGCTACAATCGCGAAACGCTGGAGGTGAAGTTCAAGGGCCACTCGATCGCCGACGTGCTCGACATGACGGTCGAGGATGCGGTGGAATTTTTCAAGGCCGTCCCCCCCATCCGCGACAAGATGGCGATGCTCGCCGAAGTGGGCCTGGGCTATGTCAAGGTCGGCCAGCAGGCCACGACCCTGTCCGGCGGCGAAGCCCAGCGCGTCAAACTCGCCAAGGAACTCTCGCGTCGCGCCACCGGCAACACCCTCTACATATTGGACGAACCCACCACCGGCCTGCATTTCGAAGATGTCCGCAAACTGCTCGAAGTCCTCCACGCGCTGGTCGATCAGGGCAACAGCGTGGTCGTGATCGAACATAATCTGGACGTCATCAAGACCGCCGACTGGATCATCGACATGGGACCGGAAGGCGGCGTCAAGGGCGGCGAAGTGGTCGCCGAAGGCACGCCGGAAAAGGTGGCGAAAGAGCCGCGGTCATTCACCGGGCATTATCTTGCGCCGTTGCTGGGGTTGGAGAGTGTGGCGGCGGTGTGAAGTTTATTCTTCACCGCGCGCAGCTAAGTGCTTCAAGATAACGGGCACTGCGTCGTCAAGCGCATTGCCATAGCAATCGAATTGCTTACGCAATTCTTCATCTGACAGCAACCAAGCCTTGCTTACCCATGTCTCCTTCACGTCCCGCGCCGATTTGGAAAACCTTCGGCGCGGCACGAACAGAATTAGGGCATCGGAGCCCTCAAAACCTTCTTGCGTCAAGATTGTACGGTGAATCATAGTCGCCAGGAGTCTTTTTTGAAAGACGGAGAAAGGATCAGAAGACCACCCAACGACAAATACGGGAGTAAGTTTGCCTTCCCGAATATAAACGAAAGTAGGGCGCACCGGAATCATAATTTTTCTTCCGATGGGATACCGTTCAATCATCCCATCAAAGGCCTGTATTCCTTTGATATCGTGCTTATCAAGCCAAGGTATTAAAGCCGTGGCAATTTCATGCCCAAGCTTTCTTACCAAAGGGTCCAAAATCAAATCGATGCCTGCACGCGCTGTTGCTGCAGATATTCCTAATGTAACGTAATCGGCGATTAGTCGATAGACTTGGCCCAGCGCGTGGCGGGGCTTGGAAAGAACGAACCATGTAATCCGACGTGCGGTCTCATCTCTTCGCTGATCATTCAAACGAACCCAGTTGGGCAAAGAAGGTGGCCGCCGCATCTCTTCGACGCGCTGTTGCGGAGTCTTACGCTTCACCCTTTCCTCCATTAGACAAGACTAACAACGAGGGACTTATCTCCATGCCCGGATTCGCATGACCTTCATACCACCAAACTTGGTGCCATGCGCTCCCTGGCATGTGTGAAATTTGCCGAAGATCAAATGCACTCTTGAACATAAGGGGAGCTAGTTCTCTTCTTAAAAATTCTATCTCATGCTGGTTCAAATCGACTTTTACTTCTTCAAACTGATGCGTCAGGGTCGAAAACGATTTAGCCCTGCCCTTTACAGGCCCATTCCCAAACGCTTTAAAACTCTGATAAAGTTCTCGAAATACTGGGCCATGTTCCCATGCTTCTATCTTAGCGTTCGTAATCAACTTTCCTTCTTTGATGAGGAAAGCCTCAACGGCGAAAAATACTAGTTTATTCACACCCATGTTAGTGTGAACAACTCCTAATTCATCAGCGTAATCCAAGACCCAGTTTGCCAGGCCTCTTACACTGCGTCCCAGTCGCTCTAGCTCAGAGGTCACAAATATACCCCGTTCTTAAGCGCTCGCATAATTCCGGCCCCTGACAGACTTTATACTTTAGCCTTGGGCGATAAGCGGCAATGCTAAAACAAGAACAAATGAAGGTCAAACGATTCTCTACCATGGCAAAACGTGCTGTTAAAATGCGGAGCCAAATGTCGCAAATTTTTATCCTGCCCACCTGTGATCTACACCCTGCCCGCGCAAGATAAGCATTCCGATCGCCTT
>JAVBXL010000046.1 GCA_030824575.1 bacterium | reverse complement strand
CGCCGACGATATAGACGGTCTGGCTGCTGCCCGCGCCGAAATTGACCTGGCGCTTGGCCCCGCCGCGGCGCATCCGGCCCGGACCCGGCAGGACGCTGGTTATGCCGCCACCCTGGCCGGCGCTGACGGGCTTGAAGCGCAGTGCGCTGTTGGGGACCAGCAGCACATTGCGCAATTCCTGCGTCACGATGTCGGCGGTCGCGGTCATGCCGGGGCGCAACGTCTCGTCGCTGTTGTTGACCGTCAGCACGGCGGTATAGGCGACCACCGTCCCGGTCGTGCTGGTCGTCGTCGTGCTGGAGGAGGAGGACGTGCTGGCGCTGTTGGACCCGACATTGACCCGCGTGACCTTCGCCGGGAAGGTGCGGCCGGGGAAAGCGTCCACGGCGAAGGTGGCGCTCTGGCCTTCCTTCACCTGGCCGACGTCAGCCTCGTCCACCGATACTTCGACCTCCATCTGCGTCAAATCTTCGGCCAGGGTGAAGAGCACTGGCGCGTTGAGCGACGCGGCGACGGTCTGGCCCGGTTCGATGTCACGCGACAGGACCACGCCGTTCACCGGCGACACGATCTGCGCGATCGACAGGTTGGTCTGCGCCGTAGATAGCTGGGCGCGCGAGACATCCACCTGCGCCTGTTGCGAGCGCAGCGTGGCGAGCGCCGACTGGTAATTGGCGCGCGCCGTATCGATTTCCGTCTTGGCCGGCACCTTGCCGCCCGACAGGGTAAAGACATTGAGCTGCCGGTCCAGCGTGGCTTTCGTCAAGGCGACCTGCGCTTGCGCCTGCGCGACGCTGGCCTGCGAGGATACCACCTGCGCGCGGTTCTGGTTGATTGTGTCGACCAGACGGCGGGTATCCAGTTCGGCCAGCTTCTGCCCCTTGGTCACGCGATCGTTGACGTCGACATAGACCGCGGTGATCTTGCCCGATTGTTCGGACCCGACATCGACCTGGTTGATCGGCTTCAAGTTGCCGGTTGCCGATACGCTGACGGTCAGGTCGCCGGTGCGCACCTCGCGCGTCGCATAATTGGGCTTGTCGTCGCTGGAAAAGCAGCGCGCGAGAAGCAGGATCGCGACCAGCAGCACGACGGCAATGCCGCCCCGGATCACCCATTTGCGCCACGGCTTTTCGGGCTTCGCGCCCAGAAAGTCGTCAAGATCCTGATCCTTGGTCACATCATTGCTCATTGTTTTGCTCATTTGGGGGGCGACCATCCATGCTCTGCCAGCCGCCGCCCAGCGCATTATAGAGCTGGGCGATGGCCAGAACCTCGTCGGATTGCGCGGAAGCCAGGCTGTTGCGCGCGTTCAATAGGGTGGATTCGCTGGTCAACAGCGTCTGAAAGTCGGTCAATCCCGCCTGATACTGGCTGCGCGCCAGGATCGCGGCGTTGTTCGACGCATCATAGGCAACGGCGAACTCCGCCTTGCGCGCACGGGCGCTGGCCAGTTGCGCCATCGCATTCTCGACATCCTCCAGCGCGGTCAGCACGCTCTGCTTGTATGCGGCGAAGGCGGCGTCGGTCGCGGCCTTTTGCGATCGGACCTGCGATGCCAGCCGCCCGCCGTCGAAGATCGTTTGCGCCACATTGGCGAAGACGCCGCCGGTGATCAGGCTGAACAGGTCGCTGAACGCATTGGACGTGGTGCCGATATTGCCGCTGATGCCGAGCGAGGGGTAAAGCTGCGCCTGCGCCACGCCGATCCGCGCGGTGGCAGCCGCCAGCGCCCGTTCGGCGCTGCGAACATCGGGCCGCTGGCGCAGCGTGTCGGCCGGGATGCCGATCGCGATCTGGGTGGAGGCGACGGGAATGGGCGCGGGCGTTTCCAGCGCGCGGGTCGCTTCGCCCGGCGCTTGCCCCGTCAGCACCGCGATGCGGTTAAGGCTGCCCCTCAGGCCCGCCTCGATCTGCGGAATGGTCGCATTGGTCTGGGCCAACTGCGCCCGCGCCTGTTCGGCATCGAGCGACGACACAAGGCCGGCCTGCAACCGCCAGTTGGCGATATTATAATTGTCCCGCTGGACCGCCTGGCTTTCGCGCGCGATCCGCAACTGTTCCTGCGCCAGCCGCGCCTGGATATAATTGGTCGCCAGTTCGGAGACGATCGTCATGCGGACATTGGCGAGGTCATAGCCAGATGCGGCCAGGTCCGCTCGCGCGGCTTCCGCGGTGCGGGACAATTCACCGAACAGGTCGATCTGCCAGCTGGCGTTGATGCGCCCGGAATAGCTGCTCGACCAATTGCCGGTTCCACCGCCGATCGGATTGCCGCTGCTGTCCAGCCGCCCGCCTGCGTCCTGGTTGCTGTAGTTGCGGCCACCCGATGCCGCGCCACTTAATTGCGGCACGAAGCTGGCATTAGCCTGGCGCAGCGATTCCCGCGCCTGTCGCAGCCGCGCCTGCGCCTGCACGATATCCAGATTGTTCGCGATCGCGCGATCGATCAGCCCGCTGAGCGCCGGGTCGTTCAGCCGCGTCCACCAGTTGGACAGGTCGGAGTCGGCGACGGGCGCGCCGTCCCCCTGACTATAGGATGCCGGCAGGCCCAGCGCAGCGCCCTGTGGCGCGCGATAGTCCGGCCCTGCGGCGCAGGCGGCCAAAAGCGCAGGCAGGAGGAGCGCCGTGCCGCTGATCAAGCTTATGCGATATCGCACCTTTTCCTTGCACTCCGTCGTCGTTAAAGGGGCGGCCACGCTGCCCCGATCGCAAAAGGGGATTGAGACGTCGGCCCCTGACTGCCGCAGGGGCATGTACGGCTCAATGATATTTATGTCTCAAAGTGTATCGTGTTTGAATTTGAACGCTTTTATGCGTTTCTGGCCAGGGGATTATCGATGCGGGCATTTCTTTTTCCGGGGCAGGGCAGCCAGTCCGTCGGCATGGGCAAAGCGCTGGCCGACGCCAGCCCGGCGGCGCGGGAGCTGTTCCAGGAGGTCGACGCCGCCCTGTCGCAAAATCTGTTCCGCATCATGGTGGAGGGGCCGGACAGCGACCTGACCCTGACCGAAAACGCCCAGCCCGCGATCATGGCCAACGCCATCGCCACACTGCGTGTGATGCAGAAGGAAGGCGGCTTCACCCTGGCCGACAAGGGCGATTATGTCGCGGGTCACAGCCTGGGCGAATATAGCGCGCTGTGCGCTGCCGAAGCGTTCGACATCACCACCACCGCGCGCCTGCTCAAGCTGCGCGGTCAGGCGATGCAGGCGGCAGTGCCGGTGGGCGAAGGCGCGATGGCGGCCCTGCTGGGCGCGGACATCGACAAGGCGCAGGCGCTGGCCGATGCCGCGGCGCAGGGCGAGGTCTGCACCGTCGCCAACGACAATGACCCAAGCCAGGTCGTGATTTCCGGCCATCGCGCCGCGATCGAGCGCGCCATCGCCATGGTGAAGGAACATGGCATCAAACGCGGCGTGCTGCTGCCCGTGTCCGCCCCCTTCCACTGCCCACTGATGCAGCCCGCCGCCGATGCCATGGCGCAGGCGCTGGCCAAGGCTTCCATCAACGCGCCGCTGCTGCCGGTCTACGCCAATGTCCTTGCTGCGCCCATCGCCGACGGCGAAGAGATCAAGGCCCGCCTGGTCGAACAGGTCACCGGTCGCGTCCGCTGGCGCGAATCCGTGGCCGCGATGTGGGACGCGGGCGTGACCGATTTCGTGGAAGTCGGCGGCAAGGTGCTTGGCCCCATGGTCAAGCGCATCGCCCCCGACGCGACGGTGCGCAGCATCGTGACGATGGACGATATCGAGGCGGCGCTGGCGGCTTTCTGAACCTCTCCCGTCATCCCCGCGAAGGCGGGGATCCATCTCCGGGCCTGTCGATGGCCGAAATAGGGGGAGATGGATTCCCGCCTTCGCGGGAATGACGGACATTATGGATGAAAGGACTATCCATGTTCGACCTAACAGGCATGACCGCGCTGGTGACCGGCGCTTCCGGTGGCATCGGTTCGTCGATCGCCAGGGCGCTGGCTGCGCAGGGCGCGACGCTCGCGCTTTCGGGCAGCAATGAAGAGAAGCTCAAGGCCTTCGCGGCCGAATTGGGTGGCGACCACAGGACGATCGTGTGCAACCTCAGCGACCCCGCCTCGGTCGATGCGTTGGTGCCGCAGTCGGTTGAGGCGCTGGGCGGCCGGCTCGATATCCTCGTCAATAATGCCGGCATCACCCGCGACAACCTGATCCTGCGCATGAAGGATGAGGAATGGAGCCAGGTGATCCAGGTCAATCTGGAGGCCGCCTTCCGCCTGGTCCGCGCCGCCGCCAAGCCGATGATGAAGGCGCGCTTTGGCCGCATCATCTCCATCACCTCAGTCGTCGGCGTCACCGGCAACCCCGGCCAGTCCAACTATTGCGCATCGAAGGCGGGCATCATCGGCATGTCCAAGAGCCTTGGCCAGGAACTCGCCAGCCGCGGCATCACCGTCAACTGCGTCGCGCCAGGCTTCATCCGCTCCGCCATGACCGATGCGCTGAACGATGCGCAGAAGAGCGCGATCCTGACCAAAATCCCGGTCGGCGATCTGGGCAGCGGCGATGATATCGGCGCAGCGGTCGTCTATCTGGCGAGCAAGGAAGCCGGCTACGTCAATGGCCAGACGCTGCATGTGAATGGCGGCATGGCGATGATCTGACCTGGCGAAGCGCGCCGTCCAGCAGGATGGCCCGCCGCAGCGCCAGCGCTAGTACGGCGATGGCGGCGATCAGGTTCACCGGCACATGCGTCAGTTCCGATAGCGACCGGCCGAACAGCGGGGCGATCCAGGCATAGGCGAGCCAGGTCGGTTCCCAGGTCAGTGCGCCGCGCTTGCCCATGTCCGCCACCATGAAGGCGATTGCGACGCCCAGCAGGACGAAATCATAATCCAGCACATAGGGGGTGCAGAGCAACGCCGCGCTCAGGGCCGCTGCGCCACGTACTTCCATCGACCCGCGCCGGGCCGCTAGCGCCGCCGCCGCGATGGCGATGGCGGTGACGATGCCCTGCACGCCATAGGCCAGCGGAATCGACCCGCCCCATTGGCGGATGGCGGAAAAGGGACTCTGGATCTTTTCCCATCCGGTCGCGCCGGCCTCTATGATGATATGCCGGGTCAGCGACAGGGACTCGATGAAC
Organism: bacterium; assembly: GCA_030824575.1. GTDB lineage: Bacteria > Pseudomonadota > Alphaproteobacteria > Sphingomonadales > Sphingomonadaceae > Sphingobium. Next base: position 10,197 of record JAVBXL010000046.1, on the reverse strand, counting down.
GCCTGCCACACCGGCCAACCCCAGATGGCGAGCGTCACCAGACAGAGCGCCGCGACGGTCAGGCCCGCCGACGCAAAGGCGCGGATATTGCCCCGCGCCAGGATCAGCACCGGGATCAGCACGGCGAATTGCGGTTTATAGACCAGTGCGCCCAGCAGCATCCCGGCGATCCACGGCCGCCGGTCGAGCAGCAGCATCCCCGCGCCCAGCAGGCTGGCGGTCAGGAAAGCGTTCTGGCCATGGCCCAGGCACACCAGCACGACCGGCGCGCCCAGCGCCGCCAGCATCGCGTCGCGATCGTTCGGCAGGATGCGCCGCACCAGCGCCAAAGCCAGCATCAGCGTCAGCCCCTGCCAGATCAGCAGCGCCGCGACATAGGGAAATTGCGCCAGCAGGGTGGCGATGATCAGGAAGGGCGGGGGATAATGCCAGCCGTAAAAGGGGATGGCGGGATCATGATGAACCTGTTTCTGGACCTCATAATGGGTCGGCCAGTCCCACGCCTGCGCCGCGCGGCCATGATCGGCCATCTGTCCTGCGGTCCAGACATTGGAAAAATCGGTGCCGAGCGGCCGGCCGAGCGAATCCACCGTCCCATGGGCCGTCGTAAAGAGATAAAGCAGGCCGATCACCGTCGCCGCCAGCACCAATATCGCGGTCAACCGGACACGCGCGCGCGTGACGAAGGGGTCAGGGGAAGGGACGATGGCCATGCCGCACCCATGGCATAAGCGGCTGAAATTTTTGTAAACAGACGGTTATCGGGGGGCGATGGGCCTTTTTTTCTGGCCAGATCGTCGTGTCAGGCAATCTGGGGGCTTGGCGACCTAGCCTCTTGCCTCTATCGGAGCTTGGCACTAGGGCTGCCTTAACGGTTGTTCAGACCACCAACGATACCAGTCAAGAAGGACCACTCATGAGTGAGACCGCGGATCGCGTAAAGAAAATCGTCGTCGAGCATCTGGGCGTTGAAGCCGAAAAGGTGACCGAGGACGCCAGCTTCATCGACGATCTGGGCGCGGACAGCCTGGACATCGTCGAACTGGTGATGGCGTTCGAAGAAGAATTCGGCGTCGAAATCCCTGACGACGCTGCCGAGAAGATCGCGACCGTCAAGGACGCGATCGACTATATCGACAGCAAGCAGTAAGGCGTTTTGCGGCCCGCGCCTTCGCGCGCCGGGCCGCCATGCGCGTTAGGAAATGGCTCCTCCTGTCCGGTGAACCCGGAATGTGGGGAGCCTTTTCGTATCTGGCGCGCCGTTCACAAGTCCGCCGCAAACGGCTAGACGGGACGGCGCGAAGCCAAATGGAATATTTCGGAGCAAGCATATGCGTCGTGTCGTCGTAACCGGCCTTGGCATGGTCAGCCCGCTCGGCGGGGATGTGGAAACCAGCTGGAAGAACATCATCGCGTCCAAATCCGGCGCGGCGACGATCACGCGCTTTGATCCCACCGATTATAAATGCCGCATCGCCTGCGAAGTGAAGCCCAAGGACCATGAATATGGCTATGACGCTTCGTTCGACGTCGATCACAAGATTCAGCGTCAGGTCGACCTGTTCATCGTATTCGGCATCTCCGCCGCCAGCCAGGCGCTGCGCGACGCGGGCCTCGACAATATGTCGGAGGAAGAACGGCTGCGCGCCGGCTGCTCGATCGGGTCGGGCATCGGCGGCCTGCCGGGCATCGAAAGCGAATCGCTGGTGTTGGCCAACAAGGGGCCGAGCCGGGTTTCTCCGCACTTCGTCCATGGTCGCCTGATCAACCTGATCTCCGGCCAGGTGTCGATCAAATATGGCCTGATGGGTCCGAACCATGCGGTCGTCACCGCCTGTTCGACCGGCGCGCACTCGATCGGCGACGCCGCGCGCATGATCGCGATGGACGATGCCGATGTCATGCTGGCGGGCGGCGCGGAAAGCGCGATCTGCCCGATCGGCATCGCCGGCTTCGCCCAGGCGCGCGCGCTCAGCACCAATTTCAACGACGCGCCCGAACAGGCGAGCCGCCCCTATGACGTCAACCGCGACGGCTTTGTCATGGGCGAAGGCGCAGGCGTGGTCGTGCTCGAAGAATATGAGCATGCCAAGAAGCGCGGCGCGAAAATCTATGCCGAAGTCATCGGCTATGGCCTGTCGGGCGACGCCTATCATGTCACCGCGCCGCATCCAGAGGGCAGCGGCGGCTTCCGCTCCATGCAGATGGCGCTCAAAAAGTCGGGCCTCAGCCTCGAAGACATCGATTATGTAAACGCCCATGGCACCTCGACCCCGCTGGGCGACGAGCTGGAACTGGGCGCGGTCAAGCGGTTGTTCGGGGACAATCTGTCTACCATGTCGATGTCGTCCACCAAGTCGGCGATCGGGCATCTGCTGGGCGGCGCGGGCGCGGTAGAAAGCATCTTCTGCATCCTCGCGATGCGCGACGGCATCGTGCCGCCGACGCTGAACCTCGACGAACCGAGCGAAAGCTGCAAGGGCGTGGACCTGGTCCCGCACGTCGCCAAGGAGCGCAAGGTGCGTGCGGTGCTGAACAACAGCTTCGGCTTCGGCGGCACCAACGCATCGCTCATCATGAAGGCGATCTGACGTTGATCTTAGGCTGAAGGCTATGGCGAAACGATCAGGCAATCCAACGCGCCGCCTCGCTGGCATCGTCCTGCTGATCGGCCTGGCCGTCGCGGCCTTCATCGGCTTTCGCTTCGTCTATGGCTGGAGCGAGCAGGGGCCGGCCAAGCAGGATGTCAGCATCACCGTGCCGGAAGGATCGACCCTGTCCGACGCCGCGGTGCTGCTCAAGCGGGCGGGCGCGGTGCGCTCCGCTGACGCCTTCCTGACGCGGGCGAAGATATTCGGCGCGGGCAAGTCGATCAAGGCGGGCGAATTTATCATCCCCGCCGGTGCCAGCAACAGCGACATCCTGTCGATCCTGCAGGGCGGCAAGACGCTGACCCGGCTCGTCACCATTCCTGAAGGCATGCCGTCGCTGCTGGTGCACGAACGGCTAATGGCGAACGATCAATTGACCGGCAGCATTCCGGTGCCGGAGGAGGGTAGCGTGCTGCCCGACAGCTATGCCTTCGACAAGGGCGAACCGCGCGCCGCCGTGCTCAAGCGGATGCAGGCGGCAATGGACAAGGCGCTGGCGAAGCTTTGGGCCGAACGCGCGCCCGAAACCGTCGCCAAATCACCCAAAGAAGCGATCATCCTCGCCAGCATCGTGGAAAAGGAAACCGGCGTTCCGTCCGAACGACCCATGGTCGCGGGCGTTTACAGCAACCGGCTGCGCACTAACATGATGCTCCAGGCCGACCCGACGATCATCTACCCCATCACGCGCGGGAAGCCGCTCGGCCGTCGCATCCGTAAGTCGGAAATTGCGGCGGTCAACGATTACAACACCTACGCCATGGTCGGCCTGCCCAAGGGGCCGATCGCCAATCCAGGGCGGCTCTCGATCCTGGCGGTGCTGCACCCGGCGCAGACCAAGGCGCTCTATTTCGTCGCCGACGGCAAGGGCGGCCATATCTTCGCCGACACCTACCAGCAGCATAATGAAAATGTGCGCAAATGGTTCGAGATCCGCAGGGCGCGCGGGGAATTGTGACGATATCGTTGGGAGCCCGCAGCTTTAACCAACCCCGTTCGTGCTGAGTAGGGGCTAAGCGAAGCCGAAGTTGAACAGGTCGGATCGTCCCCCGGACGATCCTGAACCATCCGGGGGATGGTTCACCTGTTCAAGTATCGAAGCATCACGCCCCGCGCGCGATCCTTCGATACGCCATTTCGACTTCGCTCAATGGCTACTCAGGACGAACGGATAACGCCACTCTACCGCAACACGCCCTTAGCCACCAGCGATCGCGCATAGAGCCATTCGAACACAGCGACCGCGATGACGAACGCGGGGAAGGGGATGGCGACCGCCCAGCCCTTGTCCGCCAGCAGGTCGGTGCCCAGGAAGGTGAAGCCGAACTGTACGATCACGCAGACCAGCGAGAGCAGGAACAGGAAAGCTGCGATCGCCTTGCGCAGTAGCAGCGCGATCGCGCCCAGCGTGCCGGTCGCCACGGCGATGGCATAGACGATCCACACCCAGGCGGGCATCAGCGCAAAGGCGCGCGCCCCGGCGGGATCGGTCCGCGCCAGTGCGTCGATGTCCATGCTATATTGCAGGGTGAAGGCGGCGATGCCGATCAGCCCCCAAAGCAGCAGGATGACGCCAATGATCGTGACGCTGCGCGACGTGGCCATGATGTCCCACTCCTTGCCTCGCGCCGCTGCGCCGTGCAGGACGCTAGGGGCAGATCATACACCCGATGGCGACGGACAGGAAGACACATGACGACAGCGGAACAAAGCGCCCCGATCATCGTCACGGCGCTGATGGGCGCTGCCGATTTCGCCTGGGCGGACGGGCTACGCCGCGCGCATTTCCCGCCGGAGCGCAATATGTTGTCCGCACATATCACCCTGTTCCACCATCTGCCGCCTTCCTTGCTGCCGGAACTGTCGGACCGGTTGAAAGGGCTGTGCCGCGGCCCGGCGCCCGCCGCGACGCTCGCTGCGGTCATGTCGCTGGGGCAGGGGGTCGCCTATCGGATCGATAGTCCCGGCCTGATGATGATGCGCGATGAATTGGCCGACGCCTTCGCCGGCCTACTGACGCCGCAAGACCAGGCCCGCCCGCGCCTCCACGTCACGGTCCAGAACAAGGTCAAGCCGGACGTGGCGAAAGCATTGGCGACACAATTGGCGGCGGACTTCCGCCCACGCGCCTTCGCGATCGCGGGCTTGGCCGCCTGGCATTATCGCGGCGGGCCTTGGGATCTGGCGATGAAGGCGATGTTCAGGGGATAGGGGCGAGGGAGGAAATGTGGACGGTCGGAAAACGACCAAAAGGCGTCACTCAACGCCTACGTATTGCTTCCTAAATAGCTGCCGTTAATAGGATAGTTCTCAGCCGTGTATGGCCGGTACTCCTTCTTCGCCGCCCATCGCCTGCCATTGCGGGAACAGAGCTTGGCGACCAATTTTTGAAACTAATGCAGAGAAATCCGACGCGGTAGGATGTAGCAAGCCTGCAAGATCGTCGAGCTTTTCAATCGGCATATCCAATCCACCCGCATGGACCACACCGCCCTTGTGATCATAGAGCCGGAACGCGATGATCCGCTTTCCTTGATTGTTCAGCTTGGTCGCCATCAAACCGTGCGCAACGAAGTGCCGATCTTCCTCAAGCTGGACAAACAGACTCACCATGGATCGAAGTTCGCCTGCGAATGCTTTCACCGGGCCGTCCATGTCGAGAATTATCTCTAGCCGCTTTAGCTTGGAAGGGAGTTTGAAAGGCAAATCGCCCAAATGATTATAGTCGGGATGTTGGCGGCACATCATTAAGAGGTGAGTGACTGAAAACTCCACCGCCGCATAACGTTGTATGAATAGGCCACGAAGATAGATGCCCCGTTCATACAGAGCAATATGCTCATCCTCGAAAGGTTCAGTTCGGTCCATAGATGTCAGCCTACCGGGCAAAATCCGCTGGCGCGAGATGTGGCCAAATTTTATTCCTGCAGTCTGCTAATCCAGTTTCGCCGTCCGAAACCAGACTGTCTCCTACCCACCCTTATTTTCCGTTTTGGGCAATAGTCGCATGCCGCTCGCCGAAATCAGCAAGCGAACAGCATACCCGCCCGTCAGGCCAGCCCCACTTCCTTCAACGGCACGCTCGCATCGGCGAGCTGCGCTACGTCCAGCGCCGCGCCGGCCAGCACATGCGCCCGGCCCTGCACATAATCCTTGACCATGTTGACGCAATCGAGCGCAATCACCTTGCCGCCCTTCAGATACACGACGGAAAAGCTGCGTGTTGCGGTGTCGCCGCGCAGGATCGCCTGGTCGAAGCCGGTGGACAGCCCCACCGTCTGCAACTTCAGATCATATTGGTTCGACCAGAACCAGGGGACGGCGTCATAGGCGTCTTCCTTGCCCATGATATGCGCGACCGCGACCTTCGCCTGGTCGTTGGCGTTCTGCACCGATTCCAACCGCATTTGCGCGCCGCCGGCGAAGCGATTGGCATGGGCCGCGCAATCGCCCACGGCATAGATGTCGTCCAGCGACGTGCGGCAAAATTCGTCGACGTCCACGCCATTGCCGCCCGCCGCGCCCGCCGCGATCAGCGGGCCGGTTTCGGGGATGATGCCGATGCCCACGATTACCATGTCGGTTTCGATCCGCTCGCCATCCTGCATCAGCACGGCGGTCGCTTTCCCGTCGGTCACCTCGATGCAATCCATGCGCGCGCCGGTGCGCAGGTCTACGCCATGGGCGCGATGCTCGGCCTCGTAAAAGCGCGACAAGTCCTCGCCCGCGACACGCGCCAGCACCCGGTCCAGCGCCTCCAGTAGCACGACGGTCTTGCCGAACTTGGACAGGACGGCCGCGGCCTCCAGCCCGATATAGCCGCCGCCGATGATGGTGACATGATTGATGCTGTCGATCTTGGCCATCATCGCGTCCACATCGTCGCGGCGGCGCACGGCATGGACATTGTGCGCGTCCGCGCCGTTGCAGGTCAACATTCGCGGGCTGCCGCCAGTGCACCAGATCAGCTTGCCATAGCCGATTTCCTCGTCGCCCGCGGTCACGAACTTGCCGACCGGATCGACGCTCTTCACCCGCCGGCCCAGCAGCATGTCGATATTGCGTTCGCCCCAGAAGGTCGCCGGACGGATCAGGATGCGGTCGAAGCTCTTGTCGCCCGCGAAATATTCCTTGGACAGCGGCGGACGTTCATAGGGCGGATATTTCTCGTCGCCGATCATCGCGATCGATCCATCGAAGCCCGCCTGCCGCAGCGCGATCCCCGCCTGCGCGCCCGCATGACCCGCGCCCACGATCAGAACGTCATAATAGCTCATCCGCCCACTATCCTCTTTGCCCTGTTTGCGCCGCTGATTGGCGCGCTTTGCGGCGGGAGGCAAGGGCGTTATCTATCGTTGGGATGATATTTGGTAGCGGAGAAACGCTCCCAACGGAAAGATACCTATCCAGAATTCTTTGCTAGGTTGATGATGTTGGCCATGCGGCCAGTGACTCGGATTTCAACGCCGCGACCTTCGGCATTGGGGGTCAGAGTGATGGTGTCGATCAGTTCGCGAATAGCGGATGCAGCGCGCTCTCTGGCGGTTCCTTCGGTTGCAAGGGCAGCGTCCAGTTCGGCGATGTAGCGGCGGTAGCGGTCGGCAAGATCGCTCGACAATTCGAGCGGCACAGCTTCATTCATCGCGGCAAGCCGGTGCTGGACGTCCGCGAGATCGGCGCGGGCCATGCGCAGACGATCTTTCACTTCTTGAAATTCGCCCGCCCCGTCGGCGATTGCGTCGATCAGGCGCGTAATCCTGCTTTTCAGATCTGCCGCTTTGCGGTCCAGGGGCGCGCGATTTGATCCGGCTTCGGCCTGACGTTTGCGGATCCCGATATTGTAGCGATCCACAAAAAGTGCGACGGCTTCGGGATCGAGCAAGATGTGCTTGATCTGGCCCAACACGCGCTGCTCATAGAGCCGCGTGGATATGGTGCGAGTATTGGTGCAGATGCCCTTTGCTTTCCGCGCAGAGCAGCCCCACTTTTCGGGGCCGATGACAGTCCACGTGCCGCCGCATCCGCCACATTTGCCGAGCTTCGACAGAAGGCGTTTGGGGCGCTTTTCCAGCTTGCGGATATCGCCGTCAAAAGCGGAATATCGCTCCTCTATCGTCTTCCACTGTGCGTCAGAGACGATTCGCAAGTGCGGCACCTCTGCGAAGCGCCATTCGCTCACCGGGTTTACACGCGCGATGTAGCGGCGGGTTTTTGGATGGTAGACTCGGCGGGTCCGCCCATAGACCATCACGCCACGATATATGTTGTTGCGCAGGATGCCGTTGGCGCGGATGCGATCGCCATGGACCACGTTGGTCGCCCATAGCTTGCCGCTGGGTGACGGGACGCCTTCCTGATTGAGCGCCTTCACGATCGCGCGGGTGGATACGCCAGCGATAGTTTCGTCAAATATCCGGCGGACGATAGCTGCTTCCTGATCATTGATGGCCAAGATGCCCCGGACAATTTCGCCATCGTCGCCGATTTTTTTGACGACATCATAGCCATAGGCGAGGCCTCCGGCATTGAAGCCGCGTCCATGCTGGCCGCGCCGGATGCGATCCGCCAAATCCTTGAGAAAGCGGGCATCCATCAAGCCTTTGATTGTGCCGGTGATTTCATCGACATGACCGTCTGACAATGTGAAAAGACGCGCGCCGAAATGTTCCAGATGTTCGCGAACCGCGTGTGCGTCGCCACTATGGCGATGCGATCCGTGGCTTCGGCCATATCTGATCAACGTCCCCGCGTTCGACGCGATTGAGCATTGCGTTAAGGCCGGGACGTTGCATTTCGCCGATGCCCGCGCGTCCGCTGATTTCATCGTCCGCAAAGGTGTCTATGATCGTCCAGCCCTCACGATCGGCGCGCTCACGAAGCGATGCCATCTGATCGACTGTCGACTGTGCGTTTTGAAGATCGCTGGAATAGCGGGCGTAGAGGATCGTGCGCATGTTCAGCGTGCGACCTTACCGGTTGACGCGCGCATCTTACGGCTTTTGGGCGCGCCAAACATTGCAATCTGTCGGCCTTCATCGGGGAAAATGCGATCAAGCTGTTGGCATGTCGGGCACGCGCAAAGAGTAGGTTTCGGGCGCTTCATGCTGCGTCCTCGAAAAGATGATACTGAGGATCGGGGAGGCGATTGTGCCACTGCGAGGCCATAGCCATCGCAAGGCCTGGAAAGGTTTCGCTACGCTTACGCGCTCGATCTTTGGCCCTGGCGCCCCAGCCCGACTGACGGTGGACCCGGCTCCATGCCTTATGCTCATCGATCTGCGGGCGAGGCGGCGACAGCATGTTAATCGGTTTCAACTCAGGTAGGCCGATCAATTGGAGGCCGGTGTTCTTAAAAAAGGGATCCCCGAAAAAATAGGGCTGGACGAACTGGGTCGGGCCGCGCCGCGTCAGATTGATCGCATGTCCATGCATGACCGGATTTTCGATGGCGCGGCAGGGAATTTGGGTGGCATCGCGAAGGTGGCGGTAGAAAGCGGCAGCCTGTGCAAGTTCCGCCCAACGCGGCTCATAACGGCCGTTTTCTTTTCGCCCACCAATGTAAAGATGCTTTGCTCCGCTGTTGCACAATACAGTGCAAGGGGGGTGCATGACGGCCAGCAAATCCCAGCCTTCGTTCAAATGATCAAGAACGTCGCCGCGAATGTGACGGTTGCTGCGATCGTCAGCAGGCTCAAGGTCGCAGAACCATGCATCGTGGCCCAGCGTTTCAAATGCGCGCCGAACGATGCCGCTGCGTTCGCAGGCTATAAGCACCCGTCCCATCAGACTGCCTGCTCCCCCATGGCAGCCGTGATTTTTCTAAAGCGGCTGATGCAGGCGTTTTTGCTTTTGCCGATCATTCGGCCGATGGCCGTGAAGCCAGTTTCGGCGGCCAACGCGCCCATCATGATGGCGTCCTGATCAGCCGACCAATCTGTCGCGCGTCGCTTGAGGATGATCCCGCCTGTCCGTTTGCCGGTTTTCGCGATCGTCACGACGCGGCCCATATTGCTGCGCTCGACCGTAATCAGGCCGGAGACCTCCAACAGGTTTACAAGACCGGACGGGCCGTTGCCGCTGGAATAGCCAAGCAAATCGGCCAGTTCGACATTTGTCGGGCACGTCGCGCCAGCGTTTGCCGCGCGCTCAAGAATGGCGAAGCAACGTTCGGCGCGACCATCTTGGTGACGGCTCTTTTTCAGGATCAGCGCAGGCATAGCGGCGTCAATTCGCGTTTATGGGCCGGTGGCCCATCTGGATCAGGACGTCGCCCAAGGCGGCGAGCGGCGTGTCGCCTTCACCTACGGCGCGCTGCGTGCCGCGATCACGCCCGACAACGCCCCACCATTTTCCTGTCTTTTGATGGAAAGCGATGGTCAGCGATTCGTCCGGCCGCAGATCGAGATTATCGACGGACAGATTGGTCATATTAGCGGCACTCCATGACGGGAGCACGTTGGGCGGGCATGGCAGCGCGCAAGCGAGCGATGTCGCGGTCGACCATGAGGTCGGCGAGGGCTTCGACAATGCGGGCGACAGCGGGGGC
>JAVBXL010000038.1 GCA_030824575.1 bacterium | reverse complement strand
GCGTCTCGCTAGCAGCATTGAAGCTTCGGAATTGCCGGGATCGGAACGTCGATCGGGCAACAGGAAGAACACTCGGAGACCCTCAATGCGACAGACGACATTTCTCGCGGCGCCCGTCAGCCTCTTCGCGACGCTAACCTTCGCCGCCGGCACCGCTCTCGCCCAGTCGACGCCCGCGCCCGCGCAGGCTGCGCCGGCCCATGCCCACCAGCAGGGCATGGATCATGGCGGGCAGCAGATGCACGATCAGATGATGAAGGATCATCAGGCCGGCGCGCAGAAGCAGCAGGGGCAACCGGCCCAGCAGGATCAACAGGGCATGTCGGGGATGGCCGGCATGTCCGGCGGCTCGCCTGCATCGAACGGCTCGGGCATGGCCGGTAAGGCGAAGAGTGGCTGCTGCAAGATGCCGATGAAGAAGGCCAAGCCGGCGGCGAAGAAGAAGACCGCCAAGCCCATGGCCGACAAGCCGATGAGCGACATGTGAGGTTTCCAGCCCCGAGAACAGACCCCAGGGGCTGAGGGCCCGCCGTTCCCCCGCGGCGGGCCAGTTCTTTGACGATGCCCAGCGTCGCCCCGTGCTCCCAGCTTTCAAAACCGGGTCCGAGCGTCTGACTTGACAGAGGAAACAGCGATGCGAAAACATCTTGGCGTCGGTGCTGCTGTTGGCTTTCTGCTCTTTGGCAGCACGCCGCTCCTCGCACAGGGTATCGGCCATAGCTTGTTCATGCGCGGCAAGATCGTCCGTATGGATGCGGGCGGCACAGTGGCCTGCCTGGGTAAGGCCGATGGCGCGCACATCGGGCAGATACTCGAAGTCTATCACGCAACGCCGCGCCACCGCCGTCTTGTCGGTCATGTCGAAGTCGACCAGATTTTCGACGACCATTATGCTCATTTCCGCGTGAGGGACGGGACGCTTCAGAAAGGCGATTGGGTGAGCCTAAAGCGCGTCCGGGCGTAACGCCAGAATTGGAATGCCAAGCGCCGCCCTCGCCAAAAGAAGACTCGGCCGAGTAACGCCTGTCTCGGCATAATTCCGATCAGGCGTGCGCGAATACGTTCAGGAGTCGATGAATAGTCATCGGCTCTGTTGGCGTGTCTGACCCTCAAGCCCGCGACCCCGATACCAGACTACCTTCTGCGGAACTTACTTATAGGCCACCCGGGCAAAGAGATTACTCCGTCAGGCCATCGATAGAGATGGAGTCAGGTTATGTTCGAGAAGGCGATCGGGACCATTAACGCGGCGGCCTCCTTCCGACACCGCTATGATAATTTCATCGGAGGCCGCTGGAGCGCTCCTGCGGGCGGCGAGTATTTCGCCGACACGAGCCCGATCAATGGCGCCCAGATCGCAGAGTTCGCGCTGTCGACGCCGGAAGATGTCGAGCGCGCGCTCGATGCGGCGCACGCCGCCAAGGATCAATGGGCAAGGATCGCGCCCGCCGAACGCGCCAGGATTCTCAATCGCGTCGCCGACCGGCTCGAAGACAATCTGGAGTTGCTGGCACTTGCCGAGACGATCGACAATGGCAAGCCGATCCGCGAGACGCGCGCTGCCGACGTGCCGCTCGCGATCGACCATTTCCGCTACTTCGCCGGCTGCATCCGGGCGGAGGAAGGCGGCATCTCGACGATCGATGCGGACACCATCGCCTATCATTTCCGCGAGCCGCTCGGCGTCGTCGGCCAGATCATCCCGTGGAACTTCCCGCTGCTGATGGCGGCGTGGAAGATCGCCCCGGCGCTGGCGGCGGGCAACTGCACCGTCATCAAACCCGCATCCCAGACGCCGCTCACCTTGCTGATGTTCGCCGAGCTCACCGCCGACATCCTGCCGCCCGGCGTGCTCAATGTCGTTACCGGCCCGGGACGGACCGTTGGCCAGGCGATCGCCGCCAATCCGCGCATCGCCAAGGTCTCGTTCACCGGCGAGACCGTCACCGGCAAGCAGATCATGCACGCCGCGGCGGACCATCTGATCCCCCAGACGATGGAGCTTGGCGGCAAGTCGCCCAACATCTTCATGGCGGACGTGCTCGACGAGGATGATGCCTTCTTCGACAAGGCGCTCGAAGGCTTTACTTTGTTCGCCTTCAACAAGGGCGAGGTCTGTACCTGCCCGTCGCGCGCCCTGATCCATGAGTCGATCTTCGACCGCTTCATCGAGCGCGCCGTGGCGCGCGTCGCCGCGATCCGCCAGGGCGATCCGCTCGACCCGTCGGTCCAGGTCGGCGCGCAGGCGTCGGAGGACCAGCTCCACAAGATCCTGGGCTATATCGATATCGGCAAGGCCGAGGGCGCGCAGTGTCTGGTCGGTGGCGCCAGGGCGCTGCCGGGCGGTGCGCTCGACCAGGGCTATTTCGTGCAGCCGACCGTGTTCGTGGGTCAGAACCACATGCGCATCTTCCAGGAGGAGATCTTCGGTCCCGTCCTGTCGGTCACCACGTTCAAGACGGTCGAGGAGGCGATCGCACTTGCCAATGACACCGCCTACGGTCTTGGCGCGGGCGTCTGGACCCGGAGCGGCAACACCGCCTACCGGCTCGGCCGCGCGATCGAGGCCGGGCGGGTCTGGACCAACTGCTATCATCAGTACCCCGCCCATGCCGCCTTCGGCGGATACAAGGCATCGGGCTTCGGGCGTGAAAACCACCGGATGATGCTCGATCATTATCAGCAGACCAAGAATCTGCTCGTCTCCTATGACGAGCACGCGCTCGGCCTATTCTGACCCCCCGCTTAAAAGGAGAAACGGACATGGCGAAAACCATGAAGGCGGCGGTCGTCCGCGAATTTGGCAAGCCCCTGGTCATCGAGGACGCGCCGATCCCGACGGTCGGCCCCGGGCAGGTCCTGGTCAAGATTGCGGCAACCGGCGTGTGCCATACCGACCTGCACGCGGCAGAAGGGGACTGGCCGGTCAAGCCCAACCCGCCCTTCATTCCCGGCCATGAGGGCGTCGGGCATGTCGCCGCCGTTGGTGCCGGCGTCACCCATGTGAAGGAAGGCGACCGGGTCGGTGTGCCCTGGCTCTACACCGCCTGCGGGCACTGCGTGCATTGCCTGGGTGGCTGGGAGACGCTTTGCCACGAACAGCAGAACACCGGCTATTCGGTCAATGGCAGCTTTGCCGAATATGTCCTCGCCGATCCCAACTATGTTGGTCACCTTCCCGACAATGTCGACTTCCTCGACATTGCGCCGATCCTCTGCGCGGGCGTCACCGTCTACAAGGGACTGAAGGCCACCGAGGCCCGGCCCGGCGAGTGGGTGGTCGTCTCCGGGATTGGCGGGCTCGGCCACATGGCGGTGCAATATGCCCGAGCCATGGGTCTCAATGTGGCCGCGGTCGACATCGACGATAGCAAGCTCGACCTCGCTACACGCCTTGGCGCCACACTGACGGTCAACGCGCGCAGCGAGGACCCTTCGGCAGCGCTCAAGAAAGCCATTGGCGGCGCGCACGGGGCGCTGGTGACCGCTGTTTCGCCCAAGGCGTTCCAGCAGGCGCTCGGCATGGTCCGGCGCGGCGGCACGGTCGCGCTCAATGGCCTGCCGCCGGGCGACTTCCCGTTGTCGATCTTCGACACCGTGCTGAACGGCATTACCGTGCGCGGCTCGATCGTCGGCACGCGGCTCGATCTGCTCGAGGCACTCGCTTTTGCCGGCGAGGGCAAGGTCAAGGCCACGGTCCATGCGGACAGGCTCGAGAACATCAACGACGTCTTCTCCCGCATGCATCATGGCGACATCGAGGGCCGGATCGTCCTCGACCTCGCCTGAACCCGACTTCGCGAAAGTACAGTTCATGTCTCCCTTACATATCCGCCCGATCGCGCGGCGCCGTTTCGTCCAGGGGCTGGCGATCGGCGGCGCGGTCGCCGGTTTCGCCCCGGCGCTTCTCGCGCGATCCGCCCCAGTCTCGCCCGCTGAGCTGAGCGGGACCGAGTTCGACCTCGAGATCGCCGAGCTGCCGGTCAACTTCACCGGCAAGCGCCGTATTGCGACCGCCGTGAACGGCAGCGTGCCCGCGCCGGTCCTGCGTCTGCGCGAAGGCGACACGGTCACGCTGCGCGTGCGCAACGGCCTCAAGGAGATGTCGAGCATCCATTGGCACGGCATCATCGTGCCGGCGGAGATGGACGGCGTGCCCGGCATCAGCTTTGCCGGCATCGCGCCGGGCGAGACCTTCACCTATCGCTTCGAGGTCCGCCAGAGCGGAACCTACTGGTATCACGCTCACACGCTCGCCGAGCAGACGGGACTCTATGGAGCGATCATCGTGGAGCCGAAACAGGCGCCGACGGCGCGGGCGCCCGATCGCGACTATTGCATCGTGCTCAGCGATTGGTCGGACGAGCCGCCGCTGCAGATCTTCCTCAATCTCAAGAAGCAGAGCAGCTACTATAATTTTGCGCAGCCGACCGCCGGCGATTTCCTCAAGGATGCCGGCGCCATGGGCCTTGGCAGGGCGCTCGAGCGCCGGCGGATGTGGAACAGCTCGCGGATGAACCCGACCGACTACAGCGATGTCTCTGCCGCGACCTATACCTATCTGATGAACGGCGCGCCGCCCGCCGGCAACTGGACCGGTATCGCCGCGCCCGGCGAGCGCGTGCGCCTGCGCTTCGTCGGGGCGGGGACGGCGACGTTCTTCGACGTGCGGATCCCGGGGGTCGAGCTGACGGTCGTATCGACCGACGGGCAGCCGGTCGAACCGGTCACGGTCGAGGAATTTCGGATCGGCCCGGGCGAGACCTACGACGTCGAGTTCACCATGCCCGAGGGCGGCGCCCGCACCATCTTCGCGCAGGCTATCGATCGGAGCGGCTATGCCCGTGGTACGATCGCACCAGCCCCGGGCATGGCGGCAGCCGTGCCGCCGCTCGATGCCCGGACCTGGCTCGAGCCGGTCGACATGATGGGCGCGATGGCGACGATGGGCGCAATGGGAGGCGACGCGCATGCCGGGCACGGCATGACCGAGATGCCGGCCAGGGCACGGCACGCCCGCACCGAATATGGCGCCAATACCGACATGCGCGTCGACTATCCGCGCACCAATCTCGACGATCCCGGCGCCGGGCTGCGCGGGCGCGGCTGGCGCGTGCTGACGCTGGCCGATCTGCGCACGCCGGGCGGCGATCCCGACCCGCGCGAGCCCGAGCGCGACATTGAGCTGCATCTGACGGGCAATATGGAACGGTTCATCTGGTCGCTCGACGGCATCAAGCTCAACGATTCCAGGCCGCTTCATTTCAAGCCAAACGAGCGGCTGCGCGTCACCTTCGTCAACGACACGATGATGGCGCATCCGATGCATCTGCACGGCATGTGGAGCGATGTCGAAGGCCCGGACGGCGCCTTCCAGGTCCGCAAGCATACAGTCGTGGTCCAGCCCGCCCAACGGGTGAGCTTCCGCGTCACCGCCGACGCCTTGGGTCGATGGGCCTTTCACTGCCATCTGCTCTATCACATGGCGGCCGGCATGTTCCGGGAGGTGGTGGTCGCATGATCCGGATTTTCCCCTCGCGCGGCATCGCTCTTGGCGCTGCCCTCTTCCTGGCGCCGGCGATCACGGCTCCCGCTCTCGCGCAGGATGCCTCGCCCCCGTCGCCCGCCACCACCCCTGCCCAAACGGCCACTCCCGCTCCGCACGCCCCTTCCGCGCAAGGCTCTCAGGACCATGCGGGCATGGGCATGCCGGGCATGGATATGACCGACACGAAGGCGTCCGGTAACGGCGCCACGATGGACATGGGCTCGATGCAGGGTGGCAAGGCCCCGCCGGACGCGCGCAACTCGGACGATTATGCCGACGGCTATCGCAACTCGACGCTGCCGGGCTATGAGATGGCCGACAAGCTCTCGATCCCCAAGATACTTGTCGATGAGCTCGAGTTCACCAGCGGCAACGAGGGGCAGGGCGTGGGCTGGACCGTGCTCGTCACCAAGGGTCAGGACAATGACAAGCTCTGGCTGCGCAGCCAGGGGCTCAAGAACTCCCGCGACCAACGTCTCGATCCGGAAAGCAGCGTCGAGGCGCTGTGGTGGCACAGCAAGAACCCGTTCTGGGGCACGCTGCTCGGGGTCAGGCAGGATCTCGGCAAGGGCGCGACGACGTGGCTGGCCGCCGGCGTCGAGGGACTGGCGCCTTATTGGTTCGACGTCCAGTTCACCGGCTATGTAGGAACCGATGGGCGTCTCGCGGCGCGCGCCAAAGCCTCCTATGAGGTCCTGTTCACCAATCGGTTGATCCTTACGCCGCAGGTGGAGACCAATATCTATTCGAAGCGGTCGGGCGATCGGCAGCTCGGCAGCGGCTTCAGCAATGTTGAGCTGAGCGGACGGTTGCGCTACGAGGTGTCGCGCAAGTTCGCGCCCTATATCGGCTTCGTCTGGGAGCGCGCATTTGACGGCACGGCCGATTTCCGTCGCCTGCGCGGGGAAGGGCCTTCCGAACACAGGCTGGTGATCGGCTTGCGCGCCTGGTGGTGATCCGGGGATGGCGACTTGAGGGATCGACCGCGAACGCGCCGCGTTACAAGGCTGGATCGCAAGCCAACGGTCGCTGGCCGGCCTCTTTTTTCGTCTTGCTGCTCGCGGCGGCTGCGGCGTCGGCGGGACAGACGGCCATTCTCGCCTTCCTTCCGACACTGGTCGACCCGGCTCGTGGCGCGCTATCGTCAAGCGCTCATGATTTTCATGTCGCGAGCCTGACCGCGGTCCACCCCCTGGCTGCCTTGCTGGCGGCGCCGCTCTGGGGCTGGATCGCGGACCGGGTCGACTATCGGGCGATGTTGCGCGCAGCGCTGGTCATCCTCGCCCTGGTGACCGCGCCGATCGGCCTCGTCGGGCTGCCTGAGCTTTATGCATTGCGCCTGGTGGCGGGGATGGCGGCGGCCGCCATCATACCGCTGGGATTGCTCTGCGCGAGCTTTGCCGCAAACGGGCGCGCGGACCAGGCGCGGCGCTTCACCTGGCTGACCGCCTTCGTGTTTCTGGGCGATCTCGCCGGTCCGCTGGTGGCGGAGGTCTCGGCCGCGATCCTGCCCCGCGCTCCCCTCATGATCCTCGCTCTCGGCATCGGTGCCGTCGGGGCGGCGCTTTGCGCCGTTCGTCTGCCGCGCTGGTGTGCACCTTGCATCGATGGCGGAGACCTGCCCGCGCCGACGCTCGGCGCGACGCTGATCCTGCTTTTCGTCACGATCGTCGCGGGCGGCGGGCTGGCGGCGATGCATGTCAATCTCCTGGTGACGCGGAGCGTCATTTCGCTGAGCCGCGAAGAGATCGCCTGGATGCTCAGTCTCTGCGGATTGGGCATGCTGGCAGCACAGATCTTCCATGCGAGGCTCGATTGGCTGGTGACCATGCCGAGGCGGCTTGCGGGGCTGACGCTCGGCCTGCTGGCTGCGGCGCTCTTCCTGTTCCCTGTCGCCGCGAGCATGGCCGAACTCAGTGGGATCATCGTTGCTGCCGGCTGGAGCTCGGCAACCCTTCGATTGGTCACCAGCTTCTGGATCAGCGGTGCGGCAGCCCCTTCGGGTCTGAAGCTCGGTCTCCAGCATTCCGCCGCCAGCATCGGGCAGGCGCTCGCGCCGCTGGCGATCGCCGTCGTCGCTCCCGGGGCGCAGCACTTAGTCTTGTGGGGGATTGGTGGTCTGTCGCTGGCGCTGCTTGTGTCCTTGCCGCTCGCCTGGAGGCCGCGCGCCATCGTGAAATCTTCAGCGTGATGAGGGGTAGGGGGCATCAATGCGTATAGATCATTAGGAACCCTATCGCATGCTTCCGGGAGCCGTTCATGAAGACCCGTCTTTCTGCCGCCTTGCTGTTCCTCGCCCTGCCCGGCGCAGCGCTTGCGGCGAATGATGTCGTCGTCCACCGGGACCCGGGTTGTGGATGCTGTGAGAAGTGGGCCCAGGCGCTTCGCGCGAAGCTGGGCCGCACGGTCGTCATGCGCGACGATGCGTCGCGCGGGGCGCTTCAGCGGAGGGCCGGCATGCCGGGCACGCTGGCATCCTGCCACAGCGCGATGGTTGATGGCTATCTGATCGAGGGCCATGTCCCGCTCGCCGATATCAAGCGCCTGCTGGCAACCCGTCCCGTAGGCGTCAGAGGCATTGCGGTGGCGGGGATGCCGATCGGCTCGGAGGGCATGGAAGTGGCAGGCGCCGCCCGCCAACCCTATGCGGTGGTGTCGTTCGGCAGTTCGGGCCAGAAGGTCTTCGCGCGGCATTGATCACGCACGCCTCGGCTCTCGCTGGTGATTTCCTGTTTGAATGACTGGGACTTGCTCGCCCCCACCTGTATAGTCATTTGATGCATGCTCCCGCTCGCCCCCATAGCCGCGCATCCGCTCCCCGGACGAAAGCTGCTTCTGTGGGCGAACCCGCGGTCGACGCTGCCGGTGCGGAGAAGCAACCTCGCTATGTGGCGATCAAAGACAGCATTTTCGAGGACATCCGGGAAGGTCGCCTGAAGCCCGGCGACCAGACGCCGTCAGAGGCCGAGCTCGTCGAGACGTTCAAAGTCTCGCGCATGACCGCAAACCGGGCGTTGCGGGAACTGCAATCGGCCGGTGTCGTGGTACGGCGGGCGGGGCGGGGCAGCTTTGTCGCCGAGCCCCGGCCGATCGGGCAGCTGATCGAGATCCGCAACATCGCGGAGGAGGTGCGCGGCAGGGGCCACGCCTATCGCGCGCGCGTCATTTATAATATCGAGATACGGGCTGATGCGGAAAGGGCAGCTCTGCTGGAAGTCGGCTTGGGCACGCGCCTCTTCCATTCGCTTATCGTCCATCACGAGACCGAATTCCCAATTCAGGTCGAGGAGCGCTTTGTGCTGGCATCTGCTGCGCCACGCTACGGAGAGAGGGATTTCAGCGCCTCGACGCCGAATGAATATCTGACACGTGTTGCCCCGCTCGAGCGAGTAGAGCACCGGGTGTGCGCGGCGATGCCGGATACAGCCATGCGAACAATGCTGGGCCTCGCTGAAGGAGAACCAGTGCTAATGATGACGCGCAGAACCTGGAGTCGCGGACGTCTCGTATCGCACGCTTGGCTCACGCACCCGGGCAATCGGTTCGAGCTATCGGCGGCTTTTTCTGTTGGGACCTAGCGATCAGCCCGCGCCCAACTTGACGGCCGATTTGCGCCTGCGCCGCAACCATCGCACGTCGGCGCGACTGAAGCTCTTAAACAGCAGGTAGAAGCCCGTCCCCGACAGCCACAAAGTACCGAACGCAACGAAGACGATCAGCGGGTGATTGAAGCTGGTGCGGTTCACATAGTCCATATTGTGGAGCATCCAGAAGAAATCCCAGGTGCGCCATGTGTCGCCGCGCATGACCAGGAATCGGCCGGTGTCGGCGGAGATGTAGGCGCTGCTGTTCTCTGCGTCCGCGAAATCCAGTCGCCACATGGTGCCTTCGTGCTCGCGCGCTTCCACATTCGGTTCGGCGAGCAACGTTGCCTTGCGGATCGGTGCTTCATTCACCATCGTCGCGACGTCGCGCGCGACCTGCTCGTCGACCCGAACCGGGGCGCCGCTCGTCGCGTCGATTAGCCGCGTGCCCGTGGTGGATCGAAGCTCGTAGACGGGGCGTGTGGCAAGGGACCGCAAGGCGATGCCGAGCACGGGACCATCAAGAGCGAGCTTTGCCGGCGCAATATAGTCACCGGCAGGTAGGGCGTGCTGATGGCTGGCCTGCGCACTGTGTCCGCCGACCTTCTCCTGATCGAGCAAGGCCATCATCGAGCCGCTCAGAGCCCAAAGGAGAAACTGCACGCCCAGGATCAGGCCGACCCATTTGTGGATGCGCCGAAAAAAGAGCGGGGTGAACCGGATTTTCTTCATGCCTTCTTCTTCCTGCGCCGCGGGAACGACCAAAGCAGCAGCCAAGCCCCGGCCAGCGCCATGGCAAGGGCACTCCAGGTCGCCACGCGCAGCAGCGGATTGTTGACGTCGGAGCGATCGTCATAGTCCATGATGTGCAGCATCCACGCGAAATCGAACACGCGCCACAGCGCATGGCGGCGCGAGATCAGCTCACCGGTCTGCGGAGAGAGATACAGGGTTGGCCGGTTCCAGGCATCGAATTCGACCTGCCAATAGGGAGGCTTGCGCGCCTGCATTTCCAGTGGCGCCGTCGTCAGCAGCCGGGCTGCGACGATGTCCCCGGTGCCGCTGTAGATGCGCCGAGCGGCGGCGCGGATTTGTGCCTCGCTCAAATCGGGGATGGGCTGTCCCGAACCTGCATCGAAGAGTCTTGGACCACCCGGGGTTTGCGCGCGCCAGACGGGCTGATCCATGAACCGTTGCAGGCGGATCTCGGACGCGTCGGGAGCCGATTGAACAATCCGCGCCGGCGGGACGAAGCTCGCAAGGTCGATGGGGGCGACGACCGGTGGGCGGACCAGATCGTCGCCATGGATGATGTCGATATGGACGGCCACCATATAGAAGCCGGTCAGCGTCCAGAGCAGAACCTGGACGCCGACGATCAGGGCCAGCCACTTGTGCGTCCGGCGGATGACCAAAGGCCAGCGAATTGCCATGTGCTGCCCTTCAGAACGCGGTTCGGAAGCCGGCGTAGAAGCGCCGTCCGAGCAGATCATAGGTCATCGTGTCGGTGTTGGCATCGGTGAAGCTCTGGATATAGGGCGCCTTGCGGTCGAACAGATTATCGGCCCCGATCTGGAAACGTGTCTTCTCGTCGATCGCGAAGGCAAGCTGAAGATTGTGGTAGAAGACGTTCGGCGTGCGGTAGCCGATGTCGCCGGCCGATGCGTTGAAGTCGGTCGCCTTGCCGATCCATTGTGTCGACCAGGTCGCGCTGATGCCGTCCTTTTCCGCCGTCAGCACGCCATAACCACGCCATTTCGGATAGCCGCCATTGCCGCCCCCGATAAACCCGTCGAAATAGATCGGCGCGCCGCCGGGGAAGGGGTTTACGACATATTTGTTGAGATAGGTCATGTTGAGATCCAAGGAGATCTTCACCTCGCCCACCGCACCACTGTACACCAGACCCAGATCGAGACCATTCATCTCCTCGCGGCCGGTGTTGATGGGCTGGGCGGAGAGGTAAGTGACCTCGCCGGTCAGCGCGCTGCGCGTAAAGTCGCTGCAGAACGGGTGCGACAGGTTCTGGCTCGCATAGCAGACTGCGAGCTTGGTCGAGCCGGGAATGGCCCGGATCGCGTCCTTGATCTTGATGTCGAACCAGTCTGCCGTCAGCGACAACCCTGGGATGATGCCGCGCGGCGATATCACCGTACCAACGGTCCAGGTCGTGGAGCTTTCGGGCCGAAGGCTCTGGTTACCGCCCACTGTGGTGAGGATCGTGGTGCCGAGCTGCGTATAGTTGGCCGGCACACCGGACGCCTGACAATTGGCGATCAAGGTCACGTTGCCGCTGGAGGTGTAGCGCGAGCAGGGATCGGTCGTGGTCAGATTGCCTTCCGAGACGCCGCCGAAAAGCTCCGGCACGTTGGGAATGCGAAAGCCCGTCCCATAAGTGCCGCGCAGACGGATGCTGTCATTGACTACCCAGTCGGCACTGAGCTTGTAATTCCAGTCGCTCCCGAAGAGATTATAGTCTGAGTAGCGGACTGCGCCATCGAGCGTGAGCGCCTTGGCGAAAGCTGTGTTGGCAAGCACCGGCACCGATAGCTCGAGATAGGCTTCCTTGGCGGTGCTCGAGCCCGAAATAGGATCCTGCTGATTGACGTTCGCCACGCCGAGCACCGTCAACGGGTCGGGATCGCGCCAGCCTTTTTCGCGCCGATAGACCACGCCGGTGGCGAAGGACACCGCGCCGGCTGGAAGGGAGAAGAGATCGCCGTTGAGGTCAGCCGTGACCGTGCCGAGTTCGTTGCCTCCGCGATCGCGCGAGGTGAACAGAATATAATCCAGAACCTGAGGTGTCAGGTCTCCGAACCCAAGATAGTCACCGCAGGGGATGGCCGCGCCCGCCGTGCTGGAGCATTTGCTCCTGTCGAGCGTGTTCGCGACGCGCTCGAGATTGGCGATGTTGGTCGAGCCGTCGACGGCCGTGTTACGCCCGAAGCTGCCCGCGACTTCCCAGGCCCAGTCGTTCGCCAGCTTGCCGCGCAGCCCGAAGGTGCCTTGCCAGGTATCGGTCTCCTGGAAGAAGTGGCGCGCGCCGGGTTCGGCGAGGCGGCGCTGGGCCAGGACCAGGTTCTGGCCGGTCGGATTGGTCGGATTGCTGGCTGGTATCGAGAGATTGCGCAGCGTGCCGGGTGTCGCGATCTGATTCGACTTGCGGAACGTATAGAGGAACTCGCCGAACGCCTGGATACCGTCGGTCAGCGCATAGTCCGCGAAGAAGGCCGTGCTGACGCGCTCGACTGGGCTGACCGCATTGAGAAACGGGTTCGAGTTGAAGTTGTGCTTGGCGGGACTGTAAGGCTCGTAGAAGTTCCCGTTCCCTCCGGGTACCTGGTTGAAGTTGATCTGTTGGCCGTTGGGCAGCACCGCGCGTCCGCCGATCGTCGAGGCGCTGTTGACGCAGCTCAGCGAGCCCGGCGTCGTTTCAGCGAGCGAGCAGGGCGCACGCGAGGCCATGTTGACGGCGCTGGTCTTCTGGTAGGTGACTGCTGCCATGAACCCGCCACGATCGTTGCGAATGCCCCAAAGTAGGTCCGCGGTGAGATCGGAGCCGTCGCCGCGCTCGGTAATGCCTTGTCGGACGCTGAGACCCAGGCCTTCATAATCGGTGCGCGTGACAAGGTTGACCACGCCGGCCATGGCATCGGCCCCGTAGATAGCGGACGCGCCATCCTTGAGGACATCGGTGCGTGCCAGCGCCACGACCGGGATCATGTTGAGATCGGGTGAGGAATTGGCGCCGGTGCCGCCCGCGACGAGGCGTCGGCCGTTGAGGAGCACGAGTGTGCGCTTGATGCCGAGGCCGCGCAGATTGACCTGAGCAGTGCCATAACCGTTGTTGGTCCAGTAGGCCGATGTCTGGTTGCCCGCGAAGCCGGCATTGGCCGGCAAACGCTGCAAGGCGGTTTCGATATTGACGATGCCGGTATTTTGGATCTGCTCGGCGGTGACCACGGTGGCCGGTCCAACCCCGGCCAGATCCTGCCGACGGATTCGTGAGCCGGTAACGACGATGTCGCTGTCATCCCCCAGGACTTGTGCTTTTGGCTGCGGTGTCGGATCGGCCTGAGCGAGAGCCGGCGCGGCGTAGCCCGCGACGATGGCGGCGCTGCCGAGCAGGGCCATCCTGATGGTCATGTGCAATCCCCCTGACGTTTTAGAACAGCCACAGACAACATCAGTTGTATATACAGGTCAACAGTATTTTTCCTGTTTTTCCAATACCTTATTCTCGTGAAATTTAGATATAGATATAGCTATAATACGCACGCCAGACGTCGAACCCTCATGACTGAAGAGATATTTTTGCGAGCGCTCATTTGCAAAGCTGCTGAGATAGGAGATAGAATATCATATCGTAATACAGCCTCGCACGCTTCGATTTGATGATCGGGACATTTGGCCGGCAAGAATGCGAAGCGGCATGATAACATGTTATTGGTGTCGGCGTGATATACCTAGGTATAGCGCTAGAGATGCTCCGGGAACATTAGTCCTTTGCTGAGCTTGCACGCGCCAGCGAAAGTAATACCGATGCGGACCGCATTTGATCCTCGTTTCCTGGATGTGTCGCGCCTTCTTCCGGATTGAGCCGCAGGTTCGCCTTTTGAGGCAGATGAAACGACTCCTGACGAAACGTCGTGCGACGAGTCCGGCGACCTGAGATCGTCGCGCAGCCACTGGGTCACTTGGCGATGATCCAATCCGGTTCGGCAGTGGCGGCGCAGTCCTCGAACGTCGATCGCATCCGCGGAGCCGACGGGCCGGCTTGTGCATGAGCCGCCCTGATTTTGCCGCTGGGCAGTACGGCAGGTTGCGAAAAATGCTTGCTGTGTCCCGGTCGGCGCGCGGGCGTGCAGCTCGCGCCTCGCACGATCACACGCGCAGCAGTCGCCCCACCGCCCGCATGATCGTCGCCCGGCGCGCCGCGTGCTCGGCAGCGTCGCGTGCAGCTCCGGTCATGCACCAGAGCTGGGTGAGGGCGGCGACAAGCCGGACGACATCCAGGGGCGTGAAGTCGGCGACGATCCGCCCCTCGGCCTGCGCCGCTGCGATCCCGTCCAGCTTCTCCCCGAGAAGGACCTCGCCGGCCGGGAGCATCAGAACATCCTGGCCACGCTCCAAATGATGCCAGGTCAGCAGCCTCCACAGGCGCGGGCGTTCGACCAGCAAGTCATAGGTGCGCCCCGCATAACCCTCAAGATCATTGGGATCGAAGCGATCGGCCTGCGCCGCGTCCATCACTTCCTGCGTCAGCGCGGCATCGAAGAGCGCCTCCTTGTCCCCGAAATAGGTGTAGAGCATCGGCTTGCTGATACCCGCCGCCTGCGCAATCCGGTCGATCCGCGCGCCCGCCAGCCCATGGGACGCGAACTCCTCGGTCGCTGCAGCCAGGAGCGTCTCGCGGCTCTGTGCGGCATTCCGCCGGGTTCGTTGCTTCATCACACCTCCAAGCATTGACGCATTCCAGGTTTCAAGTTACCTACCAGTTGGTAATATATGGAGTAACATATGTCCAATCACTGGTTTCTCACGGGCGCGTCCAGCGGCATCGGCCGCCATCTGGCCGAACTGATCCTGGCCGCTGGCGACGACCTTACCGCGACGGCCCGCAAGCCCGAAAGCCTCGATGATCTCGCGGCGAAATATCCGAGCCAGCTGCGCGTCGAAGCGCTCGACGTCACGGTCAAGGACGATATTGCTGCGGTCGTGGCCCGGGCGCAGGCGCGTCGACCCGTCGATATTCTGGTCAACAACGCCGGCGGCGGCGTGA
The DNA here is from genome assembly GCA_030824575.1 of bacterium. GTDB lineage: Bacteria > Pseudomonadota > Alphaproteobacteria > Sphingomonadales > Sphingomonadaceae > Sphingobium. The sequence goes on along the minus strand of JAVBXL010000038.1, from coordinate 1,541 downwards.
TCGGCGCCACCGAAGAGATGTCGAACGCCGAGGTCGAAGGCCAGATCGCGCTCAATCTCATGGCGCCCATCCACATCACCCGCGCCTTTGTCCCCGCCATGCGGCTGCGCGGGAGCGGCCGGATCATCCAGATCTCCAGCGCTAGTGGTCAGGGCTCGCTTCCGACGAGCAGTCTCTATCATGTGGCCAAATGGGGCCTGGAGGGCTTCAGCGAATGCCTCCGCCAGGAGCTTGAACCCTTCAACCTGTTCGTGACACTGATCGAGCCGGGCGGGGCGCGCACCAGCTTCAGCCACAATCTGCAATTCGCCAGCGAGATCGCCGCGTATCGCGATACGCCCGCCGGCCATATCCGCAAGATGTTCGAGACCGCCGGAAACGAGCTCTACACGCTCGACCCGCAAAAGATCGCGCAAGCAATCGTTGATGTCGCAACCAGCGACCATCCGCCGCTGCGCGTGACTCTGGGGGGTGACGCTTTCGGCGTTGTCCAGGCGGCGCTGCAATCGCGGCTCGCCTTTCTGCAGTCCCAGGAAGCGCTCGCGCGCTCGGTCGCTTTCGACAGTTGAGCTTTTCCGTCTTCCAGCTTTCGTCTCCGCGCGGTGCGACGCGCCTCACCGGGGCCCGGCAACCCTGTCGTCAGCGCCGTTATCCGATACTTAGGTATAGTCATCCGACACGATTGCAGAGGCGCCACACGGGCAATCGCTTGGTACCATCGCAAGAGAGGAAAACCCTCGCGGTCGCCAATCAAGGGTGCGCAGACCTTCGCAGTCTGCGTGCCCTTGATGTGGCAGCGCGCCGCCCCGCCACGCGCGTCATGAACGGGAGCGGCCTTCTGCGAAACCCAACGCTCCGCCGCATTTTCTATAAGCTCTCGCTCGAATTGCTGCGCGCCGCCTTCTTCTTCCTGCGATTGGGCTTGAAGAATGACGAGTGTTTGTGCGCGCGTCTCAATAGGCGAGGCACACGGCTTCCGGTCGCCGCCGCCGTTCTTTGTCACAATGGCAAACGGCTACGGCCGGCGACCCTGATCGATCCGGCGTGCGAGCACGTCGGCAAGGATGACTTCGTGTGGATCAAAATGTCCCAGCCCAGCGAAACAGAACTTGCCGACATCGCCGGGAATTACGGCCTTCACCCGCTTGCCATGGAAGGTGCCGACAACGGCCACCAGATTTCGAAGCTCGACGATCACATGCTCAGGGTTGAGAGCGCCATCACCGGCATCCGCGACATCCTGATCTCGGTGTTCGAGGCGAGTCACCTGCTCGAACAGCAGCGCCAAGGTGCGATCACCCGTTAGCTTGCCGCCCGGGCTGCGATCCTCGCGGTGCCTACCGCGATTGCCGGAATCTACGGCATGAATTTCGAGAATATGCCCGAACTGAAGACGCAATGGGGATATTTCGTCATCCTCGGCGTCATCGCTGCGGTCTGCATTGGGCTCTACATCCGGTTCAAACGTAGCCACTGGCTTTGACGGCGCAGATCGGCTTTCCACATCGCGCCGGGCTGAGGCTGCCGGGGGCCGGCCGCCA
>JAVBXL010000045.1 GCA_030824575.1 bacterium | reverse complement strand
GGTGACGCTCAAGGTCGAATCCGCGCCATTGGTGAATGAATTGCCTGGCCGAATCGTCGCATTTGAAACCGCAGAGGTGCGCCCACAGATCAGCGGCGTGATCCGTCGTCGGCTGTTTCAGGAGGGCGGCAATGTCCGCGCCGGTCAGCTTCTTTACGAAATCGACGATGCGCCCTATCGCGCCGCGCTGGCCCAGGCGCAGGGCTCGCTCGCCCGTGCCAATGCCGCGATCCGGTCGACCGGGTTGCAGGCCCAGCGTTACAAGGATCTGGTCGGCATCAATGCCGTCAGCCGCCAGGAATATGACGATGCCGACGCCACCGCCCAGCAGGCGCGTGCCGATGTTGCGGCGCAGCGTGGCGCGGTCCAGGCGGCGCAGGTAAATCAGAACTTCACCCGTATCCGCGCACCGATTTCCGGCCGGATCAGTCGCTCGCTCTTTACCCCCGGCGCCTTGGTGCAGGCGGGGCAGGCGGATGCGCTCACGACGATTCAACGCACCGATACTGTCTATGTCGATGTCTCGCAGTCGGCCGCACAGATCATCGACCTCAAGCAGGCGATGAAGAGCGGCGGCGTCAGCCAGGCCGATGGCGCGCGCATCCAGCTGCTGCTGCCCAATGGCAGCGTCTATCCGATCGAGGGCCGCCTGCAATTTTCCGAAGTCACCGTCGATCCGACATCGGGCGCCGTGACCTTGCGCGCCACCTTCCCCAATCCCGACGGTCTGTTGCTGCCCGGCATGTATGTTCGCGCCAAGCTGGTCGAGGGACAGCGGACCCAGGCGATCCTGGCACCGCAGCAGGGCATCAGCCGCGACGCGCGCGGCCGGGCGACCGCCATGGTGGTCGGCAAAGATAACAAGGTCGAAATCCGCCAGGTCACGGTCGATCGCGCCGTGGGCGACAAGTGGATCGTCACCAACGGACTGAAGCCTGGCGACAAGTTGATCGTCGAAGGGCTGGTGAACCTGCGTCCCGGCACGGTCGTCAAGCCCGGCGCGCCGCAGCAGGTGACCGCCGCCCAGACCGGTGCGCAAAGTGGCGCACAGCCGGCGCAGGGCGGGGCGAACTAAGCCATGGCCCGCTATTTTATCGACCGACCCATCTTCGCATGGGTCATCGCCATCGTCATCATGCTTGCCGGCCTGCTCGCCATGCGGTCCCTGCCGGTCGCGCAGTTTCCTGAAATCGCGCCGCCCGCGGTGACGATCCAGACCAGCTATCCGGGCGCCAACGCCCAGACGCTGGAAAGCACGACCACGCAGATCATCGAACAACAGCTCAAGGGCATCGACAATCTCCGCTATTTCTCGTCGACCAGCGATGGGTCGGGCAATCTGAGCATCAGCCTGACTTTCGAACAGGGCACCGATCCCGACATCGCGCAGGTGCAGGTACAGAATAAACTGTCGCAGGCGACGCCGCTCCTGCCGCAGGAAGTGCAGCAGCAGGGGCTGCGCGTCGGCAAATCGACGTCCAGCTTCCTGCTCATCATGTCGGTTTATGCCGATGACGGCATCCACGACCAGGAGGACGCCGCCGACTTTATCGCGTCGAACCTGCAAGACCCGATCAGCCGTGTCACCGGCGTGGGCGACACGCAGTTGTTCGGCTCGCAATATGCGATGCGCATCTGGCTCGATCCCTACAAGATGGCCAATCTGGGCGTCACCACCGGCGATGTGAAGTCCGCGATCACCGCCCAGAATGCGCAGGTTTCAGCGGGGCAGATCGGCGGATCGCCCTCGCCCAAGGGGCAGGCGCTCAACGCCACCGTCACCGCTCAGTCGCGCCTGCGCACTCCGGAAGAGTTCCGCAGTATCCGCCTGCGCAGCAACAGCGACGGCTCCGTCGTGCTGATGTCGGATGTGGCGCGTGTCGAACTGGGCGCGGAAAATTACGGCTTTGGCGTGAAATTCCAGGGGCATCCGGCATCGGGTTTCGGCATCAAGCTGGCACCGGGCGCGAACGCGCTCGATACGGTGGAAGCGGTCAAGGGCCGCGTCGATCAACTGTCAAAGAATTTCCCGAGTTGGGTGAAATATGATTTCCCGGTCGACAATTCGACCTTCGTGAAACTGTCGGTCGAACAGGTCATCCACACCCTGTTCGAAGCCGTTTTGCTGGTCTTCGTCGTCATGTTCCTGTTTTTGCAGAACTGGCGTGCGACGCTGATCCCGACGATTGCGGTGCCAGTCGTACTGCTGGGATCGCTGGCGATCCTCAGCGCGGCCGGTTTCACCATCAACACGCTGACCCTGTTCGGCATGGTGCTGGCGATCGGCCTGCTGGTCGATGACGCGATCGTCGTCGTCGAAAATGTCGAACGTCTGATTCAGGACGAGGGCCTCAGTCCCAAGGAAGCCGCGCGCAAGTCGATGGATGAGATCAGCGGCGCACTGATCGGCATCGGCCTCGTCCTGTCGGCGGTGTTCCTGCCGATGGCCTTCTTCGGCGGGTCGACCGGCGTCATCTTCCGCCAATTCTCGATCACGATCGTCTCCTCGATGATCCTGTCAGTGCTGGTGGCTTTGATCCTCACCCCGGCGCTGTGCGCCACCATCCTCAAACCGGCCTCGCACGGCCATAGCTGGAACGGGCCGATCGGCTCGATCTTCGGCCGCTTCTTCGACTGGTTCAACCGCACCTTCGACAAGGGCGTGGTCCGTTATGGCCAGGGCGTCGAAAAGGTGGAGCGGCGTTGGGGCCGCACGATGCTGGCCTATGCCCTGATCGCGGCCGGCATGGCCTTCATCTTCATGCGTTTGCCCAGCGGCTTCCTGCCGGATGAGGATCAAGGGATCATTATCAACCAGGTTTCACTGCCCGCCGGCTCCACGCTGGAGGAAACGGAGCGCGCTCTGGCCAGAATGCGCGACCATTATATGGTGGATGAAAAGAAGAACGTCTCGGCGGTCTTCACCATCGCCGGCTTCGGCTTCGTCGGCCAGGGTCAGAATGTGGGCATCGTCTTTGCCCGCATGAAGGACTGGAAGGACCGCAAGGGTGCCGATAACCAGGTGCCTGCCATCGCCCTGCGCGCCAACAAGGCCTTTCAGAAAATCTCGTCGGGCATGGCTTTTGCCTTCGTGCCGCCTGCGGTGCAGGAACTGGGCAACGCATCCGGCTTCGACTTCCAACTGCTCGACCAGGCTAATCTCGGCCATGAAAAGCTGCTGGCCGCGCGCAACCAGTTGCTTGGCATGGCGATGGGCGACAAGCGTCTGGCGCAGGTCCGTCCTAACGGTCTGGAAGATACGCCCCAACTCAAGCTGAACGTCGATCAGGCGGCAGCCGGCGCGCTGGGCATCGCCCAGGCCGACGTCAACGACACGATCAGCACCAATCTGGGCGGCGCCTATGTCAACGACTTCATCGATCGCGACCGGGTGAAGCGGGTCTATGTTCAGGCTGATGCACCATTCCGCACGTCGCCCGACGCCATCAACGCATTCCATGTCCGCGGCAGCAGCGGGGCCATGGCCCCGCTGTCGGCCTTCTCCACGACGCAATGGGTGCAGGGGCCGGCCCGTCTGGAACGGTTCAACGGCGTTCCGTCGATGAACATCCAGGGCGCACCGGCCCCCGGCGTATCCAGCGGCACGGCGATGCAGGCGATGGAGGAATATGCCGCCAAGCTGCCCGCCGGCATCGGCTATAGCTGGAACGGCATTTCCTATGAGGAACGCACCTCCGGTGGTCAGGCGCCCTATGTTTATGCGCTTTCCATGCTGATCGTGTTCCTCTGCCTCGCGGCGCTCTATGAAAGCTGGTCGGTGCCGATCGCGGTCATGCTGGTCGTGCCGCTTGGCGTGCTGGGCGCGGTGATTGCGGCCACGCTGGCGGGGCTGGATAACGACATCTACCTCCAAGTCGGCCTCATCACGACCATCGGCGTGTCGGCGAAGAACGCGATCCTGATCGTGGAGTTTGCCGAGGAGAAAATGCGCGAGGGGATGTCGCCGGCGAAGGCGGCTTTGGAAGCGGGCAAGCTTCGGCTGCGACCGATCCTGATGACCAGCTTCGCCTTCATCTTCGGCGTGCTGCCCCTGGCCCTGTCGAAAGGCGCGGGTGCGGGCGGTCAGAATGCGATCGGCTGGGCGGTGGTCGGCGGCATGTTGTCCGCCACGGTGCTGGCGATCTTCTTCGTCCCCGTCTTCTTCACCGTCGTCAAGCGACTGTTCCGGGAACATAAGAATCATGAAGCGGAAGGCGATCGGGCAACCCCCAACGCCCCGCAGGAGGCTTGAAGACCATGGGCAATGTAAGAGCGCTGGGCGCCGTCACTCTCTCGCTGGCGCTGGCCGCCTGCGACATGGCGCCCAAATATGTGCGGCCCGAACTCCCCGTGCCGGCGGCCAGCCCCCAGGGACCGGCCTATGCGACCGGCGACGGGCAGGGCGTGGCTGTGACGGCCGACACCGGCTGGCGCGATTTCTTTACCGACGCCCGTCTGGCGCGCGTGATCGAAACCGCGCTCGCCAATAATCGCGACCTTCGCCTTGCGGTCGCGAATGTCGAGCAGGCGCGCGCGCAATATCGGGTGCAGCGGGCCGACCTGCTGCCAACGGTGGCGGGTACGGGTACGGCGACCTTTTCGTCACAGCCGCTCGTCCAGTTCGGCCAAAGCGACCGGTTGCGGCAGGACGTTTATCAGGCGCAGGTCGGGATTTCAGCCTGGGAAATCGACCTGTTCGGGCGGGTGCGCAACCTGACCAAATCGGCGCAGGAGCAATATTTCGCCAGCGTGGAAAACCGCAACGCCGCGCAGGTCACGCTGATCGCCGAAACCGCCAATGCCTGGCTGACGATGGCGGCCGATCAGGAAAGGCTGCGTATCGCCCGCGATCTCGAAAGCGCATTCGGCAAGACGCTGGAACTGAACAAAGCCCGCTTTGCCAAGGGCATTGCGTCGGAACTGGACGTACGCCAGGCGCAGACCAGCTATGACAGCGCACGGTCGGACATCGCCCAGGCGACGACGCTGGTGGCGCAGGACCAGAATGCGCTGAACCTGCTGGCCGGTACGACCGTCCCGGCGACGGATCTGCCCGACGCCCTGCCGCCTTCCGACGCGACGTTGGATAATCTGCCGTCGGGCGTGGGTTCGGACATCTTGCTGCGCCGTCCCGATATCGCGTCGGCGGAACATCAGTTGCGCAGCGCCAATGCGGATATCGGTGCCGCGCGGGCGGCCTTCTTTCCGCGCATTTCCCTGACCGCCGCGCTCGGCACCGTTAGCACCGGCCTTTCGGGCCTGTTCGCCGCGGACAGCGAAACCTGGTCAGTGGCCCCGACGGCCAGCCTGCCGATCTTCGACTTCGGCAAGAACAAGGCCAATCTGCGCTACGCGAAAGCCACCTATGATGCGATGGTGGCCACCTATGAAAAGAGCGTGCAAACGGGGTTCCGCGAAGTCGCTGACGCACTCGCCCGGCGCGGTACGATGAGCCAGCAACTGGAGGCGCAAACCTCGCTGCGCGATGCGTCGCGAGTCGCCTACACGCTGTCCGAAGCGCGCTTCCGCTATGGCGTCGACAGTTTCCTGACCACGCTGGATTCGCAACGCTCGCTCTACAACGCGGAACAGAGCCTGCTCGCCACGCGCCTGACCCGCGCCAGCAATATGGTCGAACTCTATCGCGCCATGGGCGGCGGCCTCAAATAGGCTTTGGCCGCAAGCGGCAGGAAGCATCGTCGATCGATTTCCGCTATGGGCGCGGGTGCATAGCGGAGACGACAAATGACCCTGGCCCATAGCTTGTTCCCTTCGCTGGTGGGCGCACTGACGCTGGTCGCGAGCGATACCGGCCTCGTGGCGGTCCTGTGGGAGGATGACGATCCCGCCCGCGTCCGGCTGGGCGCGCGCGCGGAACGCCACGATCATCCGACCCTGGTGACGGCGGCGAAGCAACTGACGGACTATTTCGCGGGCCGGCTTCGGGCGTTCACCGTGCCGCTGGACTTTCGCGGTACGCCATTCCAGCAAACCATTTGGGCCGCGCTACTCAATATTCCTTTTGGCGAAACATGCAGCTATGGCGACATCGCCCGCTCTGTCGGCCGTCCCACGGCATCGCGCGCCGTCGGCGCCGCCAATGGCCGCAATCCGATCTCGATCATCGCTCCTTGCCACCGCGTCGTCGGTGCCAGTGGCGCGCTGACCGGCTTTGCCGGTGGCCTAGAAACCAAGCGCTGGCTGCTCGATTTCGAGCGCAAGGCTATCAAAAATTGGGAATAATGGTGCACCCAACTGGATTCGAACCAGTGGCCTTTGCCTTCGGAGGGCAACGCTCTATCCAGCTGAGCTATGGGTGCATGACGCTGGTCAGGAGGGGCGGGTAGCAAAGTCCACCGCCCTGCGCCAGCGTCAAAATCGCCCCGAAGCGATTTCTAATCAGATGGTATCATCTGATGACTCGGAAATCGCGTACAACCGCCAATCTATCTTATTTCGGCACCTTCTCCATCGGCTGGAACTTGCCCAGGCCGCAACTGGCCCCCTGCTGCAATCCGGGGCCGCCATTCCACAGCACGGTGATGATGTCGACCGAGCAAAGCTGCGACAGGCTGGTCTTGTACAGGAACCGCTTTTCGAAGCCCAGGCTGGGGCAACTGTCAGGCAGCGTGTTCCGATAGACCTTGCTGCCGTTCATGATGAAATCGATCGTGCGGTCGTCACGCACATCGGTCGACCGGATCGACTGAATCTGGACGCAATTGACCGGCTCTCCCTTGGCCACATAGGGATCGGTCTTGTCCTTGGCGATGGCGGGCAGGGCGGCGCAGGCAAGCGCCAGGCCCAGCGCAAGCCGGGCAGGGGCAAAGGTGGACATGGCTTCTCTCCTCATATCATGCCGAATCGACGGCATGGCGCACGCATTTCCGTCACGCTCCTAACGCACCGTGGCTGAACAGGAAGAGAATGGATGCCTGCTCAGGCAGCCTCGGGAGCCGCTATTTTGGGCGCTGGCGTCTTGGGCTTGAACCGGCATAGATCCGCAACGATGCAGCGCCAGCATTCGGGCTTGCGCGCCTTGCATACATAGCGGCCATGCAGGATCAGCCAATGATGCGCGTCGCGGCGGAATGGCCCCGGCACATGCTTGTCCAATTTCTGCTCCACCGCCAGCACGGTCTTGCCCGGCGCAAGGCCCGTCCGATTGCCGACGCGAAAAATATGGGTATCGACTGCGAACGTCTCCTGCCCGAAGGCAGTGTTCACCACGACATTGGCGGTCTTGCGCCCGACGCCGGGCAGGGTGGTCAGCGTATCGCGGTCCTCTGGCACCTCGCCCCCGAAATCGCGCACCAATATTGCCGACAGGCCGATGACATTCTTCGCCTTGGTATTGAACAGGCCGATCGTCTTGATATGTGCCTTTAATTCCTCTTCGCCCAGGTCCACCATCTGCTGGGGCGTCTGGACCTCACGGAATAGCGCGCGCGTCGCCTTGTTCACGCCGACATCGGTCGCCTGCGCCGACAGCGTCACCGCGACCAGCAATTGATAGGGATTGCCATATTCCAGCTCCGTCACTGGCGCCGGATTGGCTTCGGCCAGCCGGCTGAAAAAGTCGAAGATATCGGCCTTTTTCATCTACAGGCCCAGCACGCCCTTCATATCGTAGCGCCCCGCCGGCTGCCCCATCAGCCAGCCCGCCGCCTTCACCGCCCCGCGCGCGAAAATAGCGCGGTTTTCGGCGCGATGGCCGATCTCGATCCGCTCGCCCTCGGCCGCGAAGATCACCTGATGATCGCCCGCGACCGATCCGCCGCGCAGCGCGGCAAAGCCGATCGCCCCCTGCGCCCGCGCGCCTGTAATGCCGTCGCGCCCGCGTTCGCTATGCTGCGCCAGCGCGATCCCGCGCCCTCGCGCCGCCGCCTCACCCAGCAGCAGCGCCGTGCCTGACGGCGCATCGACCTTGTGCCGATGATGCATCTCGACGATCTCGATATCCCAGTCATCGCCCAGGCCCGCCGCCGCCTGCTCGACCAGCGCGGCGAGCAGGTTGACGCCCAGCGACGTATTCCCCGTCTGCAACACCGGAATATGTACGGCTGCTTCGTCGATCAGCGCATGATGCACGGCCGCCAGTCCGGTGGTGCCGATCAGCACTGCCTTGCGCGCCGCAATGCAGGCGTCCAGATGCGCGCCCAGCGCGCCCGGCACGGAAAAATCGATCAGCACCTCGCTCGCCTCAGCCAGCGCCAGCGGATCGGCAGTCATGGCGATGCCTGGCGCGATCTCACCCACAGGATCACGATCGGTGCCGCCCGCGATGCCCAGGCCCGCATCCGCCGCCGCCAGCGCAATCGCCCGGCCCATCCGCCCCGCCGCCCCGAAAATGCCGATCGTCGTCATAATCCACGCTTCCGTTACCATAGAGTGGTTTTGGCGGATGCCAGAGCGGAACGGCTTTGTCATCCCTTGGCACGTCCTCTAAAAGCCGGTCATGACCCCTGACATCCGCAACATCGTCATCCTCACCGGCGCGGGCATTTCCGCCGAGAGCGGCCTCGCCACCTTCCGCGGTCCCGATGGTCTGTGGGAGGGGCATCGCGTCGAGGACGTCTGCACGCCGCAAGCGCTGGCCCGCGACGAAGCGCTGGTGCATCGCTTCTATGACGAGCGTCGTGCCAAGCTGGCGGAGGTTCAGCCCAATGCCGCGCATCAGGCGCTGGCCGCGCTCGACGCTGCGTGGCCAGGCGACCTGCTGATCGTTACCCAGAATGTCGATGACCTGCACGAGCGGGCAGGGGCCAAGCGCCTCATCCACATGCATGGCGAACTTAAATCGGCGCTCTGCGCGGCCTGCGGCAAGGCAGTCCCTTGGCCCGGCCCCTTACCGCCCGGCGCGCCCTGCGACGGGTGCCACCAGCCCGCCCTGCGCCCCGACATCGTCTTCTTCGGCGAAATGCCCTACGAGATGGACCGGATCGACGCCGCCGTGCGCGACGCGGACCTGTTCGTGTCGATCGGCACGTCGGGCGCGGTGTATCCTGCGGCGGGTTTCGTCCAGACTGCCCGCCATGTCGGCGCGCGCACGCTGGAACTCAATCTCGATCCGTCGGCCGGCAGCATCTATTTCCACGAAACGCGTCTCGGCGCGGCAAGCGTGCTGGTGCCGGAACTCGTGCGGGACTTGTTGGCTTAAAAAGGGAAACCCCCTCGCATTGCCCGTCGCTTATAGTATAGCGCGGCCTTTCCCCATAAGTGCGCGGAGCGATCGGTGATTACTGTCCAGCGGGTGGCCAAGGCCGCCGGCAAGCATCTGACGAAAACGGCGCTGACGCTGCGCAAGGCGCTGGGCGCGCGCGCCACGCGCAGTTGCCCGGCCTGCGGTGCGGCCGTGGTCGGCTTCTTCCGCTATGGCGATAACCCGCAATGGGGCTGCCCCGCATGCGGGGCATCCCCGCGCGAGCGGCTTATGAACTGGCTGATCCAGCAAGGGACGCTCCGCGTGCCCACCGACGGCGCGATCCTGCATATGGCCCCCAATGAGGGCAGTCTGGTCCGCCGCTTTTCCGCCGCATCCGACTACACCCCCGCCGATCTCGACCCTTCGCGCTATGGCGTCGCCAACATGCGCCGCATCGACCTGATGGACCTTGCCGAGCGCGACCGCTACGACCTGTTCTACGCCAGCCATGTGATGGAGCATGTGCCTGACGATGGGACCGTGCTGCGCAACATACACCGGGCGTTGAAGCCCGGCGGCGAAGCCTGGCTGATCGTGCCATTATGGGACAAGCCGACCGAGGATGGCAGCTTCGAAATCCCGCCGCGCGAACGCGAACGGCGCTTTGGTCAATGGGATCATGTCCGCCAGTACGGTCCCGATTTCGCCGATCGCATCCGCGCCGCCGGCTTCGATCTCGAAGAAATCGACGCTGCGGTGATCGACACCGACACGCGCCATTTCCATGGGCTCGACGACCGTCTGTTCCGCGCCCGCAAGCCGGGCGGAGAGCCTGCACGGTGAGCCGCCTCGCGCGGCTGGAAGGGTCAGCCCGCTTCCTGGCGCTGGTGAAGCTCGCCAATGTTGGGCTGGTGCTGACCTGGGGCTTCGCCGTCACCTTCGTCTTCGTGCGCGTCCTGCCGATCGCCGAATTTCAGGCGTTCCTGTTGCTGGTCGCTTTCGGCAATTTCACTATCTCGTCGGAATTTGGTCTTACGAGCATTATCTACGCCCGGTTGCGCCGCCATTGGCTCAACAACGGCGTGGACGACGATGATGGCGGCTTCCGGCTGGAGGAAATGGGCGTCCTCTTCCTCTTCCTTGGCCTGCTGGTCATGGGGGCGAGCCTGATCCTGCTTGTGGCATTGGCGGCGGGATGGCTCTCCACCCGCCTGCCTTTGCTCTTCCTGCTGTTCTTCCTGTCCGCCTGCCTCAACCTCCCGGCCTTGCTCGCCAAGCGCGCGCTGGCGGCGGTGGATGGCAATTTCCTCTGGGAAGGACTGGATTGCGCGCGGCGCGTGGTAACGATCGGGCTATTGCTGGCGATGCTGGGTGGCATGGACCCGCGGCTGTCGGTGGCGCTGCAACTGGGCGTCAGCATCGTCGTGATCGGTTATGCGATCGGCCATGTCCATCGCCGTCTTGACATGAAGCGCAGCCACTGGCTCGCCTTCCGCGTCGGCGGCGGCCATGTCCGCGCCCATTATCTGCGCGATATCGGCGCATCGGCGGCCTTCACCGTGTCCGATATCGTCGCCTACAACGCGCCATATTTCACCATTGCGCTGGCGACCAGCGATCCCCGGCCGATGCTGGTCTTCGATTTCTTCTTCAAGATGTCTCGGTCGCTGTCCATGTTGGTCCGCGCCACGGTGGAGGCTGCCCTACCGCGCATCACCCGCGCCTATCATGCCGGCGACCGCGTGCGTCTGCGACAGTTGCTGGGCCGCGCGCTCGGCGCGGCGATGATCTTCGCGATCGGCCTGTCCGCTCTTCTGCTGCTGGCGGGCAACCGCCTGTTTGCGATCCTGTTCGACGGCCGCGCCACGATCGACCGGGCGGATATCATCCTCATCATCCTGGCGCTCTTCGCGCTGACGATATTGTGCGTTTCCGTCTATGTGCAGGCGGCGCTTGGCCGCTTTGGCGAACTGCTCGCCCGCTCGCTCCCTTTCCTCGCCGGGTCGCTGGCCAGCGCGCCGCTGGCCTTGCTGCTCTTGCCCGGCCGTTTCGATCTCGCCTTCCTCGGCTTCTACGCGCTCACCTTGCTGATCGTCGCCGGGGTGCATCTCGTCTCGCTGCGCAGGCTGGCGCGGGCATGAATGTCGCGATGCTTGATCCCTCGCTCTTCACCGGGCGCTATGATGACAGCCTGTGTGCGGCGCTGGCGGGGGAGGGCGCAGACGTCACCCTGCTCGGCCGCACCATGCGCCCCACCGATGCGATCATGCCGAAGGACTACGCCTACAAGCCCCACTTCTTCCGCCGCAGCGAAGCCCTGCGGGCCCGCCTGGGCGAAGGCCGCGCCTTCCGCATCGCCAAGGCGGTGGAATATGGCCTCGCCTGCGCGCTGGGCGAGATCGGCCCGCTCACCGACGCCGCCATCGTCCACGCCCAATGGCTCCCGCTCGCCCCGGCCGACGCCCTGATGCTCCAACGGCTTAAGGGCCGTACCGCATTGGTCCACACCGTCCACAACGCCGACGCCTATCATGCCGATGCCGGCGTGCAGGGCCGCGGCTATCGCGCGCTGCTCGATCTGTTCGACGCCCTGATCGTGCATGGCGCCACCACCCGTGCCGCGCTGGTCGGGCAGGGCATCGACCCCGCGCGCATCCACGTCACCCCGCATCCGCCCATGCGCCTCGCCCCCGCAACCCCGTCCGACCTCGCCGCCATCCCGGTGCCCACGGTCCCGCGCCTGCTCTTCTTCGGCACGATCCGTCCCTATAAGGGCGTCGATATCCTCGTCGAAGCCTGCCTCCAACTCTGGCGCGCGGGTCACGCCTTCGAACTGGTGCTGGCCGGCAAGCCCTTCATGGATGTAGCCCCTTTACTCGACGCGGTAACCCAGGCCGGGTTCGCCGATCGCCTCGTCACCGACTTCGGCTTCCTCACCGAATCCCGGCTCGACGCCCATATGGTCCGCGCCGACATGATCGCCTTCCCCTATCGCCATATCGATTCCAGTGGCGCCTTCCTCTCCGCACTTCACCACGGCAAGGCGATGGTGACGTCGGACGCGGGCATGTTCGGCCAGTTGCCCCACGATGTCGCCGTCCGCGCCCGCGCAGGAAATGCGCCTGCCTTGGCCCAAGCCCTCTTGCCGCTGATCGAAAGCGCGGCCATCAGGCAGGGCCATGGCGCACGGGCGCGCGATTACGGGAATGAGATGGGAAGCTGGAAAGATATGGCGGAGGCGACGATCGGCATCTATCGCACCATATTGGCCGCGCGCGCATGAACCGCTATCTGCGTGAATTGGGCGATCGCGCCCTGGCCCTGCGCCTTGCCGCGGCAGGGCGAGTCCATCAATATCCCGAAATTCAGGCCTTGAAGCGTTTCCTGTCGGCCTTCGCGGTCGATTGCCTTTTCGACGTCGGCGCCAACCGCGGCCAATATGCGACGACGGCGCGCAGGGACGCAGGCTATAAAGGCCTGATCCTCTCTTTCGAACCCAACCCGGACGTTTTCGCCGAACTGCAAAAACAGGCGGCATCCGACCGCCAATGGCATGTCTTCAACATGGCCTTGTCCGACTTTGACGGCACCGCCAGTTTCAACATCATGGCCGCCGACCAGTTCAGCTCGCTGAAAAAGCCATCGGATGCGCAGGACGCGATCTTCGCCGACCGCAACAAGGTGACGAAGACGGTGGCAATGCAATGCCGCCGCCTCGACACACTGCTGCCCGAACTGACGGCGCAGCATGGCTTTGCGCGTCCCTTCCTGAAAATGGACACGCAGGGCCATGATCTGTCCGTCTGCGAAGGCGCAGGCGAAGTCCTGACCACCATGCTGGGCATCCAGACCGAACTGGGCGTCCGCCCCATCTATGAAGGCGGCGCGGGCTATCGCGCGATGATCGACTGGCTGGAGGCGCGCGGCTTCGTCCCCTCCGCCTTCTTCGCCAACAACAAGGGCCATTTCCCCCGGCTGGTCGAAATGGACGGCATTTTCGTCAACCGGACCCTGGTTCAGGCCTGACCATGGGGCAGGGGAACAGCATCGTGAGTGCGCGCCGCCTGTTCCTGGCGGGCGCGATCGGGCTGGCGCTCTGGCTGGGCGCGACCTTCCTGTGGCACGTCACCTATCGGCAGGGGGTCAGCCTTGCGGTAATCCTACTGCTGGACCAGGATTTCCCCGCCCTGTTCGGATCGCTCCTGCTGCTGGCGCTGGCCGCGCCCTGGGCGGAGGGGAAGGGGATCGCGCTCCCCAGGCCGACCGCCCGGATCGTCGTGCCGCTGATCGTCCTGCTGGGCATGGCCGCCTGGGCCGGTCATTATGCGCTGTTTCAGGATTATGCGATCAGCCGGGACGAAGAAGTCGCCCGCTTCGCCGCCGCCTATATGCGTGAAGGGCTGTTCGCGCGCCCCATCCCGATCGAATGGGAACCCTATCGCCGGGCGATCATGCCGGAATTTTTCTCCCCCTTCGGCGCGGCGGATTATTGGACGGCAGCCTATCTGCCAGTGAACAGCGCGATCCAGGCGCTATTCTGGCAATTGGGCGATCCCAACCTGGCCGGTCCGACGCTGCTGATGGCGGGTCTGTTCGCGCTGTGGCGGGTGGCGCTGCACCTGATGCCCGATCGTCCCGACGCGGTGTGGGTCACGGTGCTTCTGGGTTTCTCGTCCAGCCAGCTGTGGATCACGGCGATGACCCCTTATGCCATGACCGGCCATTTCGCGCTCAACATGGTCTGGCTGGCGCTGGTGCTGCGCGGCGGGGTGGTCGGCCATGTCAGCGCAGGGCTGGTCGCTCTGATCGCCGCCGGACTGCATCAATGGCATTTCCCGCCCATCTTCATTGCGCCCTTCATCCTGTGGATGCTGCTCGCTCGCCGATGGACGGTCGCGGCCTTCCACGCGCTGACATTGGTGGCGATCGTCATCATCTGGGCGAAGGTGTGGCCCGGCTTCCTGTTGCACGCGCTGGGCGCCCCCGCCGATGTCCGCCCCTCGGCCGGCGTCGCCGACAAGGTCGGTAGCCTGTTCCAGCGGCTCGGCGATCGCTGGCAACCGCTGGTCAACCTGACCCGCTATGTCGCCTGGAACAACATATTGATGATCCCGCTGGCGATGCTCGGCATCGCCGCCATGCGCTGGCGCACGATGATCCGCGGGCAGGAAATCGCCCTGCCGCTGGCGCTGGGCTGTCTCGCGGGCAGTCTGCTGGCGCTGGCGCAGGGCTATGGCTGGGGCTTCCGTTACGCCCATGGCTTCATCGGCCCTTTCTGCCTGCTCGCGGGCCTGGGCTGGGCGCGCTTCCGACCGCAGGGCGCGTTGCGGCCGCTGCTGATCGGCCTGGTCATCACCGGCGTCGCCAGCAGTTTCCTGGTGTGGCGCACCCATGTCTTCGTCGAACCCTATGCCGCCAGCCACCGGCTGATCGATTCGAGCGAGGCCGACGTCGTATTGGTCGATCCGCGCGGCGGCCTCTATGTCACCGACCTGGTGCGGGGCCGCAATGGCGTGCCGGGCAAGCCGATGGTGATGAACCTGGGCATGCTCACGCTGGAGCAGGTCGATGCGCTGTGCGAATCCTATGTCGTCCAACTGTTCGACCGCGCCGAATTTCGCCCCCTGGGCGTGCCGCTCGCCCGCTGGAACCTCGGTCGGATGGATGCCCTGCGCGCCCATATGAAGGAAGAAGGCTGCGACCGCCCGGTCCAGCCGCCACTGCCCGACACATTCGAGGACGCCCTGAACGTCGCCGACAACGCTATGTAGGGTTTAGAGAGCGGCGCTATTGTCCGCTGGCACCGGGTCTTCGTCGCGGTAGAGCAGCATCACCGATCCGTCTTCGCCATGGACAGCGCGGATAGGCAGGCTCAGTTGCAATGCAGACAGAAATTCCCGACTATCGCTGGTGCGGAAGCATCCGCCGATCCGCAGTGACGACACGCGGGTATCGCCGATCAGGATGGGCGCGGCGCGGTAGCGGTTAAACTCGCCCGCTGCCTGCTCGACCGTCTCACCGTCCAGTTCAACCATCTGTTCGCGCCAGGCTGTGCGCTGGTCGATCAGCCTGGGAGCAAGTCTGGTCAGCGCAACATTGCGCGGCTGGATCACCGCGCCGCTGCCGGCCGCGACCTTTTGCGCCGCGCCCCCGCCTGAATGGACCGTTACCGTCCCCTGCGTCACCGTCAGTTCGACGATGGACGGGCGCATCCGCACGTTGAAGGCGGTGCCGACCGCGCGGATCATGGCGGACCGGGCCTCGACATCGAACGGGCGCTTGCTGTCGTGGGCGACGTCGAAGGATGCCTCCCCTTTGACGATGCGCACTTTGCGACCGTTCGACGTGAAGCGCACCTCGGCTTCGCTATCGCTGTTGAGGTGTAAAGTGGACCCGTCGTCCAGCGCGATGTCGCGATATTCGCCGATGCCGGTCTGGTAGCGATCGATGCCGCTGAAGGTCCGCACCGTGACGATCGCGGCTACCAGGAAGAAGAGGACCGCGACGGCGGCGGCGATCATGATGTTGCGCGACAGGCGGCGCTGCTGCTCTTCGCTGACGATTTCGGCAAGCGGGGGCAGGCTGATGTCGGCGGCGGCGCTTTTCAGCCGCTCGGCCGCTTCCCACGCGGTTTCGGCGCGGGCGAAGGCTACGGCATGGCGCGGGTCGCTTTCGACCCAGGCGCATATCTCGGATTCGTCTTCAGATGTGGGGGCGCTGTTAAGCCTGGCCAGCAGGCGCGCGGCTTCCGCTTCGATCGCGTCCCTGTTCCCGCAGCTTGAACTTGGTTCCGACGCCTGCACGCTCGAAGTCCGTTTCTTCCCGTTCCGCCCAGGCCCGCATAACTATCGCGATGGCTTTGGCCAGATGTTTTTCAACAGTAGAAACGGACAGGGACATCTCCTCCGCTATTTCCAACATCGATTTTTCGTGAATGCGGCGAAGAATGAAGACGCGACGGCATTGGGTAGGCAACGACTCGACGATTGCCTCGACCTGGCGCAGCGCTTCGCGGGCATGCAACTGGGCTTCGATATTATTCTCGCCACCCAAAAGTTCCAGATCAGCGATGGTTTCGAAGCTGACCACCTTGTTACGGCGAGCGGTGTCGATAACGAGGTTACGAGCAATGGTGAACAGATAGGCGCGGCCCGTCGTCACATTCTCCCAATTTTCCGTGGCATAGGCTCGGGTCATGACCTCTGCGACCATATCCTCCAGCTCATGGGTGGATGGCAGTATCCGACGTAGGCGACCGCGAAGCGCGGCTTCCTGCGGCAGGATCACCGTCTTGAACCATTCCAGTTTAGCGCGAACCCGTTGCACGACGACCCCCTGTTATTTCAGCCGGGCCTCTCCGCTTTTCTTTTCTATGTCATATTTCAATCATGGATGCAGGGGCCTGTCCAGACGCGGGATGACCATAATCGGGACGATCGACCAAAAAAGTTCCCGCTATCGTAAAAATATTGTGGATATGTGGCGGCAATCGCACAGTTGTTTCGTATGGGCTGCCGGCCGCCTTAATTGACCCGCTTAATCGATCCCCTTAATCGGGTGGCGGGGGAAGCTCTACCGGAGCGCTGTCGGGTTGGTCATAATCGGGGCCGACCGGCGTG
>JAVBXL010000035.1 GCA_030824575.1 bacterium | reverse complement strand
GGCGATGTCCTCTACCACACGCCCGAGCGCCGAATGCTGCAGGATGTTATGACCTGCATCCGCGAGAAATGCACGATCGACGATCTGGGCGAGCGACGCGAGCAGATCGCAGACCGGCACCTCAAGGACGCCGAAGAGATGGACCGGCTGTTCGAGCGCTATCTTGGGGACACAGGGCCAGTTCGGCGAAGTGTCGCCATTGCCGAGCAATGCAGCTTCTGCCTTGAAGAGCTGCGCTATCAATATCCCGATGAAATTGGTAGAAGCGGGCGTACGCCGCAGCAGGAACTTGAGCGCCTTACCTGGGCAAAAGCCCCTTCTCGCTATCCAGACGGAATTGACGACAAGACAAGAGCCCAGTTGGAGCATGAACTGCGCCTCATCGCCCAGCTCGATTACGCACCTTATTTTCTGACGGTTCACGCGATCGTCAATTTCGCGCGATCCAAGGATATTTTGTGCCAGGGCCGGGGATCGGCCGCCAATTCGGCGGTCTGCTATTGCCTTGGCATTACCTCGATCGACCCGGTGCGCACCGAGCTTCTGTTCGAACGGTTCGTGAGCGCTGAGCGACGCGAGCCACCCGATATCGATGTCGATTTTGAGCATGAGCGCCGCGAGGAAGTGATCCAGTGGATCTACGAGACCTATGGCCGCAACCATAGTGCGCTGACCGCCGTCATCTCCCGCTTCCGTACCAAAGGCGCGATCCGCGAGGTCGGCAAGGCGCTCGGGCTTTCGACCGACGTTACCGATGCACTGTCAGGGCAGGTCTGGGGGTGGAGCTGCGAGGGTGTGCAGGACTGCCATGTCGCCGAGCTCAATCTCGATATGACCGATCGCCGCCTTGCTCTCACGCTGGACCTGTCGCGTCTGCTCATGGACACGCCACGCCATTCCTCGCAGCATCCTGGCGGCTTCGTGCTGACCCGCGACCGGCTCGACGAGTTGGTGCCGATTGAACCTGCCCGCATGGATGATCGCCAGATTATCGAATGGGACAAGGATGATATCGACCTCATGGGGTTCATGAAGGTCGATGTGCTGGCATTGGGCATGCTCAGCTGCATGCGACGCGGCTTCGATCTCCTGCGCGAGGAGAAGGACATCCACCTCGATCTCGCCACGATACCGGCCGAAGACCCGGCAACCTATGCGATGATCCGCAAGGCTGACACGCTTGGCGTCTTCCAGATCGAAAGCCGGGCACAAATGGCGATGCTGCCGCGTATCAAGCCAAGGACATTCTATGACCTGGTCGTCGAGGTCGCCATCGTGCGACCTGGCCCCATCCAGGGCGACATGGTCCACCCTTATCTGAGGCGCCGCGAAGGAAAGGAGGAGGTCAGCTATCCCAAGCCGGAGTTGCGCCGCGTCCTCGAAAAGACGCTCGGCGTCCCGCTCTTTCAGGAGCAGGCGATGCGGGTCGCAATTGAGTGTGCCGGGTTCACCGCCAGCGAGGCGGACCTTTTGCGGCGGGCGATGGCGACGTTCAAGCTGACCGGCGGGGTCAGCCATTTTCGCGACAAGCTCATCGGCGGCATGGTCGAGCGCGGCTATGAGCAGGCTTTTGCCGAACAGACCTTCAAGCAGATCGAAGGCTTTGGCTCCTATGGCTTCCCCGAAAGCCATGCCGCAAGCTTCGCGCTCATCGCCTATGCCTCCTCCTGGCTCAAATGCCATCATCCAGATGTATTCTGTGCAGCATTGCTGAACGCTCAGCCCATGGGCTTCTATGCGCCAGCCCAAATCGTCCGCGACGCACGCGAACATGGCGTTGAGGTCCGACCTGTTGATGTAAACCATAGCCGCTGGGACTGCACGCTTGAAGAGGGGAACCGGCGGTACAAGGCCGTGCGCCTTGGGCTGCGCATGGTCCGCGATCTTGCCAATCCGGACGGAGCGGCGATCGTCTCGGCCCGTGGCGCAGAGCCCTATGCTTCAGTGGAAGAAATCCAGCGCAGAACTGGCGTCGGCGCTGGCGCTCTCAATCGGATCGGTGATGCTGATGGCTTTGGCTCGCTCCAGCACAGCCGCCGCACTGGCCTGTGGGATGTGAAAGGGTTGCGCGACAGCCCCCTACCCCTTTTTGCCGCGGCAGACGAGCGCGAGGGAAAGCCCCGCGCCGAAGCGGTCGAACCGACGGTTGAGCTCTCGCCGATGGCGGAAGGCCGGGAAGTCGTGGAAGATTATCGCAGTGTCGCGCTATCACTCCGCGCCCACCCGGTGGCCTTTCTCAGGACGGATTTGGTAGCTAGGAAGATGGTCCCGTGCGCGGCGCTTTCTGACATCCGCGATGGTCGCTGGGTCAATCTTGCAGGAATCGTCATGGTGCGGCAGCGACCCGGCTCTGCCAAGGGCATCATGTTCATCACTATCGAGGATGAAACCGGGATCGCAAATCTTGTAGTCTGGACCAAAATATTCGAAGCCAATCGCGGGACTGTCCTTGGCGCATCCATGCTGGGCGTGCGCGGTCAGGTTCAGAAAGAAGGCGAGGTCATTCACGTCATTGCCCAGCGGCTTGAAAATCTGTCGGGGTTGCTGGCAAGCGTGGGCGAACGGAGCGATCTTGCCAACGTCTTTCGCCCGGCGCGCGGCGATGGCGCAAAAAACGGGGGTGGACCTGATCCCCGGGACCCGGACAGCAAATTGCTCGGTCGTAAGGCACGTGAGATATACATCCCTGACCTGAGGCTGGGATCGGGCATCATTCCCGGGCAGTCGACCGAAGGCATCAAGGTGAAGCCAAGGGATTTTCGGTGAATGTTTCATCAGTGACATCGGCGCATACTGTGCGATATTGCAAGGGCGACGACCTGATCGGTTGCTCACTCACGAGCAACCGCCCTTGCGAAGAACTATTCGTTTTGTAGCGCGCCAGAATTGGTCGAAACGGAATTTTTCGGTTCCGCGGATATGCTCGATACCAGTGTCAGATCATCCGACAGCAAGAGGGGTCCTGGCGACGTCGCGCACGATGGATGGGATGCGCTGATGAAGGCAAGGCGCATATCGTGTCCGGTGGGAAAACAGGATATCTGCTGCCGTAGCGCATTTGACATCCGCGGCGATCCTGACGGAGCAGCATCGTAAGATGGGGGAACCGGGTCGGGTGATGAGGATTGCAAAGTCCATGCGGACCGATCGTCCGGGCCGTTCGTTGATCCCTATATGCTGACGCTCCGCACCCTGTCCAATGGCATCAAACAGTCTATCCGCCATCAGGTGGTTGGTATGTTCAACGACCTTGGCAAGGGCGAAACACCCGTATCAAGAAGCGCCGACGCGCTGTTCGATCCAGATTCGGTAGCATGGCGGGTGCATGGCGACGTGGCGTCGATGATGGTCGGCGGGATCGGCAGCCTGCTTATGCAGATGTTGCACCCTTCCGTACTGGCTGGCGTCTGGGATCACTCAAATTTCCGCACGGATATGCATGGCCGCCTGCGCCGGACCGCCCGGTTCATCGCGGCGACGACCTACGCCGATCGGGATTTGGCGCAGGCGACAATGGCGCGCGTCCGTCGTGTGCATGATCATGTCAGCGGCACGCTGCCGGATGGCACGGCCTATCATGCCAATGATCCGGCCCTTCTGGCCTGGGTCCATGTCACCGAAGCGAGCAGTTTCCTGAATGCCTGGATTCGCTATGGCGAACCGACCATGCCCGCCGACGACCAGAATCGGTATTTCGCGGAAATGGCGCTGATCGGTCGTGCCATGGGCGCCGACCCGGTACCAACATCGCGATCCCAGGCACGCGCCCTGGTCGAAGAGATGCGCCCGCAATTGCGAGTGGACGATCGCACCCGGACCGTCGCACGCCTGATCATGAACGGCAGCACGACCAGCCTGGCAGCCGAAGCGCCAAGACGGCTGGCGGTCCAGGCGGCGGTCGATCTGTTGCCGCAATGGGCGCGTAAGATGCACAGGATGAGCCTGCCCCCGTTGGAGCGCCCGATCGTCCGGGCAGGGACATTCGGCATCGCACAGACACTGCGCTGGGCATTCAAATGACGAAGGCTGGCGGCATCGAAGCGCTCCGGCTGGCCATGGAGGCAGCGGCTGAACGCGGCGACTTCGAAACCGCCGCGGACCTGCGGGACCGCATCAGCCTGTTGCGCAAAGCGCCTGCGGGGACGCAGGCGGCTGATTTCGATCCCACTGGGCTGGTTCGCCAGACCCCCGGCGCCATGGGCCTGGGCACGAACCGACAACGCGTATCGACCCCGCCCGGCTGGTCGCCGCCCAAGAAACCCGATCCCATGACGACGGGGCGATCCTGCCGGAGAGGCCCGCGCAAAAGCGGCACATGACGCTGATCGCGCAACCAAAGTTACGTGCCGCGCATTCCCATATTCTCCTCCCTCTCCCATCCTGGAGACATTCCTTGTCCAGCGCGTCGTCGGCATATCGGCCACTGCTTCCACCGCCCCTTGCGCTTCTTCTGTCGTTCCCAGTTGCCTTGTTCACCATCGCACTGTTCACCGACATCACCTATCTTCAGACGGCAGAGGTTCAGTGGACGAATTTCTCGTCCTGGCTCATCGTAGGGGCGCTGGTGTTCGGTGGGGTCGCCCTTGCGTGGAGCTTGATTCTGGCGATCAGGTGGCGCGGAGCACGTCTCTACGCGCTGTTGCTCGTGCTTGCGTGGATAGCGGGCCTGGTCAACGCGTTTCAGCATAGCCGCGACGCATGGAGTTCGGTCGGAACGACCGGGCTGATACTCTCCATCCTGAGCGCAGCGTTCGCCATCGCCGCAAGCTGGCTCGCGCATGGCGCCAAGTGGGAGATCGCCCGATGACCCTTTATCTCCGCCCATTCGGCGCGACGGCCGCCATCCTTGCCCTCGCCGCATGTAGTAGCAGCAAGCCGGGCATCGACCAGACCGGCGCTACCCCCGATCTGCCCGCGCAGCGCGAAACGCTGATACCACCGATCAAGATCGCCACGC
This sequence comes from bacterium, assembly GCA_030824575.1. Lineage (GTDB taxonomy): Bacteria > Pseudomonadota > Alphaproteobacteria > Sphingomonadales > Sphingomonadaceae > Sphingobium. The sequence continues at coordinate 93,037 of JAVBXL010000035.1, read as the reverse complement.
CGCAGGGTTGGGATGGTGAAAAGCCGGTCGCCCCGCGCGGTTTTACCGTCACTGCGCTCGCCACCGATCTTAAAGTGCCGCGCCAGACGCTGGTGCTGCCCAATGGCGATATCCTGGTTGCAGAAGGATCGGGCGGCGCGGACGCGCCGCTGCTGCGGCCCAAGGATGTGATCGCGGGCTATATCAAGAGCAAGGGCAAGACGCCGGTCAAAGGTGCCAACCGCATCACCTTGCTGCGCGACGCCGATGGCGATGGCAGGGCTGAGGTCAGAACGATCCTGATCGACGGGCTGAACGCGCCCTATGGCCTGGCCTTCGTCGAGGGTAATCTCTACGTCGCGGATCAGGACGCGCTGCTGCGCTTTCCGTACAAGGAGGGCGACACCCGCATAGCGACCCCAGGGCAGGAGGTGACGAAGCTGCCGTCGCGCATCAATCATCATTGGACCAAGTCGCTTGCTGCCAGCGCCGATGGCACGAAACTCTATGTCGGTATCGGCTCGAACAGCAATGTGGGGGAGCGCGGCATGGCGGTTGAGGAGGACCGGGCCGTCATCTGGGAAATCGATCGCGCAACCGGCGCGCGCCGCACCTATGCCAGCGGTATCCGCAACCCCACAGCGCTCGCCATCAATCCGCAGACCCGCGCGCTCTGGTCGGTCGTCAACGAACGCGATGAACTGGGTCCACAATTGGTGCCCGATTATCTGACGTCGGTGCGGCTTGGCGGCTTCTACGGCTGGCCCTACAGCTATTGGGGGCGAAACGTCGATCCACGTGTGCATCCGCAAAATCCGAAGATGGTCGCAAATGCACAGCGCCCCGATTATGCGCTTGGCTCTCATGTTGCAGCCTTGGGTTTGAGCTTCGTATCGAGCGCGGGCTTTGGGCGGTTCTCGCAAGGCGCTTTTGTCGGTGAGCATGGCAGTTGGAATCGGCAGGACCCCTCGGGTTACAAGGTGGTGTGGATACCCTTCGTTAATGGCCGCCCGGCGGGCAAGCCGGTCGATTTTCTGACTGGCTTCCTGAAAGACGGACATGCACGGGGGCGCCCGGTTGGCGTCACCTATAATCCGGTCCATGACAGCGTAATCGTCGCGGATGACGTGTCGAACACGGTGTGGCGGGTCGCGCCAGATCGGCCTGAATCAGCGCAATGATATCGCCTTTGCAGTGGCGCGCGCCCATGGACCTCACGACTAACCCCGAATGGCAGCAACTGGCCATTTACGCGGTAGGGACCGCTGTCCTGTTGATCCTACTGTTCAATATTCCCTTTATCGGGCGGATGTTGCGTGCCCTGTTTTCGATGGGACTACTGGCCTTCTGTCTGTTCATCCTGTTCCAGCAAGCGCCATACGATCCTACGCTTGCCGGAGTGAAATCCAGGCTCGGGCTCGACGACCAGATCGTCTCTGGCAAGGATGTGCGCATCGCGATGAGCCGGGACGGCCATTTCTGGGCGCGGGTCAACATCAATGGCGTGGAACGGCATATGCTCGTCGACAGTGGCGCGACCATCACCGCCCTATCACAGGCCACTGCGGATAGCGCGTCGGTCGAGCGCAAAGCCAATATGATGCCCGTTGTCATGCAGACCGCCAATGGCGCAGTTCGCGTAGAAACCGGCTCGATTGACCGATTGCAAATCGGGTCCATCCAGGCGCGCAATCTCAAGGTGGTCATCTCGCCGGCGTTTGGACCGGTAGACATATTGGGAATGAACTTTCTGTCGCAGCTTGCCAGCTGGCGTGCGGAGGGCCGAACGTTGATCCTCGTGCCACAAAGCGTCTTGAAAGAAACCTAGCGGACAGCTTTCACCAAGACCTCCGCAACCATGGCCTTTGTGCCGTCATAACGCGTTCGAGCCGCGGATCCGCTTTATGACGCATCCATAAGTTTGTTGATTATGTGAGGAGTAGCGGCACCTTATCGCACGCCTGTGGCGCTCGAAGGCGGATGGCTTCTATTTCGCTGATCACTTGGTGCCGAACGCCAGGCCCGGCTCACTTGAAAGCCCCGTTGGAAAAGCTGAATTCAACCCAGGTGTCGACCAGTCCAAGTTATTCTACTGTGAGGAGGTGGAAGTCCGTCACTATCACAAGCGGATGCGTTCGTGTCAGCACTGCAGTTCTGATAAGTCGGCGCTATGTGAAGGTATTGCCAACATCGGACGAACAGGCGATTCCCAGTAATGCCCATCGCGTTCGGCTATGCGATGATCGAACATTCCCATGCGCCCAAAGCCTTGCCTCTCTGCCTCTGCTAACGCTGGCTTGAAGCCTTGCGCAAAAGTGCGTTGAAGGTTTCCGCCTGACTTTATACTAGCGCCGGATTGGTTCCATCAATCGCTTCGCGCTCGTCAAACGCGCCTAGTGGCATGTAGAAAAGTAGATCGTCAGGATTTTTGAGGCGTAATGAATTATCGTCATTCCTTCCATGCCGGCAATAGCGCCGACGTCGTGAAGCACTGCCTGCTTATCGCCCTCGTACGGGCATTGCAGCAAAAACCGGGCGCATTGACCCTAATCGACACCCATGCCGGCTGCGGGCTATACGACCTCCACGGCGAGGACGCCCGCCGGACCGGCGAGTCCACCCAGGGCGTGCTGCAGGCCCTTGCCGACCCGAACCCGTTGCTGGACGACTACCGCGCCGTCGTACAGGCTGTAAATACAGGAGCCGAACCGCACTTCTACCCCGGCTCGCCGGGAATTCTAGTGCAGCTTTTGCGCCCGCAGGATTTCTTAATCCTCAACGAAAAACATCCCGAAGACGCCCATACATTGCGCGGCGTGATGCACGGCACATCGGCTGCCGTGCACGAGCGCGACGCTTATGAGCTGTGGCTGGCGATGCTGCCACCCCGGACGCCTCGAGGCGTGGTGCTGGTCGACCCGCCGTTCGAGCGGACGGATGAACGCGCACGGATCACTGCCACCCTCGCCGCCATTCACCGCAAATGGGCGCATGGCGTGACAGTGATCTGGTATCCGCTGAAAGACCGCGCCGCGCATTGGCGCTGGAGGGAGCAGATGCGCAAGCTCGGTATCCCGAAATTGCTGCGAGTGGAGCATTGGTTGTACGATGGCGATCAGCCCGGAATCTATAATGGCGCGGGCCTCTATATCGTTAACCCGCCCTACGCCTTCACGCAGGCGCTGCCGCCTCTGTTGGAAGCTCTGCGCGTCGCGCTTGCGCCGGAGGGGCATAAAGGCGAGATCACAACCGATTGGTTGGGCGATTAGCCCTCATCGCCCCCCTCTCCCAAAGGAGGAATTGCTGCGCTGCAGCTCGCACGAGCAATGTAAGCGGAGGCCCCCCTTGCGCGCCTACAATGCAGCGGCACGACCGAATATCATCCAGCACCTTGGGCGTGCCGCGCATTTTCAGATAATCAGGCGACGCGCAGATGACGCATCACTGCGACCTCAGCCGCCGGGCGATAAGATTACTGGTGTCAGAAAGGGTTCCGAACCGGATGGCGAGGTCGACATCGTCGCGTAGGAGGTCGCTTGTCGCGTCCGTCAATGTGAGGCTGCGGCTCAGATCTGTATGTGCTCGAGTGATCGCCGTCAGATCGGCAGCAAAACATTGCGACCGAACACGATCAGCATGTTGATATGCACGCGGCCGCTCAATATCTGATTGCTCGCGGACAAGGCCGATTGAACCGATATGACCTCGTCGCGGCCGAACATGCCGCCAGACACGCCTCTCCATCGGCCGTCAGTCGCATGTGCCCGGTTGTACGATTGCACGGCCTGAAGCCAAGCCGCTCTTCAAGACGCGCGATCGTCTTTCCCACCGCGGATTTGGCAGTCCCAGCCGCTCTGCGGCAAGCGGGTCAAAGCATCTATCAACGCGCGATCATCTTGATCGCCAGCCTCCCTACCCCTTCGCTTCGTGCGGCTGGTCATGCTCTGACCAGTTGTGTCCTGCGCAAGCCAATAACCTGACTTTCAGTTGGTTTTATATCCTTTTAGTTTAAAGGTCTTCCCTGTCTCACAACCGACTTCGCGTGACGGCGATTGACCAGCAGGACTAAGACCGCCTTGACTAGTGACGAGGGTAACGAACTAAACCGGAGGCGTCGCGGGCTGGCGCTCGAAGAAGCCATTCTGGATGCTGCATGGTCAGAATTGTCTACCAACGGCTATGCGAAGTTTACCTTCGAAACTGTCGCTCGCCTGGCCGGCACGAGCCGTCCAGTACTTTACCGACGTTGGCCAACGCGCGCGAGTCTCGCTTCCGCCGCGATCGTGCGGCACATGAACCGTAACCTCATAATTGTCCCCGACCTTGGCAACCTGAAAGATGAACTCCAATGCGCCATGCGGAAGTTTGCTGATCGCGCGCCTCCTAGTCTCATGAGGCTTGTGTTCGAAATGCACGAGGACATGGCTTCAGGAGAGGTGAATTTCACGGATGCGCGTTTCAGCGAGAACCCGATCGGCGATGTCATCGCACGCGGTGTAGAGCGTGGAGAGATAGATCCCGAGCGACTAAACGCTCGCGTCATGCGCGCGCTACCCAGCCTTGTGATGCACGAGATCATCGTGACCGCGCAGCCCATTTCGGACCAGACCATATCGGAAATCATCGATCAGATCTTTATCCCGTTGACGATGCCCCTGCCCGGTCCAACGCGCCACTCAGAGATTACTTAAGATACAATCTGTTTCTTATTGACGACAAAGCATGACATCGGCGATATGTGCGATGCGGGATTAAGGGCATGTGCCCGGAATCGAAGACGCGGACATTTCATTCGGTGGAGCGATCGGCTCGATGAACAAACTCATGAAGTTAAGTGCTAAGCCACTCTGCGCCGTTGGCATGATCTGGTTCGGCGCCTCGGCGCAGGCCCAGGATCGAATCGTTTTTGGTACAGGAGTTGCGGTCGCGCCGACCTATCAAGGGTCTGGAGACTACCGGGTGCTGCCGTTGCCGGCGATCGACATCAAGAAGGGGACGTTCTTCGCGAACCTGCGTAATGGCATCGGGATCGAGCCAATTGATACAGGGGTGATATCAGCAGGTGTCAGCGCTGTATTTGTCCAGGGCTATCGGCGTCGCGACGTTCCAATCGGAATATCGAAACTGCCTGATGGCCTGGGTGCTCGCGCATATACAAATGTGCGCTCCAGTGGCGTGATTGGTACCTTCGGCGTTACAAAAGTCATATCGGGCGGGACAGGCGGGATTATCGCTGATGCCAGCGTCTCCTATCCTGTCAGCATATCCTCAAAATTTTCCCTCACGCCAACAGTAGGGGCCACCTGGGCGAATCGGGAGCATAACAGTCGGTATTTTGACGTAGGCAATCTGGAAGCATCTGCTTCTGGGCTTTCCCCTTTCTCTACGGGGGCGGGATTTAAGGATATCTCAGGCACCCTCACAGCGACCTATCGATTGACGGACCGAATTGCATTGAGCGCAACCGGTGGTGCGACTACCTTGCTCAACAAAGTGAACGAGAGCCCCCTGGTTGGCCGTGCGACCCAGCCCTTTGGAATGGTCGCGCTTACTTACCGTCTCTAGCAACGCTGCGGCAGCGGGGCGCTTTTGTCTCTCTACATACGTCGATCAGCCAACCAGATCTCATTGCCCTTCTACTGTGATTGCGGCATAGTCAGGCCTGGCAGGCAGACCTTCTGAATAAGGGTTGGCCATGAAGTCTGACATATCTCAATTTTCTGTAGGCCCGGCGACTTCTGCGGATGCAGAGCCGATCTATCGAAAGGACCGCCGGTCAGACCGGCTCTTGCGGACACCTGATGTCACCGCAAGAACCGGGATGTCCGTCTCAGCTATCTATAGGTTAGAAACAGCCGGTCGCTTCCCTCGCCGCCGCCGTATCGGATTGCGCTCTGTCGCCTGGTACGAAAGCGATATCGAGGAATTCGTTGCTAATCCGTCAGGCTAACGTACAGATACCGGCTGACCACTTCATGTGCCGGCCGCAGCCCGGCGTCCGACCATGTGCTTCTCGATAAATGTAGTTTCAGTTGGTTGCGGTAGCATGATCCGACATTGCAACAACAGTGGGAAGAATTCCGTCAGGTTCAGATGCACTTAACCGATTTGATCTTGCAGAAGAAATACGTAGTGGTACTATCCTATCTGCGGGCAGACCAAGAAGGAACTTGGTTTGTATGTTTGAATGTAGCAAAAAATGCGGGGTTTCCCATGGCTGAAACTCTGCAAGGTGCGGCCGGGCGTCGCGCTTCAGAATCTGTAACGGTTGATTTTTCCACGCAGATGATAACGGTCGTTGATTTTGCGCGTCTTGCTCGACTGTCGCGACGTCAAATCGATAGGTTGCGGCAGCGCCGTCCAGGAAATTTCCCCCGCGAGTTTGAATTGGGAACAGGGCACACAAAATATCGCCGTTGTCCCCGATTTCGATTATCAGAGGTTCAGGCTTGGCTCGACAGTAGAGCACTGTGGTGAACGATGTTCGTATGCATGCGGACAGCTATGGCACGGTCGTCGTTAATCCAATTTATCGGCACTTTCTCCAAGGGTCGCTGCACAGGTTTCGAAAGACAGGAGGGTCAGCGGCCGTCGCGTATACACATCGTCCCAGCAGCGCCGATGCGGCGGCGCTGGACGGCCGAGGTCAAGGCGCGCATCATCACCTCGATTTTGAACCCAGCGCCGACATCGCGGAAATTGCGCGAACGCCTGGACTGCTGCCGCAGCAGCTCGACGCTTGGCGGCATAACAGCATTACGGGCAACAGCCTGCTCCACCAGTACTTCCTGAAGGGACCGATCTCAGCCGGCACTCTATAAGGGAACTCGAAGCAGTTGCTCACGCCATTAATATGCGACTGCGAGAGGCGCTCAGATGGAGGGCGCCTGCAGAAGCCCATGACCATTCCCCCCCACCCCGCGGTATGAAGTCGGTGTTGCGCCGACCGTTTGAATCCGGAGGATATGTCTCAATCCGATACTCGGAGCGCCTTGCCGAAGTCGAGATCGAACCCTGGGTTGGTAGCGTAGGCGACTGCTATGCCAGTGCTTTGACCGGAAAGATCAACGGCCTTTAGAAGGCGGAGGTGATCCACCGCAGAGGACCGTCGCGACCCTCTAAGGCCGTTGAATACGCCAAGCTTGAATGGTTGAAATGGTTCAACAGCCGATGCCCGTACGAACCCATCGGCGATATCCCACCTGCCGAAGCCGGGCACGATATTACGCCATGCTGGACGACGTCTCCATGGCTGCATGACTTAAACCAAACGGCCTCCGGTAGACTTGGTACGGTTCAATCGACACGTTCGGCGCGTCGGTGAGTGTTCGAGCAGTTTGATTACAATGCCGTCTATCGCGATTTTTATCGCGGTTTCGTTTGAAGAGTTGAAGCTTATGTGCCAAGTCTCAGAAACCGACGGAAATCCGTGGGTTCTGGCTACGTAAATTCTAACGCCAATGTCCGCTGCAATGTTACGAATACATCGGGAGCACGCAATTTTCCCGATATTTATATCATTGAAATATAGATATATATTCTCAAACGCTGCCATCACCACCAAGCGCGGCGGATCGGTCAGCCAGGGCGGCGCGATCCCACGTCGCCCCTTTCTGACATCATGCGCGGGCGGCGGTGATGATGATTTCAACCTTATAATCAGGCGTTGCCAGCCTGGCTTCGCCGGTGGCGCGGGTCGGGGCGGCGACGTCGGCGATCCAGGCGTCCCACACGCTGTTCATTTCGGCGAAATCGGCCATGTCGGCCAGCCAGATAGTCGCGCGCAGAATGTGCGCCTTGCTGCTGCCAGCCAAGCCAAGCAGGCGATCGATTTCATCCAGCGCGGTCTGGGTCTGCGCCGTCACGCTGTCGCCTTCGCCGACCTGGCCGGCCAGATAGACGGTATCGCCATGGATGACCGCTTCGCTCATGCGCGGGCCGGTTTCGATGCGGGTGATGGTCATGATACTTCTCCTTGAATTCAGCGCCGATAGCGCGAGAGCGCCAGGTCGGCGGTTTCGATGTCTGGCGTGGCGCCGCCAATGATGTCGGCGATCACCCGGCCCGATCCGCAGGCCATGGTCCAGCCCAGCGTGCCATGGCCGGTGTTGAGGAACAGATTGTCGATTCTGGTCGCACCGATCACCGGGGTCGAATCCGGCGTCATGGGCCGCAACCCGCTCCAGAAGGTCGCGCGGCTGAGGTCGCCCGCGCCGGGGAAGAGCGTGCCGACGCTATGGTCGAGCGTGTCGCGGCGCGCCTGCGGCAGGTCGTTGGTATAGCCCGACAGTTCGGCCATGCCGCCGACGCGGATGCGGTCGCCCAGCCGGGTGATCGCCACCTTGTAGCTTTCGTCGAGCAGGGTCGACACCGGTGCGGCGTCCGGCTGCACGATCGGCACGGTGATCGAATAGCCTTTGACCGGATAGACCGGCAGGCGCAGGCCGAGCGGCGCTACCAACAAGGGCGAGAAGCTGCCCATCGCCACCAGATAGGCGTCGCCGCTGACCGGCCCATGATCGGTGACGACATGGCTGATGCGGCCGGTTTCCGTGGCCAGTCCCTGGATCGTGCGGCCCATCAGGAACTGCACGCCGCGCGCCTTGGCCATGTCCGCCAGCGCATTGGTGAATTTGAAGCAATCGCCGGTTTCGTCATTGGGCAGGCGCAGCCCCCCTACGATCGACGCGGCGCTGGCGGCCAGGCCCGGCTCGGCGGCCAGGCAGCCGGCGCGATCGAGCACTTCGAACGGGACATTGTCGGCGCGCAGCACCTCTATATCTTTGGCGATGCCGTCCAGCTGCTTTTGTTCGCGGAAAAGCTGGAGCGTGCCCTGGCTGCGCTCGTCATAGGCGATGCCCGTTTCCGCGCGCAGCGCGATCAGCCGGTCGCGGCTATATTCGGCCAGCCGGACCATGCGCCCCTTGTTGATGCGATAGTCGGCGGCGTTACAGTTGCCGAGCATCGCCACCATCCAGCGCAGCATCGCCATATCGACGCTGGGCCGCAGGATGAGCGGCGCATGGCGCATGAACAGCCAGCGCAGCGCCTTGGCCGGGATGCCCGGCGCGGCCCATGGCGAGGCGTAACCGGGGGAAATTTCGCCGGCATTGGCGAAGCTGGTTTCCTGCGCCACGCCGGTCTGACGATCGATAACGACGACCTCATGCCCGGCCTGCGCCAGATACCAGGCGGACGTGACACCGATCACGCCGCCACCCAAAATGACGATCTTCATGCCTTGCCGCTCCTCTGGTCGGCAGCGGCGACCGGCGCGGGCAGATAGCTGCGCGCATAGCGGTGGCCGAGCCGGGTCAATATCTCGTAACTGATCGTGCCCGCCTGCGCGGCGACCGCGTCGATCGTCTGGTGCGGGCCGATCAGTTCGACTGGCGCGCCGGGGTAGAGCAGGTAATCGGCGATGTCGGTGACGTCGATCGCCATGCTGTCCATCGACACCCGCCCCACGATCGGCGCGCGGACGCCGCCAATATAGGCGCTGCCGCGACCGCTGAGATGGCGGGGCCAGCCATCGGCATAGCCCACCGAAAGGGTCGCGATATGCGACGGGCGGTCGCAGCGGTGGGTGAGGCCATAGCCGACGCCCGCGCCCGCCGGCACGGTGCGCAATTGGAGGATATAGGCGTCGAGCGCGATCACGGCGCGCATCGGATTGGGATCGCCGTGCGGCGCGCCGCCATAGAGGGCGATGCCCGCGCGGACCAGGTCGCCATGCTGAACGCCGGTCGCCATCGCCCCGCCCGAGTTGTCGAGCGACCGCGGCACGCCGGGAAACTGGTCGGCAATCGCGTCGAACCTGGCCCGCTGCTCCCGATTAAAGGCATCGTCCGGCTGATCGGCGCAGGCAAGATGGCTCATGACCAGTTGCAGATCGATGCCGTCCAGCAGGTGCGGCCGATCGCGCAGGATCGCGCGTTCGCCCGGTGTCAGGCCGAGGCGGGACATGCCGGTATCGACCTGGATCACAGCGGGCAGCGGGTGCCCCAGCCCGCGGGCAGTCTCGGCCCAGCCCGCAATCTGCGCCAGCGAGTTGAGCACTGGTACGGCGCCCAGCGCGGCGCACGCCGCTTCGGCACCGGGCGGCAATCCGTTCAGGACATAAAGGGGGATATCGAGCGGCAGATGCGGCTTCAGTGCCGTCGCTTCGCACAGATGCGCCACGAAGAAGTGGCGGCAACCCGCCGCCAGCAGGGCCTGCGACACCTGGACCGCGCCCAGGCCATAGGCGTCCGCCTTCACCACGCCAGCCACGCTGGCAGGCGCGACCTGACCCGCGATCAATGTATAATTGGCCACCAGCGCGCCCAGATCGATGCGCAGGGTCGCCGCAGTCCCACCATCCATGCCATATCCTTTCGACGTCGCCATAATAGATCACGTTTCTTCGAATATCTATTTTATATGCAGGACATTATTCGAATATTCCGGCATGAAAGACGGAATATTGCAATGGATTAGAACAAATGGCCGGCACATTGGACAATAGCGATCGCGCCATATTGCGCCTGCTGAAATTGGACGCCCGACGCTCCAATGCGGATATTGCGGCGCAGGTCGGCCTGTCCCCCTCCGCCTGCCATCGGCGGATCAAGCAATTAGAGGCCAGCGGCTATATTCGCGGCTATACCCTGGTCGCTGGCGGACGCGATGAAACCGCCATGGTCAATGTGCTGGTCCAGGTGACGCTGGATCGGCAAACCGACGATTTTCTCGCCCGCTTCGAACATGCGGTACGGCAATGCCCGGAAATTCGCGAATGTTTCCTGATGACCGGCGCGGTCGATTATTGGTTGCGGGTGGAGGCGGACAGCGTCGACGCCTATGAACGCATCCATGGCGAAATCCTCTCGCGCCTGCCCGGCGTCACCCGGATCAACTCCAATATCGCGATGCGCGACGCGCTTCGACCCCGCCGTAGCAAGACGTGATCTGTCCCTGCCACGCGCCGTTCTTGAAAGGTGAAATTCTTGTTTCAAAATATCCGATCGGCGGTGGCATTGCGCAATTGCTCACGAAACCATGTCAGGCCGGTGTCTGCTGCCCGTGCATGATGATATTGCAACATTTCCCGCATGATGGGCAGATCGACGGGCGCATCCACGATGCGCAACGGCAATCTTGACGCCATCACCTGAGCCAGCCGCTCGTGCATCAGCGCCAATCTGGTCGTGCCAGGCAACATCCACGCAGCTTGGCTGAAGGCGGCGCAGATAATCTCTATCCGGCGGCGATCGCCATGTTCGCGCAGATGATTTTCAATGAACGTGCCATCGCGTGACACGCTCACCGCGACATGACCGGCGCTAAAATAGACCTCTTCTGTAAGAGGCTGATGCAAAATCGGATTGCCGGACCACCCCACAACCACATGCCGCTCTTCAAACAGAAGTTCGCGGGGATGCGGCCCCTCCAGAAAGCGCTCCGGCGCCACGATGAAATCCAGCTCGCCATCTTCCAGCCGTTCATGAATATCATTGCGTGGAAGCGTGATCTCGATCCTCACGCCCGGCGCCGACTGCTGCAACCGCTCCAGCATCGGGCCGATCAGCACTGTCGTCACGTAATCGGATGCTACGATGCGGAAAATGCGCTGACTCTGGAGCGGGTCGAAGCTCAAGCCGCGCGCGATGATGCCGCGCAGATCCGCCACGACGGCGGAAATTTCCGGCGCAAGGGAAAGAGCCGCTGCGGTCGGGATCATCTTCTTGCCATGCTGCACCAATATTTCGTCGGCAAAAGCATCCCGCAAACGGCGCAGCGCGGCACTCATCGCCGATTGCGTCAGGTTCAAACGCTTGGCCGCGCGGGTGACGTTTCTCTCCTCCACCAGGATGTCGAACGCCACCAACAGGTTGAGGTCAAAACGGTCCAATCTCACAATCATGAATCCTATTGATCATTTTCAACACATATCATCCATTTTACTGCTTTTATGAATCCTGTCACCTCTCTTCCATCCCGCGCAGATCGGGCATGAAAAGGGAGGAAGCATGAAAAGCATTTTTTGGAGCGCGACGATGTTGGCCGGCGCGATCGCACCGCAGGCCGCGATCGCGCAGGATGCAGATACGCAGGCCTCCGACGGTGGATTGGCGGAAATCGTCGTGACAGCCCAAAGGCGCGAGGAAAGCCTGCAACGCGCAGCGATCGCCGTCACGGCCGTCACGGGCGACGACCTGACCCGCTCCGGCATCACCGAAACGTCCAACCTGGGCAAACTGGTGCCCGCCCTGGTCGTGCAGCCTACCGGCGGGACGACCAGCTTCTTCCTGCGCGGCGTCGGCACCAACTCGCAAAACAGCTTCTCCGAAAATGCGATCGCCTTCAATTTCAACGGGATCTATGTCGGCCGCCCGACCGCGCCGGCCGGGGTCTTCTACGACCTGGAGCGGGTCGAGGTGGTCAAGGGGCCGCAAGGCACCCTCTATGGCCGCAACGCGACCGGCGGCGCGATCAACGTCCTGCCCAAAAAGCCCATGCTCGGCACATTCGGCGTCGAAGGCCTGGCCGAATATGGCAATTATGACAGCAAGAAGGGCTTCCTGGCGGTCAACATACCGTTCGGCGACATCGCCGCGCTGCGCGTCGCGGGCCAGGTGATCGACCGCGACGGCTATATTTCGGACGGCTATGACGATGACAAGGGCGAAGCGACGCGCGCCTCCTTCCTGCTCAAACCTTCGGACCTGTGGTCGATCAACATCGTCGGCGATTATTATCATCAGGGCGGCAAAGGCAGCGGCGCGGTCCTGCTGCCCAGCAAAGCCTTTGCCGTGCCGTCGCTCGACGACCGGGTCAGCATATCCGATCCGCGCGCGATCGCAGCGATCAATGGCTATGCCTCCACGCTGTTCGCACCACCTTTCTGCGCGGGCGGCTTCATCGCCAGCGGCTGCATCGAAAATGCCGGCACGGACGGCTATCTGGACAATCATTTCTATGGTTTGAGTGCGCAGGTCGATGGCGACATGGGCTTTGCAACGCTGTCCGTCATCCCCGCCTGGCGCAAGTCGGAAGCGAAGTTCCGTACCTACCTTCCCGGTTTCCGCGGCGAGATAGAGGATAATGCCGAACAGATGTCGCTGGAAGCACGGCTGACGTCGGCCGCCGATCAGCGGTTGCGCTATGTGTTGGGCGGTTTTTTCTTCAATGAACAGCAGGACACGCTCAACTATTTCCGCCAGGGCCGGATTTCGACCACCCGCTTCACCCCCCGCCTCAAGACGCAGAGCCTTGCGGCCTTCGGGCAGCTGACGTTCGATGTCAGCGACAATCTACGCCTGATCGCGGGCGGGCGCTATACGCGCGAAGACAAGTCTCAACTGACCGCATCGGTCGCGGGCGGATTGCCCGGTCCTGTCGATCCGCCGCTGGGCGTACCGATCACCGGCGATCTGACCTTCACCAAATTCACCTGGAAGGCCGGAGTGGAATATGACGCCGGGCCTGCATCCTTGGTGTATGCCAATGTCGCGACCGGCTTCAAATCCGGCGGCTTCTTCGTCGCCTCGCCGCCGAACAACAGCTTCGCCCCCGAAAGCCTGACCGCCTATACGATCGGCGCCAAAAACCGCTTCTTCGGCAACAAGCTCCAACTCAATATCGAGGCCTTCTACTGGGACTATAAGGACCAGCAGGTGACGTTCGTGGGCGGTGTTCAGACCGGCAACGGTATTTTCGCGCAAGGATCGCTCACCGCCAATGCGGGCAAGTCGCGCATCTTCGGCACCGAAGTCGAGGCCCGTTTCGCGCCGACCCGCGATGACCTGTTCAACGTCACCGTGCAATATTTGAACGGCAAATATAAGAGCCTGCAAACCGCGAACTTCTCCCCCACGGGCGCGCCCGTTACGACCGGTTGCACGATCACGGGATCGCGGCTCGCCAATCCGGGCTTCAACAACGCACGCTTCTACGACATCGACTGTTCGGGGCGACCCACGGTCAATTCGCCGCGCTGGGCTATCAACCTGGGTTACCAGCACAGCTTCCGCATCGGTGGGGACATGGCGCTGGTGGCGGGTGCCCGGTCGAACATCGAAACCAGCCGCTACATGAACTCCAATTTCCGCGAAGAGGAAAAGCAGGGCAGCTTCATGATGTCGGATGCTTTCCTGACGCTGGAAGGACCGCAGGACAAATGGAGCGTCACGGCGTTCGTCAACAATATCGAGGATAAGGAAGTGCTGGCCCGCGCAGGCACGCGCCCCATTCTCGACTTCCCGGTCGGCACATTGCGGCCGCCACGCACCTATGGCGTGCGAGTGGGGTTCAACCTGTGAAGCTGATGTCCGCCCGGATCACCTGCGCGGCGCTATCCGGCATGATCGCCCTGCTGGCGACAGCAGCGGCGGCGGCCGACGCCGGCCCGCCGCGCACCGCCTTCGTCACCTTGGGGACGATGGGCGGCCCGGTGCCGGACGGGCATCGGTCGCAACCCGCCAACGCCATCGTGCGTGATGGGAAAACCTATCTTGTGGACACAGGCGACGGCGCCGTGGGGCAGATGGCGCGGGCGGGCCTGCCCCTGCCGGGGGTGCGCGCCATTTTCCTCAGCCATCTGCATGTCGACCATATCGGCGGGCTGGCGGCCATATTGGGCTTACGCAACCAGACCGAAGCGCGCGATGTGCTGACCATCTATGGTCCGCCCGGCACGCGGGAACTGGTGGCTGGCCTGGTCGCCAGCCTGCAACCGTCGGCCAAGGCAGGCTATGGCATCCCCGGCAAGCCCTGGACGCCGCCCGAAAAGACCGTGGCGGTTATCGAATTGCAGGATGGCGATACCGTCCGCGTGGACGACATGACCGTCAAGGCCGCGCAGAATACCCATTATGACTTCGCGCCCGGCAGCATAGAGGACCACAGCTATAAGTCCTTCGCGCTGCGGTTCGATCTCCCCGATCGCAGCATCGCCTATACCGGCGACACTGGGCCGAGCGAAGCGGTCGAACGCCTCGCTTCTGGCGTCGATCTGCTGGTCAGCGAAATGATCGACATGGACGCCACCATGGACCGCGTCGCGCGCAACAGTCCAAATATGCCCGCCGCCATAAAGAGCGTGATGGTCCGGCATCTTAGCACGCATCATCTGACCCCTGAAGACGTGGGCGCGATGGCGGCACGCGCCAAAGTCAAGGCGCTGGCCGTCACCCATATCGCCGGTGGCACGTCAGATGCCGGGCGAACCCGCGCCTATGCCGCCACCATTGCCAAGAGTTTCGCCGGACCGGTCGCGATCGCCAATGATCTCGACCGCTTTTGACATGCAGCCGTTCCGCCCCTTCCTCCTGAGGCACTAACCCGACCATGGACAAGCATAACATCCTCATCATCGGCGGGGGCATAGGCGGCCTCACCTCCGCCATTGCCCTGCGCCGACACGGGTTCGACGTCACCGTCATCGAACGCGATCCCGACTGGTCGGTCTACGGCGTCGGCATCATCCAGCAGTCCAATGTCCTGCGCGCCATGGACCATTTGGGCCTGCTGGACGAATATGTCGCGGCGGGCGCCGGTTTCGACACGGTCGAGATATTCGCACCCGACGGCACGAAAGTCGCGCGCGTCCCCTCCCCGCGCCTGGTCGATGGCTATCCCGCCAATCTGGGCGTGGGCCGCCCCGCCCTGCACAAGATACTGGGCGATCGCACGATCGCATCGGGGGCCAGGGTGCGGCTGGGCGTCACGGCGACCGCCATTGACGATCAGGGCGATCGGGTGGCGGTGCAGTTTTCGGACGGTGCGCAGGAAAATTTCGATCTGGTCGTCGGCGCGGACGGCGTCTATTCGCAGACCCGCGCGCTGTTATTTCCTGATGCGCCGCCACCACATTATACCGGCCAGGCCGTCTGGCGCTACAACCTGCCCCGCGCCGAAGGCATGGACTCTCTCCAAGCCTATAATGGTCCCACCGGCGTCGGGCTGGTGCCGATTTCACCAAGCCTGATGTATATGTTCGTGACCACGGCCGAACCGGGCAACCCGCGCTATCCGCGCGAAGGGCTGGCCGCCGCCATGCGCAAGAGGATCGCCCATTGTTCGCCCGCGATCCAGACGCTTGGCGCGCATATCACCGACGATGAAGGCGTGGTCTATCGTCCCTTGGAAGCGTTCATGCTGGACGGCCCCTGGCACAAGGGCCGCGTCGTCCTGCTAGGCGATGCCGTCCATGCCACCACCCCCCATCTGGGCCAGGGCGCGGGCATGGCGATCGAGGACAGCATCGTGCTGGCCGAGGAGCTGGCGCGCCATGACGATGTGGATCGCGCCCTGACCGCCTATCGCGACCGCCGCCATGACCGATGCCGCTACATCGTCGAAAAATCGCTCGAAATCTGCATGGGCCAGCTCGGCAAGGGCGCCCCCGTCGACAACCATAAAGCCACCGCGGCGATGTTCGCGATGGTATCCCAGCCGATCTGAAGGAAGCCGATATGAGCCGTGTTACGGAAATTCGTTATGTGGGTTACGCCCTGCCCGATCTGGAGGCTGAAAGCGCCTTCTATACCGACCAGTGGAAACTGGTCGAGGCCGGCGAGCAGGACGGCATGGTCTATTTCGCCGCCGACGGCGGGGATGAGCATCATGTGGTGCGCCTGCGCCAGGCCGAGGAGCAGCGCATCGACGTGATCGCACTGGCCGCCGACAGCCGCGCCGATGTGGACGCCCTGCATGACAAGGTCGTAGCCTCAGGCTGCCGCATCATCTTCCCGCCCAAGGATATGGACACGCTGGGCGGCGGCTATGGCTTCCGCTTCTTCTCGCCCGACGGCCTGACCTTCGAGGTGTCGAGCGACGTCGCCCGCCGCACCGCGCGAGAACTCGCCCGTTGGGAAGGCGTGCCGCAGAAGATCAGCCATATCGTCCTCCACTCGCCTGATCACAAGGCGATGGTCCAGTGGTTCTGCGACGTGCTGGGCTTCAAGGTCAGCGACTGGCTGGGCGACTTCATGTGCTTCCTGCGCTGCAACGCCGCGCATCATCGCATCGCCTTCCTGCCCGGACCGCCCTGCCTCAACCATGTCGCCTATGACATGCTGACCGTGGATGACATGATGGTGGGCATCAACCGGCTGCGGCTGAAGGGCACCGATATTCGCTGGGGTCCGGGTCGCCACACCGCTGGCAACAACACGTTCAGCTATTTCACGACGCCTGCGGGCTTTGCGGTCGAATATAGTTCGGAACTCGAAGACGTGGACTTCGAAACCCATCAGTCGCAGGTCCATGCCCCCGCACCCGGCATCATGGACCAATGGGGCATCGGCGTAGGTGGTCCGCAGACCATGCCGCACGCCGCGCCCGACAAGGGCCTGTTCCAGGCTGTGGAGGTCTAACCAATGGCTTTGTTCGAATATTTCCCCAACTATATCTGGAACCTGTCGGTCGCGATCGCGATGGAGAGCGGCGGGCGCATCGGCGAGATCGTCGATATGTGCCAGCCGATCAAGGATGCGGCCGCCAGCGGCGCGGACGCGGGCACGCCCATGTTCATGGCGCAGTGGGTCGCGATGGCCGACAAGCTGATCGACCTGGCGGCGGAGGATGAGGCGCAGGGCCGCGCCTTCTCCGCCTCCGACAAACTGGAGCGGGCGTCGCTCTATCTGTTCAATGCCGAACGGATGCAGGGCCATGGCCATCCCGGTCGGGAGGCCACCTATGCCAAGGCGCGCGACACGTTCGACCGCTCGACCGCCCTGGGTCGGATCAACCGTCGGCGCGTGGAAATCCCGCTCATAACCGGCACCATGCCCGCGCTCTACACAAGCGCGCCTGGCGATGGCCCGCATCCGGTCGTGGTCTATTGCAACGGTCTCGATAGCTGCAAGGAACTGCTCTACTGGTCGCGCCTGCCGCAAGCGCTCGCGCGGCGCGGTATTTCGACGCTGTGCGTCGATCAGCCCGGATCGGGCGAAGCGCTGCGCCTGCAAAACCTGCCCGTCGATCCGCACAGCGAAAGCTGGGCGAGCAAGGCGGTGGACTGGCTGGAGCAGCAGCAGGATGTCGATCCCAAGCGGATCGGCATGACCGGCATTTCGCTGGGCGGCCATTTCGCGCCGCGCGCCGTCGCCTACGAACCACGCTTCGCCAGCGGTGCCGTCTGGGGCGCCAACCATAATTGGGCGGAGGTCCAGCAGAAGCGCCTGAAGCGCGAAGGGGAAAACCCCGTCCCCCATTATTGGGCGCATGTCATGTGGGCGTTCGGCGCGCGCGACATGGACGATTTCCTGGCCAAGGCCGAAGGCATGAATCTCAACGGCCATATGGATAGGATCAAGGTGCCGTTCCTGGTCACCCATGGCGCCAAGGACCGGCAGATCAGCGTCGATTATGCGCATGACTGCTACGACCAACTCGTCAACAGTCCCAATCGCGCGCTCAAGCTGTTCACCGAACGCGAAGGTGGCGTCGAACATGTCGGCGCGGACAATATGTCCTACGGCCGCGACTATATCGCCGACTGGTTCGCCGACACGTTGGGCGGCAAGACGGCGTGATGGCTTTGGAACAACTGCTAGGCTGCACGCGCACAGCGCGCGGCGCCCCCCTTATCTAGGACATGTGCTCATGGAATTTGCATCCGTTCGCCGCATCGTTACCGG
The DNA here is from genome assembly GCA_030824575.1 of bacterium. Taxonomy (GTDB): domain Bacteria; phylum Pseudomonadota; class Alphaproteobacteria; order Sphingomonadales; family Sphingomonadaceae; genus Sphingobium. The sequence continues at coordinate 74,432 of JAVBXL010000035.1, read as the reverse complement.
CCACGACGCTGCCGGTCGCGCCATTATTCAGGAAGACGGCCCAGTCCAGCGCGTCCAGCGCGTCGGCGGGGACATCGGCCCGATGTTCCACGAAGTCTGGAATACGCAGGCGACCCCCGCCCCGCTCGACGCCGCATCGGGCGAACCGGCCGAACAGGGGATCATCCTCGCTCCCCCCCGGAACGGCACCCGCATCCGCGTTCTCGACATCCCGCCCGAAGGCGACGGCATCCGCACCATGACGCCGGAAGAGGCGCGCGCCCATTTCGCCGAAGTCGGCGCGCACGACGCCTCCGTCCATGATGGCGAAGGATCGCGCCACGCGCTGATGCACCGCACCGAAACCATCGACTATGGGATCGTCGTGGAAGGCGAACTGGTCCTGATCATGGACGAAGGCGAAACCACGGTCCGCACCGGCGACATCGTCATCCAGCGCGGCACCAATCATGGCTGGTCCAACCGATCGGACCACAATTGCCGGATCGTCTTCATCCTGATCGACGGTGCATTCGACGACGATCTGAAACGCTGAGCGTTGGTCGGCGCGCAGGACGACCCGCGGGCCGACATTCTACGACATTATCGGAAGGAAACGGCCCCATGCGTTTTGCGACGCGCGCCAACGGCACCGCCGACGGCGAATTGATACTCTTGTCGCGGGATGGCGCGCGCGGCCTGCCGATGGGTGCGCGCTGGCCCAATCTACTGCACGCGATCACCGATTGGGACGCGCTGCTGGATGACGCCGCCGCCCTCTCGACCACATTGGAGGCAGGCGGCGGCGACAGTGTCGATCATGGTACGCTCCTCGCCCCGCTGCCGCGCACCTGGCAATGGCTGGACGGATCGGCCTTCGCCAATCATGGCGTCTTAATGCAGAAGGCGTTCAACCACCCCCCGATCGAAACTGACCTCCCCCTGATGTACCAGGGTATGAGCCATTGTTTCCTGGCACCGCATGCAGACGTCGCCTTCCCCACCGAAGCGGACTTCATCGATTTCGAAGGCGAGTTCGGCATCGTCACGGACGACGTCCCCATGGGATGTTCGGCCGCCGACGCGATGGCGCATATTCGCCTCATTCTCCTCATCAACGACTGGTCGCTGCGCGCCGTCGCCCCGGCGGAAATGAAGACAGGCTTCGGCTGGATACAGGCCAAGCCAGCCTGCAGCGCTGCGCCGATCGCGATCACCCCCGATGAACTGGGCGACCAATGGCGCGATGGCCGCGTCTGCCTTCCGCTGCGCGTAGAGGTCAACGGCGCATGGTTCGGCCATCCGTCGGGTGAAGGCATGGGCTATGGCTTCCATGAACTCATCGCCCATGCCGCCCGCACGCGGCATCTGTGCGCGGGGACCATCATCGGCTCCGGCACCGTGTCCGATCCCGATTTCGAGATAGTGGGATCGACCTGCCTTTCTGAACGGCGCGCGATCGAGATGATCGAACATGGCCATCCCGTCACGCCCTTCCTGCATTTTGGCGACCATGTGCGCATGACCGCGGGCACCGGCGACAGCTTGTTCGGCGAACTCAGCCAGATGGTCACCACGTTCAAACCGTGATCTGACCGCCGCCTCGCCCTCACGCAATCGCTGAGATAGTTAGCGCTAACAACGTCTATTGATATCCTCCATGATTGTTGTCAATAATCCGACAATAGTGATAAGATGAGGATGTCATGCGTTGGAAAACCTAGCGTCAGCTCATGCGCGTAAGCGCCCGGACGAACAGAAATCGGCGATGGTGCGCCTGGAATTTCCGCCTCTAATACCATGCGTTAACGCTATCAATCGCTCATGCCGATGAGCGGTCGAATGGGCAAAATAAGATGGACGATCATCGGCCTGTTCGTCGGCGCGATGGTGATCAACTATCTGTCGCGTTCCGTCCTTGGCGTTGCTGCGCCGGTCATTTTGTCGGAACAGTCCATTACCAGCGTCGAATATGGCTGGATCACCAGCGCCTTCCAGCTTGGCGTGATGTTCCAGCCAGCCGCCGGCTATTTCCTCGACAGCGTGGGGCTGCGCGTCGGTTTTGGTGTTTGCGTCGCCGCCTGGTCGATCATCACCATGGCGCATGGCTTCGTAAACGGCTGGTTCGGCTTTGCAGCGTTGCGCGGCCTGCTGGGCCTGGCGGAAGGGTCCGCCCAGCCCGCCGGTCAAAAACTCGTCGCGGAGTGGTTTCCGTCCAAGGAACGCGGTCTGGCAGGCGGCGTGTACAATATCGGTGCCTCGTTCGGCGCGGTGTTTGCCCCGCCCCTGGTGGCATGGGCCGTCATGATGCACAGTTGGCGACTGGCGTTCGTGATCGCCGGGGCCATCGGGCTGGTCTGGGCCTTACTCTGGCTATTTTATTATGACAGCCCCGCGCGCCACCCGCGCCTGACCACGCAGGAACGCGACTATATCGCCAATGGACAGGAAGCCCGGCTCGCGCCGCAGGCGACACGCGCCTCCATGCTGTCGCTGCTACGTCGGCGCGACCTTTGGGGGATCGCCCTGCCCCGGATGCTGGCCGACCCGGTATGGGGTATGTTGTCCTTCTGGATGCCGCTCTATCTGGCGCGGGTCCGCGGCTTCGACCTCGCGCAGATCGCGCTCTTTGCATGGCTGCCCTTTCTCGCCGCGGATCTGGGATGTCTTTTCGGTCCGGCTGTCGTCAGCTTCCTGCAACGGCGCAACGTCGACCTGATCGATGCCCGTCGGTGGACCTTCACGTTGGGCGCGGTGATGATGACCGGCATGGCCTTTGTCGGCATGGCGACGAACCCCTATGCGGCCATCGCTTTACTGTGCCTGGGCGGATTTGCGCATCAGACGCTGTCGGTCACCGTCATCACGATGGCGTCGGACCTCTTCCCGCGCAATGTCGTGGCCACCGCCGCTGGCCTCGCCGGTCTGGCGGGCAATCTGGGCGTCCTTATCTTCACGCTGCTGCTGGGCCAGATGGTCGATCAGGTCGGCTATGGACCATTTTTCGTCATCCTTGGCGTCCTCGACCTTCTGGGCGCTCTCCTCCTGTGGACATTGGTGCGCAAACCCGCATGACCGTCATCTCCAATCCGATCCTTTCGGGTTTTAATCCTGACCCCTCGATCCTGCGGGTGGGCGATGATTTCTACATCGCGACATCGACCTTCGAATGGTATCCGGGCGTGCAGATCCACCATAGCCGCGATCTCAAACATTGGCGGCTGATTACGCGACCGCTGGCGCGGGCGTCGCAACTGGACATGCGCGGGGCGCCGGATTCCTGCGGGGTGTGGGCACCTGATCTCAGCTATGCCGACGGCCGCTTCTGGCTGATCTTCACCGACGTCAAGCGGTATGGCGTGACGACGGTCAACGGGGCCAGGGGGGCGTCCCTGCGCGACTTCCCCAACTATGTCGTCCATTGCGACCATGTCGACGGCGACTGGTCGGACGCCACCCACCTCAACAGCAGCGGCTTCGACCCAGCCTTGTTCCATGACGATGACGGCCGCAGCTGGATGCTGAACATGCTGTGGGACCACCGCCCCGGCCGCGGCCGTTTTGCGGGTATCCAGATACAGCTATTTGATCGCGCCGCCTTGAAACTCGTTGGCGAACCCCATCTGATTTTCAAGGGAACCGATCTGGGCTTTACCGAAGGCCCCCACATCTACAAGCGCGATGGCTATTATCATCTTCTGGTGGCCGAAGGCGGCACAGGATGGGACCATGCGGTCGTGATGGCCCGTTCCCGCGACCTGCTCGGCCCCTATGCGGTGCATCCCGATGGCGTGGTGCTGACGGCTTCCGGCAATCGTCACGGGCCGCTGACCCGCACAGGCCATGGCGACCTGGTCGAACTACAGGACGGCACGCCCTGTCTCACCTATCTGTGCGGCCGCCCCGTTCCAGAAAAGGCGCGCTGCATCCTGGGCCGCGAGACCGCGATACAGCCGATGCGATGGCATGATGATGGATGGCTGCGCACGCTGGACGGAGACGCTAAGCCGATGGAGGCACCCCGCGCACCCGACCTGCCGCCAATGCCCTGGCCTCAGAATATGTGGAACGGGCATTTCGATCGCGATAGCCTGCCCCCTGAATTTCAGTGGTTGCGCACGCCCATGCCGGAACGCCTCTTCAGCCTGTCCGACCGGCCCGGTTTCCTGCGACTGTACGGCCGGGAAACCGTCGGCAGTCATTTCGAGCAGGCGCTCGTCGCGCGGCGGCTGGAGCATCGGCGCTTCACCGCAACGACCTGCTTGGACTTTGCGCCACGTTGCTTTCAGCAGGCTGCGGGCCTGATCCTCTACTATAACAGCACGAAATATTATTATCTCAGCATCAGCATGGACGCTCAGGTCCGCGAACTGCAATTGATGATCGCGTCGCCCGAACTGGCAGAAGGCATCACCATAGAGGTCCTCGGTCCGCTGCCCGAAGGACCGATCGAACTAAGAGCGCAAGTCGATGGCGACGCCCTGATCTTCAGCTGGCGGAGCGAAGGGGCATCCGCCTGGCAGATTCTCCCGCACAGGCTGGACGCGACGATCCTTTCGGATGAGGTTACCTTTCCCGGCCTCCCCAATTTCACGGGCACCTTTGTCGGCATGGCCTGTCAGGACGCGTCCGGCATGGCGACCCCGGCCGATTTCGCGTGGTTCCTTTATGCAGGCGACGACGCCATATGCGCGCCGGTCGATTGACGCTCTACGATCCTGTGATCGAGGATGGTTTCGCTGGGCACGCGAGACTTGCCCTTTTTCGCTGCGATTTCGGCGATCAGCAGGCTCAGCGCTTCGGCAGCCAGTTCGCGCACGGGCTGATGCACCGTGGTCAAGGGTGGCCAGAGCGTGGTCGCCAGGGTCGTATCGTCGAAACCCGCCACAGTGAGTTCGCTCGGCACGTCCAGATGCCGCCGATGCGCGACCGAAACGACCGCGGCGGCCATATCGTCATTGCTTGCGAAGATGGCGGTGGGCCGCTTTGGCAAGGCCAACAGATGCTCGGCCGCGGCCAGTCCCGAACCATAAGTGAAGTCGCCCTGGACCACCTGAACGTCCACTCCGCCGGTTTCGCGGACCGCGGCGTAGAATCCGGCCATCCGTTCGGCACTCGCCGCCTGATCGGGATTGCCCAAGATGAACCCCAGTTGGCGGTGGCCCAGATCGAGCAGCAACCGGGTCATCTGGTAGGATGCCGCGCGATCGTCTATCCGCACGCAGATCGTGCCGGGCGACTGATAAGCGCCTACGGCCGCCATGGCGCATCCCGCATCGCGCAGCACCCGCAGCACATCGGGCGCCTCGCCCAGCGGCGGCGCCAGCAACGCGCCACTCAGCCCGGATGCGACCAGATCTTCAATGGCTTCCACGGGCGGAGGTCGCCCGCCCTCTCCTTTCAGCAACATCAGCCTGGCGCCACGCGACGACGCCTCCTCGAAAACGCCGGTCAAAAACTCGCTCATGAACGCGGCGCTCGCATTGGAATAGATGATGCCGATCCGCAATTCCGTCGAGTTCACCAGATTGCGCGCCGCGACATTGGGCGTATAGGAAAGCACCTTGATCGCCTCCTCGACGGCCGCGCGCGTTTCCGCGCTAACGCCGGAACGCCCATTGATGACGCGCGATACCGTCATCGATGATACGCCGGCACGCTTGGCAACATCCACGATCGTCGCGCCGCGCCCCATCTGCTGCGATCTTGCCATGCTTTTCCTTATGCGCCCGCCATGCGATCAGTCGACCTAAAACATGGACAGGCATAGGCAAAGCGGGAAATAAGCCCGCCGCTCCGCATGCCTCACGTCAGTCCTTGATCCGTTGTCAGGGAGGGTCTGCATCACGACCCGAAATCCAGAAAAATAAACGCCGCTTGCAACGAATATTCATAGCAGATTATGTTAGCGCTAACGAGAGATGCGGCGCGGCGAAGCGCGGCAGTTGAAGGAGAGATTGATCATGACCCGGTGGACCTTGCCCCTCTCTGCGCTCATGCCTTCGATACTGTCTCTCTCGCTGTTCGCTGCCCCCGCGCAGGCCGCCCCGGCGCTGTTCGAAAGCTTTACCTATAAAGGGCAATCGGCGGAAAAAATCGTCGTCAAACCGGGCGAATATCGCAATCCGATCCTGACCGGCTATTATCCCGACCCGTCGGTTACGCGCGTGGGCGACGATTATTATCTCGTCAATTCATCCTTCGCCCATTATCCGGGCCTGCCGATCTTCAAATCGAAGGATCTGGTCAACTGGACCCAGATCGCCAATGCGATTAACCGGCCGGAACAGTTGAACTTCAATGGCCGGCGCATCTCGCAAGCGGTGTTTGCGCCAGACATCAGCTATCACGACGGCACCTTCTACATCGTCAACACCTGCGTCGAATGTAAGGGCAATTTCGTCATTACCGCCAAAGACCCCGCCGGTCCCTGGTCCGACCCGATCTGGTTGCCGTTCGAAGGGATCGACCCGTCCATCTATTGGGAGGGCGACAAGGCCTATATCGTCAACAATCGCTCTCCCAACGAAACGCCTCGCTATGACGGGCATCGCGCGATCTGGATTCAGGAATATGACTGGCGCGCCGGCAAGATGGTGAAGGAAAGCACCCAGCTCATCAACGGCGGCGTCGATATCGCCAAAAAGCCCGTCTGGATCGAAGGACCACATATCTTCCGCAAGGACGGCTATTATTATCTGACCGCGGCCGAAGGCGGCACCAGCGTCAACCATTCGCAGGTCGTCTTCCGCGCGAAAGACATGCGCGGCCCCTATATCCCGTTCGAGGGCAACCCGATCCTGACCCAGCGCGATCTTGATCCCGCACGGCCCGACATGATCGGGTCGGCCGGCCATGCCGAACTGGTCCAGACGCAAAATGGCGATTGGTGGGCGACCTTCCTGGCCGTCCGCCCTTATGACGCCGACGACCATTACAATATTGGCCGCGAAACCTTCCTGTTGCCAGTGGAATGGAAGGACGGCTGGCCCATCATCCTGCCGCGCGGGCAAGCGATCCCCCATGCCGTCAAGGCACCCAATCTGCCCACCCAGCCCAAGCCTGCGCTGCCCACCAGCGGCGACTTTACCTATGTTGAGGAGTTTGACGGCACAAAGCTGCCGATGGAATGGATCGGCATCCGCACGCCGCAAAAGCCCTTCTATCATCTCGCAGGCGGCGCGCTGGCGCTGGACAGCGGCGCACCGATCGGCGATCTGAACGGCGTTCCCGCCTTTATCGGACGGCGGCAACAGCATAGCAATGCCACCTTCTCCACCACGCTGCGCTACACCCCGGCCAAGGATGGCGACCGCGCCGGCCTTGCCGCCGTGCAGAGCGACCGCAGCAACCTCTTCTTCGGCCTCACCCGGATCGCGGGCAAGCCGGTCGTCGCCCTCTACACCCGCGACGCCGCCGATACCGACACGCTGGTCGCCTCCGCGCCTGTCGCCACCGGCGGCCCTGTAACCCTCACCATCCGGGCGACCGGCGGGACTATCGGCTTCGACTATGGCGTCGGCGGCAGCACCCAGACGTTGAAGGACGGCGTGGACGCCACCCTGCTGAGCACGAAGAAGGCAGGCGGTTTCGTCGGCACGGTCCTTGGCCCCTATCACTATAGCCCGGCCAACTAAGGAGCGCCGCCATGATCCGCGCCGCCACCATTGGACTCGCCCTCACGACCGGCCTGATCGCCGCGGCCCTGCCCGCACAGGTCTGGCGGTCCGATCAAGGCGACGGCACCTATCGCAATCCGGTGCTGTTCGCCGACTATCCCGATCCCGACATCATCCGCGTGGGTGAGGATTTCTATTTCGTCTCCACCACGTTTGCCAATGCGCCGGGCGTGACCATTCTCCATTCGAAGGATCTGGTGAACTGGCGTATCGCGACCCATGTGGTCGACCGGCTCGACGGCGACCCGCGCTACGACCTCAAGGATGGCGGCGGCTATCGCCGCGGATTCTATGCCGCCAGCCTGCGCCGTCATACCGGCCTATTCTACGTGGCCGTCACGCCCGTCGGCCACAAGACGCGCATCTACCGGTCGGCCAGGATCGATGGCCCCTGGACCTATAAGGAACTGGACCGCGAAGCCTTCGATCCCGCCCTGTTCATCGACGGAGACGGCACCGCCTATCTGGGCACCTCGATCGGCTCCGACGGCACGGTCACGCTGCTGACGCTCAACGACGATCTGTCCGCCGTCACCGCCGCGAAAGTCACTTATTATAACAAGGGCGCGGAAGGATCGAAGATCATCCGCCACAACGGCTTCTACTATCTCTTCAACGCCATCCCGGGCAAGCTGGCGATGACCGTGTCGCGCTCCCGCAGCCTTTGGGGGCCGTGGGAAACCAAGCCGTCGATCGACGACAAGGTTGGCGGCCATCAAGGCGCGATCGTCGATATGCCGGACGGCAGCTGGTATGGCTTCGTCATGGTGGACGCGGGCGCGATCGGCCGCATGACCAACATCAGCCCGATTTTCTGGAAAGACGGTTGGCCCTGGTGGGGCACGCCGGACAAGCCCGATGTCGTGCCCGACCGGTCGCCCAAGCCGATTGCCGGTCATGCTTTCGCCGAACCGCCCTCGTCGGATGATTTCTCCGCTCCGACACTCGGCTTGCAATGGCAGTGGAATCATAATCCCGACGACAGTAAATGGTCTCTGACGCAGCGCCCCGGCTTCCTGCGCCTGCATGCGACCCAGGCGGACGGCATCTGGACCGCCCGCAACACGCTGACGCAAAAGGCGCAGGGGCCGATGATGCGCGCCATCGTGAAGCTCGACACCGCCGGCATCAAGGCGGGCGACGTTTGCGGTCTTGGCAGTTTCGGGAAGTATAACGCGCAACTGTCGGTCGTCGGCAGCGCGAAGGGCGTACGATCGCTGCGGATGCAGCTGACCGAAAGCACGCAAAACGGCCCCCGCACCGACATCCGTGTCCCCGCCATTCCCGTTACCGGCCGCACCCTCTGGCTGCGCGCGGACATGGATTTCCAGACGCAAAAGGGCCGCGTCGGCTACAGCCTTGACAACCGGACATGGCAAGACGTCGGCGACGCCTTTCCGCTCGCGTTCGACTGGCGCACCGGCACGTTCCAGGGCCAGCAAATCGCGATCTCCTGCTATAACCCAGCCCCCACCGGCGGCTATCTCGATGTCGACAGCTTCACCCTTGCGCCGCTGTCAGTCGGCGTGCAGCCATGACCTTCAGCCGTCGCGAAACCATGGCCGCCATGGCGGTCGGCACCGCCGCACTCGCGGCAGCACGACCGACGGGTGCGGCGCCCGACACGCCGGCCCCGGCAGCGCTATGGTATGGCCAACCCTCCACGGAATGGACCCAGGCGCTACCCATCGGCAACGGACGGCTGGGCGCGATGATATTCGGCGGCATCGGCCAGGAACGGCTGCAACTCAACGAAAGCACGCTCTGGGCGGGTCAGCCCTATGATCCGGTAAATCCACAGGCAGAGGCGATGCTGCCCAAAGTGCGCGACCTGATCTTCGCAGGAAAAATCGCGGAGGCCGAGGCGCTGGCCAACCAGACTTTGATGGCCAAGCCGCTGACGCAGATGCCCTATCAGACGCTGGGCGACCTGATCCTCGATTTCCCCAACCTGGGCGAAGCCAGCGCCTATCGCCGCGAGCTTGATCTCGACAAAGCGATCGCGACCACCCGGTTCGACGCTGGCGGCGTCACCCATGTCCGTCAGGTCGTCGCCTCTCCGGCCGATCAGATCATCGCGGTCCATCTGACCGCCAGCAGCGCCGACAAAGTCGATGTCGATGTCGCCTTACGCTCACCCCAGCGAGACGTTCGGATCATGGCGGACGGCCCCGCCGGACTGCTCCTCACTGGCCGCAACGGCGCATCCAAGGGGATCGAAGGCAACCTCCGCTTCGCCGCGCGCCTTACGACGCAGATCAACGGCGGAGGCGCAACGCACAGCGCCGACGGCCGCCTTAGCATCCGCGGCGCAACGTCCGTCACCCTGCTCATCGCCATGGCGACCACCCACAAGCGCTTCGATGACGTCAGCGGCGATCCGCTCGCCACCACCGCCGCCACTTTGGCCAGGGTCAAGCGCCACCCCTTCGCCCGCATCGCCGCCGATACCGCCGCCGCGCACCAGAGGCTGTTCCGCCGCGTCGCCCTCGACCTGGGTGCCACGCCCGCCGCGCAGATGCCCACAGACCAGCGCATCGCCGCCTCCCAGACCAGCGACGATCCAGCGCTTGCCGCACTCTATTTCGACTATGCCCGCTATCTGCTGATCTGCTCGTCGCGGCCGGGTGGCCAGCCCGCCAATTTGCAGGGCCTGTGGAACGACAGCCTCAATCCACCCTGGGGTTCCAAATATACGATCAACATCAACACCCAGATGAACTATTGGCCGGCCGAGCCGACGGCGCTGGGCGAATGTGTCGCCCCGCTTGTGGAGATGGTCCGCGACCTCGCCATTACGGGCGAACGCACCGCCAGAACCATGTATGGCGCACGCGGATGGGTCGCGCATCATAACACCGACCTGTGGCGCGCCACCGCACCGATCGACGGCGCGCAATTCGGCCTTTGGCCCACCGGCGGGGCGTGGCTTTGCACCCATTTGTGGGACCATTATGATTATGGCCGCGATCAGGATTATCTGACGTCCATCTATCCTTTGATGGCAGGAGCGGCGCGTTTCTTCCTCGACACGCTCCAGCGCGATCCGACCACCGGCTTCCTCGTCACCAACCCGTCGATGAGTCCTGAAAATCCGCATGGCCATGGCGGCACGCTCTGCGCGGGGCCAACGATGGACATGGGCATTTTGCGCGATCTCTTCACACAGACGATCGAAGCCGCCACCCTCTTGAATATCGACGCCTCCCTGGTCGCCGAAGCGCGCGCCGCGCACGACAAGCTCGCGCCTTATAAAATCGGTCATCAGGGCCAGCTTCAGGAATGGCAGCAGGATTGGGATGCCGACGCGCCCGAACAGAACCACCGCCATGTCTCCCACCTCTACGGCCTGCACCCGTCGCGCCAGATCACGCCCAACGGCACGCCCGCGCTTGCCGCCGCCGCACGCCGCACACTGGAAATACGCGGCGACCGTGCGACCGGCTGGGCGACCGCCTGGCGCATCAACCTGTGGGCGCGCCTGCGCGAAGGCGACCATGCGCATGACATCCTGCGCTTCCTGCTCGGCCCGGACCGCACCTATCCCAATATGTTCGACGCCCATCCCCCGTTCCAGATCGACGGCAATTTCGGTGGCGCGGCGGGCATCGTCGCCATGCTGATGGACAGTTATGGCGACGTCATCGATCTGCTGCCCGCGCTGCCGAAGGCCTGGCCGACTGGCAGGGTCACCGGGCTACGCGCGCGCGGTCGCTGTTGCATCGACCTCTACTGGCGGGACGGCGGCCTCGATCGCGCGATTCTGCACCCCGAACTGTCCGGCCCGCGCACCGTGCGTCTCGCCGACAAACGCCACATCCTGACACTCAAAGCCGGTACGTCGGTTTCCCTGACGCTCAAGGACTTTGCATGACCCTCCGCCATTATCTCCTGCCTGTGATCGCGCTGTGCGCCAGCACCAGTCTGTGGGCGCAAACCCCTGCCTCCAACGCGGTCGATCTACTGGCCCCCACCGGCCGCTGGAGCGCCTATCAGGTCGGCAGCGCCCAGTTGCCCCCGATGGGGTGGAACAGCTGGAACGCCTTTTTCACCGAGATCGATGAGGAGAAACTGCTCGGCTCCGCCCGGCGCATCATCGACACCGGCCTTGCCAAAAAGGGCTATCGCTTCATCAATATCGACGATGGATGGTGGCTGAAACGCCGCACCAGCGACAACAAGCTCATCATCCGCGCCGACAAATTTCCCTCGGCCCGCACCGGGAAGGGCGATCCCTCCTTCCGTCCCCTGACCGACACACTCCATGCCATGGGGTTCAAGGCGGGCATCTATTCCGACCTCGGCCGCAATAGCTGCTCGCAGGCCTATTCGGACGGACCCGCCCAACTGCCCGAAGGCACGATGGCCGAGCGGGAAGTCGGCCTGTACGGCCATAGCGACCAGGATATCCGCCTCTTTTTCGCCGACTGGGGCTTCGACGCGATCAAGGTGGACGGCTGCGGCATCCGCGCCTTCGCCGCCGACGCAGAACGCGTCCGCGGCGGCCAGTTCCGCGCCCTCCCCCCTTTGATCGACCAGCATAGCATCACCCGATCGGACATCCCGGCCGTCAAATCGCTCTTTGCCGACATCAACCAGTCGCTCGCCAAATATAATCCCGACGGCGACTATATGCTCTCGCTCTGCATCTGGGGCAGCGCCAATGTCCGATCCTGGGGCAAGGATGTTGGCAGCATATCGCGCACCAGCGACGACATCTCCCCCGATTGGGGCCGAATGCTCACCAATTATGACAGCGCCGTGCGCCGCGCGCTCTACGCGCATCCGGGCAGCTGGAACGATCCCGATATGCTCTTCATCGGCAAGGGCGATTTCGATGCCGATCATCTGACCGAAGCCCGGTCGCATTTCGCGCTCTGGGCGATGATGAACGCGCCGCTGTTGATCGGCTCGGACCTGCGCACCACGCCTCAGCCGCTGCTCGATATTTTCGGCAATGCAGAACTGATCGCGCTCAACCAGGACGCGGCCGGCAATCAGGCGACCGTCGCCTTCGATAGCGATGGCTTCCAGATTCTGGTCAAGACACTAGCGAACGGCGACAAGGCCGTCGCGCTGTTCAACCGGGGCTTGTCCGCCGTGGACGCCGTGCTGACCGCCGATCATCTGAAGTTCCGCCCCGATCGCCCGGTCGCCCTGTCCGATCTGTGGACGGGCGCGAAGAGCGACTTCACCCAAGAAATAAAGCTGCGTGTCGAACCGCATCAGACCCTAGTTTTCCGCGCGAAGGGCGACCGCACCTTGCCCGATGGCCTGTATCTGTCGGAACAGCCCGGCGCCGTGAACCCGGCGGTCGATGGGGTGACCCAGCCCGAACCCGATCCCACCATCTATCGGTCGATACCCGGCTGGCGCGGCACGCGCGGGATTGGCGAGCGCCCCATGTACGCCGGATGGGGCGGCGCGATGGCTGATGCGACCCCCTATAATCAGGCGCTTGTCGTTGCCGGACACACCTTCGCTTCGGGCGTGGGCATCCTGGCCAATTCCCGGCTGGAGGTGCGCAACAAGGGCTTTGCCCGCTTCACCGCATCGGTCGGCGTGGACGACAGCGCGCGCGATAGCGATCAGCCGGTGCGCTTTTTCCTCTATGGCGACGGCAAGGCGCTCGCCAGCACGCCGCTGCTGCGCCGCGGTGCGCCTGCCCAACCGCTGGAAGCCAATGTGAAGGGGGTCGCCATCCTCGAACTGGTCGCCCGCGCCGACGGTATGACGGGCAACGCCGTCCCCGTGACATGGGGCGACGCGGCCCTGCGCCGCTGACAAGGAGCGCGCGGCGCGCTGATGATGCAGGCAGGATTTTTGAGCAATGCCTGTCAAATATTGGGCGCCAATTGTCCAAGCGCCCGCGCGCGCCGACCGTAGAACAGCTCGAACAGCGGACCAGCCATCATGGTGGTCACGACGGCCATCAGCACGAGCATCGAAAACAGCGCCGGCTGAATAATCCCCTTCTGTATGCCGATATTGACGATGATCAATTCCATCAGGCCCCGGGAATTCATCAATGCGCCGATGCCCAGGGCGGTATGATTATCTTCACCCGACACGCGCGCGGCCAGATAACAGGCACCAAATTTGGCGATGATGGAGACGAACAATATCCCCAAAGCAATCAAAAGATAGGGAACCGAACTCATGACGTCCAACCGCGTGTTAAGCCCGGAATAAGTGAAGAACATCGGCAGCAGGAGAACGACCGCTATAGGCTCTATCTTCGCCTTGAATTGTTGAACGAAGAGGCCGCGTGGCATGAATACGCCCAAAATGAAGCCGCCGAAAATCCCGTGAATACCAATGGCGTCCATGATGAAAGCGGACAGGCAGAATAAGGACAGCGTCATGGCCAATATCGTGGCGCTCATTTCGCCCCGCGCCTCCACGGCTCGGCCGAGTGGCGCCAACAGTTTTCGGCCGAACAGTAGCAGAAATGCAACGTACAAAACCGCACCCCCGATCGCGACAACGGCGATCGCGTCGTCTCCCCCCGCCAGGGCCAGTACCAAGGCCAGAACGCACCAGGACGCCGCGTCGTCAAATGCCCCTGCCGTCAACGACAATGTGCCAAGCGGACTATTCGCCAGACCACGCTCGTTGATGATGCGCGCCAGCATCGGAAAAGCGGTCAGCGCAATGCAAGCGCCCATGAACAGGGTTGCCTGCCCCTGCCCCAATCCTTCGGCAAACAAGCCCGGAACCTGCAATATATAGGGCGTGATCAACACCGCCATCAGGAACGGCGCCAGCAACCCCGCTGCCGACACCATGGCGGCGTTGCGCGCCTTCGACCGAAAATGATCGAGCCTCAAGGTCAGGCCGACGAGGAACATGTAGAGGGACACGCCCAGTTGCGACCCGGCATACAGGACGCTGCTGGTTTCCTTGGGAAAGATCATGGCGTGCAGGTCGGGCGCGACCATCCCGAACAGCGACGGCCCCAGGATCACGCCGGCGATCATTTCGCCCACCACCTGCGGTTGCGCCAGCAATTTTCGGCCCAGCCAGCCCACCGCCCGACAAGCGGCGATGATCAGCATGAGTTGCAGAAAGAAATGAACGCTATAGTCGGCAGGCGTGTAGCTGACCGTTTTCGCGGCCGCCGCCGGGCCGTGCGGGTCCAATATGCCCGTCAACATGGATAGAATATCGCCGCCCATATCGGGCCCTCCCCATTTTCATCTTGATAGCGCTATCATCAATCATCCTTCCTATCATGGTTCAGCGCATCGGCACGATCGGTAATTCGAAGGAACCGACCGGCAGCGGCGCTTCGTCATAGAGGTTTACCACTGGCGACCCCGCCCAGGCATAACGCACCCGCGTTGCAGGCTGCCCATCCTCGGTCAGGATCACGCGCCCGCCCTCGATTCTGCCTGCCACGAAGCGACAACTGCCCACCCCCGCGCCACACAGTTCAAAGCCGATCGCTTGCGCCGCGCTGCGCGTGTGCAACGCGCCGCTCAGCCCGGTGAAATCGATCGCCGCGCCACCATCGCTCGTTGCCGTTACCCGCGACGCTTGCGGCCCGGTGCGCGACACCGCCTCGCCATAGGCGACCGCGCGCATCGCCCGCGCCAATCGACGGCCTACCTCCTGCTTTTCACCCGGATGGATATCGAACGGATCGCCCAGGTCGATCGCAGTCGCCAGGCCGCCATGATCGTCCTGCGCCATCGCCTGATATTGCACCTGCCGCATCGCCGCCCAACCATTGTTCGTGGGCGTGGTCACCGGATCGCCATAGCCCGCCAGTTGCACCGCAACGAAAGCCAGGTCGGGCGACCCGAACTGCCGCCGCCAATCAGCCATCATCGCCGTCATCCGGTCGGCATAGCCGGGCAGGTCGACATCGGATTCGCCCTGATACCAGGCAACCCCCTTCAACCCGATCGCCCCCAGCGGCGCGATCATCCCATTATAGAGTGTCCCGGTGCCGGTCGTGTCGCCCCATGGCACGCGCGGCGCGCCCGGCGGCGATCGGGTCGCGACCGCATAGCGCCATTCGTCGCCCAGTGGCACATGCCCCGCTTGCCCCAACGACAGCGCCATCGCTTCCGCCGGGCCTGACAGCCCGCCATTGGCATAATTGTCCAGAACATTGACGATGATCACATTGCGCCCCGGCTGCAACACACCAGGCGGCACGTCGAAGCTGCTCGGCTGCCAGCTGCGCGCGCTCATGCCTACGGGCTTGCCGTTGATCCACACCCGGCCGACATCGTCCAGCAGCCCCAGCGACAATGTCCCGCTCGCCTTGGCCTGCGCCGCCGTCAAATCGATCTCGCGCCGATACCAGACCATGCCATTGAAATCGGCCAGACCAGGCACGCCCCATTGCTCCCATGGACCGATGCGCGGCGCATCGGTCAAGGTGATGCCGCTATCGGGCTGCCATGGCTCCTTGCCGGGGACGTCGCCCGTTGCCTTGCGCCACCATTTTTCCCATTCCGCGCTGGCGGCCTGCTCCGCCGCAAACGGATCGCGCCCATGCAACAACACCAGCGCCGATTGTGCGCCCTGGCCGACCGCAACCTGCGCCTGCGCGCCCATCCATGGACTGATCCGCGATCCGCCCCAACTGCTGGCGATCGCGCCGATCGGCACCTTCGCCGTCTTGCGCAATTCGCGCGCCATATAGAAGCAGGCGGCGGAAAAGTCGGCGACGCTGTCCGGTCCGGCGGGACGCCAGGTCGGCGACTGCGGAAAATCACGCAGCGGATTATCCGCCACGGCGCGCGGCACCAGCATCAACCGCAATTGATCGTCGGCAGACGCGCGAATCTGCGTCATCGCATCCTGCGCATTGCGCACTTCCAGTTCCATGTTCGATTGGCCCGAACAGAGGAACACATCCCCTACAGCCACATCCTGCGCCACGACGCTGCCCGACGCCGCACGCGCTTCCAGTTTCACCGGTCCCGTCGTGCCAATAGGTGCGAAACGCGCCTCGAACCGACCATCTTTATCGACCCGCACTTCGCGGGTTTCGGCTCCGAATATTATCGCAATGATTTCCTGCGGGACGCCGCGGCCGGTCACCGTGACGGGATGATCGCGCTGGACCACCGCATGATCGCTGAACATCGGATCGAACTGCGGCGCGGCCCCTGCGGACAACGGCATGAGCGCCGCGCCGCCGAAGATCAGGCCCGCCAGGCGTCTCGAATGATTGCGCGAAAACATGGCCGTCCGCTCCTCCCAATGGGTCAGCCCTGTGCCGGACCGTTGCCGCAGGCATAACCGATTCTATCCGCGCAACAATGATTTTGTTATCGCTACCTTAAATGAACGGATCGGCAAAACGCGATACAACTGTCTATCTCGTTGTCGCAAAATCGAGGTGGAGGTCGAAAAACGGCATTATCTGATCCTGAAAACGCCACGCCACCCGACTGGTATGATCGCCCCCCCAAAACGCCGTGTTTCCCGTTGCCCGCTTCATGCCAGCCTCTCCGCTGCGCGATAGATTATGCTTTTAAGACTGTTCAGCCGCCCCGCAGCATCCGCATCACCAATGCCCGGATGCGGCCATAATTGCCCTGCGCCAATGGCCCCAGGACGCCGTGCTTCGCTTCGGGGAGGTGCGCCAGCGGATGCCCGTCGGCACGGAATACATAATGATCGAAATAGGCGCGCCACGCCGCCCGTTCGGGCACCGGCCGTTCGGCAATGGCGATCATCGCAAGAAGTAGGGCCGCATAGGGCGAATCAGGCCCGGCCGAAAAGCCGTCCCACCAATAATTCACAAGGATGTTGACGGGATCGAGCGCTTCGACCTGATGCCACCATAATTTAGGCAGATAGAGCGCGTCGCCCGGACCCAGGTCAACGATGATGGCTTTGGCCTGCGCCGCAGCGAACCGTGGATAGTCATCGCCTCCGTCCATTCCCGCCACCATGGACACGGGCTGCCCCGACAGAGTGTGATCGATTGGCCCAATATAAAGGTCGCCGATCGCGTCAGGCGGATAGAGCGTAAAACGACGGCGGCCTGCCACGACACAGGCCAGGTTATCATAGCTGTCATAGTGGCAGGCGACGGTAGATCGGTTCCCAACCCATAGGCGCGGGCGAACATGGCCTTCCACAATCGTACTGGGATTATCGGTGGCAAAACCGGGGAAACAAAGCTCCGTCGGTAACGATCCCATATAGCCCGTTTCGCGCCCGCCAAGGGCATTGGCGCAGATCCGCGAGAGCGCTTCGCGGACATTGATCGTTTCCCGCGAAAAATTGAAGCCGCCTATGCCTTCGCCATAATGATAGCGCCCCTGAAGCGCTGCTGGCGCGGAGAAATATTCCGCCGTCAGTCCCGCATCATATTGCGCCAGATGGGCCATCGCCGCATCGATCCCCCGCGCCGCCGCCCTTGTTACTGGCCAGTTAATGCAATGGCCGCGAATGACGGCCGGTTGGCAGGCCAGAGCCAGCGCCCGCAGGCCAGCGGAATCGCAGATATCCGATGCATTGCGTTCCTGAAGGCAACAAGCGCCATTCGCCACGGTCACAGCGTCGACGCCAGCCGTTCGTTGCGCCGGCGGGCCATGAGGGCAATATGTTGCAGCGAAGTGATCATGGCATAGGCGCATTGCATATGCCCGGCCCGGAAGAGATCGCGCACAGCGGCATCGTCCAATTCGCCCAAGGCATCGAGACTGACGGTGTACAATCCTTCCAAGCGCAGTTTTTCACCGTCATCGAACGTGAGCGAGACGTCGATCGGTTCGACCAACCGATAGGAAAGTAGCTTTGCAATAAAGGCTTCCGTTGCCTCCTCGCCGGCCATCAATCGCCCCAGGGCCGACTGCGCAGCCTTCAATGCCGCAGTCGGACGCCCTTCGCCATCGAACAGCGATTCGCCGCCAGCCGACGCGAACCGATCATGCGCGCTATCCAGCGCGATATCATCTTCGACCGCGAAAAATCCCTCTCGCGCGCTTTCCAGGGGAGAAAAAGCCGGCTTGCCGTCGGGCGAGTCGATCAGACACTCCCCCGGCTTGAATCCCAGCAACGCGCCCACGTAAAAGGCGCCCGTATCCAATCGTTTGGACAATAATAACGGACAGGCGACGGACGCCGCCGCGAATTCGCTGAGCACCACGCGGACGAACGGCGCACGTCCCGCATTGGCCGGGCGCAGCCGCACTGTGGCATGTGTGTCACTATTCACCCGTTCGAGCGATGCCATAACCTCTCCTCCTATCTATTCCCCGATCCGCGATCATCACGAAAAATCGCCTATTTTGCCACGTACCTGCGCCCTTTGGCGGGCTGTGACAATTACACCTACAATTTCTCTTGATCGCTCGTTTAGATAGCGCTAACATTTCCCATAGAAAAAAAGAAGACCGGTTGGGGATGTCGATCTGCCAGATAGGCAGGGGCCAATGTCCACCCGGATCAATAATAATGATCGCCGTAGCAATCGTGCTTCGGTGTTCAGGCGAGACAATGTCTGAACTTGGGGAGGATCATGAAGTACAATTTTCATAAAATTCGCGCATCGCGTCGCCGCGTTACGCTTGCGTCCACCGCCAGCTTGCTAGCCGTGGCGATTACCGTTCCGGCCATAGGTCAGGAAACCGGGCAAGCCACGATCACGTCGCCGACCAGTGAGCCCGATATTGTCGTCACAGGTATTCGCGGATCATTGCAGCGGAACCTCGATATCAAACGCACGTCGGCGGGCGTCGTTGACGTCATTTCGGCGGAAGATATCGGTAAGTTTCCGGATTCGAACGTCGCGGCATCGTTGCAACGCCTGCCGGGTGTGTCGATCAATCGGTCGGGATCGCGTGGCGAGCCGGACGGCATCACCGTGCGCGGTTTCGGCGGCGATTTCAACGAAACGCTGATCGACGGCCGCCGCATCTCGACCGCAACGGGTGGTCGTTCGGTCGACTTTTCGTCGGTCGGCGCCGATTTCGTCGGCCAGCTTGCCGTGCTGAAGACTCCGGATGTTTCTCTGTCCAGCAGCTCGATCGGCGCGACCGTCAATATTTCCTATCCAAAGCCGTTTGACAGCCCTGGCACGAGGGTCGCCTTCAGTGCGTCGGGTTCGGTGCAGGACGATGCTGGAAAGGTGGTGCCAACGATCGGCGCGCTGTTCAGCAAGACCTTCGCCGACGATACGATCGGTATCCTGGTCGATGGCATCTATACCCGTCGCGATACGCAGGTGAACCGCGTCTTCGTCTCGGGCTGGCAGGGCGGTCTGTTCGCACCGTGCCAGTTGGCGGGTAGTAATGCTGCGAGTTGCAACCCCTCCGACGCTGCCAGCGCCGCAGCAAGCGACCGCAAAAGCGTCGTCGGCTGGTATGGCCAGCAATATGGCGCGGACCAGCGTTACACCAAGGATGAACGCATCGACGGCCGCATCGCTCTGCAATGGGCGCCGTCCGACGACGTCGTCCTGACGCTGGACGACAATTATTCCCGGCAGAAGATCGTCACCGACATTTCCGGCTTCGGCGTCTGGTTCAACCAGGGTTCGATGCGCAATGTCGAACAGGATGAAAACGGGACCACGATCGATTTCGTGCAGCAGGGATCGCCGACCGACTTTACCGCCGGCACCGACACCCGAGTACTGGAGACCAACCAGGTCGGCCTGAACCTGAAATGGGACGCAACCCCCAATCTGAAGATCGAGGCCGATGCCAGCTATTCGAAGAGCCGCCAGAATCCGGGCGGTGAAATCAGCAGCGAAAATGGCGATATCGGCTATGGCGGCTTGCTCGGCACCGCCAACGGCATCCGCGTTAACGGAAGCAGCAGCAGCGCGTTTCCAGAACTGACCGCTTACGGTCCCAATGGCGATGCCTCACGCTGGATCGACACGAGCATCATTGGATCCCACGTTACCGTGCGGCAGCAGCAGCTCAATAGCGATGAGATCAAGCAGTTCCGCCTTGGCGCCACATGGGAACAGGATAATCTAACCATCAAATTTGGTGGTCGTTATATGGAGGACGTGTTCAAGCTCCAGAATAGCAGCACCTTCACCAACAATTTCTGGCAGGCTTATGCCGGCTATGGCGGTCCGTCCGGTCAGGGCAGCGGCGTATTGATCCCGTCCAGCCTGCTTCAGGGTACGATCGGCACCAATAATTTCATTCCTGGTTTTTCCGGCACGTTGCCACCGGGCCTGCTGAAATTTGATGCCAGGGAATATCAGCGTTATCTAGAAGGCTTGGGTAATCCCCAGGCGCAGAATATTCCCGGTTACAACTATGGCTGCTGTGGCACTGCCTATACGGGGATGTTCGACCTGCTGCTCGACCCTGGCAGCGTTCAGAATGTGCGAGAGAAAACCTGGTCGGCCTATGTCCGGGTGAATTTCGAAGCGGACGTGGCCGGTATGCCGTTCCACTTCAATGCCGGCGCGCGAGAAGAAATCACGAAGCTGGTGTCGGCGGGCATCGGACGCTTGCCGACGTCCATCACCGGAAGCACGGCGGATCCGACGCTGCTGACGGTCGGCTTCGGAGAATCGCAACCGATCTCGACCAGGAGCAGCTATTCCTACTTTCTGCCCAGCCTCGACATGAAACTGGAACTGACGGACAAGCTGCACTTGCGCTTCGATGCGTCGCGCACGTTGACGCGCCCTGCATTGAACACGCTGACGCCGGTTCTGAACGTAGGTGTCGGCCAGCGCGTCGGCGCACTGACCGCGACCGGGGGCAATCCGAACCTGCAACCCTATCTCGCCGACAATTTCGATCTTGCGGCAGAATGGTATTATCAGCGCAACTCTTACGCATCCGTCAATTTCTTCATCAAGGATGTGTCGAACTTCGTGGTTGCAGGCACGCAGCGTCAATCGATCAACGGCGTGATCGACCCGACGACAGGCGCGGCCGCAGTCTTCACCGTATCGCAGCGGGTCAACGGACCATCCGCGGTGATCAAGGGGGTCGAGCTGGCATGGCAGCATGTCTTCGGCGACAGCGGCTTCGGCTTCAACGCCAACGCCACCTTCGTCGAAACGAACAAGCCTTATGACGAAGACAATCTGTCGCAGAGCGGCTTTGCGGTTACCGGCCTCGCCAATTCGGCGAACCTGGTCGCCTTCTATGACAAAAACGGCTTCCAATTCCGAACCGCGGTCAACTGGCGCGACAAATATCTGCGTGAATTTGGCCAGGCGCAGAACAACTCGGCCTTTGGTGCGGAACCGACCTTCGTCAATTCCAGCCTGCAGGTTGATCTGAGCACCAGTTACCAGATCAACGAGCGGATCAGCGTCTTCGGTGAAGCGCTGAACGTCACCAACGAAACGATCAGCACCCATGGGCGCTTCTCGAACCAACTGCTTGACGTGTACGCCTATGGCCGCCGCTTCACGGCGGGCGCACGCTACCGCTTCTAACCCTGTCTCGCCTGTAACCCTGTCTCGCCTGGGAGGGGATGTCGGTTGACATCCCCTCCACTTTTATGGGTAATTTCCGCATGGTCAGCCCCGTCCGCAACATCGTTATCGTCGGCGGCGGGACCGCAGGCTGGCTGACCGCAGGCGTTATCGCGGCACGGCATCAAAGCCGCATCGGGCGCGACTTCACCGTCACACTGGTCGAATCCCCCAATGTTCCGATCATCGGCGTGGGCGAAGGCACCTGGCCTACGTTGCGCACAACCCTGTCACGCATGGGCGTGTCCGAAACCGATTTCTTCCGCGAATGCGACGCATCGTTCAAACAAGGCGCGCGTTTTGCCCGCTGGACGACCGGCGCGCCTGACGATGGCTATTATCATCCGCTGATGTTGCCCCAGAATTTCGGGCAGGTGAATCTTGCCCCGCATTGGCTGGCGGACGACGGTGCAGAGAGTTTTTGCGACAGCGTCTGTTCGCAGGGCCGGATCTGCGACGACGGGCTGGCGCCCAAGACGATCGCGACCGCCGAATATGATGCGCTCGCCAACTATGCCTATCATTTGGACGCGGGCAAATTCGCGCCTTTCCTGCAACGCCATTGCTGCGAAAAGCTGGGCGTGCGCCATGTGCTGGCCGATGTCGAAGCGGTGCTGATGCGTGAGAATGGCGATATCCGCGCCATCCGCACCATACAGGCGGGCGAGATCGAAGGCGATCTTTTCGTCGATTGCACGGGCTTTAAAGCGCTGCTGATCGAAGGCGCGATGCAGGTGCCGTTTAAGGATTGCAACGACGTGCTGTTCTGCGACACGGCGCTGGCGATGCAGGTGCCCTATGAGCGCCCGGACAGCCCGATCGCATCGCACACCATTTCCACGGCGCAGAGCGCAGGCTGGATCTGGGACATCGGCATCCAGACGCGCCGGGGCATCGGCCATGTCTACTCCAGCAACCATATTTCGGATCAAGCGGCCGAACGCGAATTACGTGCCTATATCGGCCCAGCGGCCGATGGGCTGAACGCCCGCAAGATCAAGATCCGGTCTGGGCATCGCGAAACATTCTGGAAGGGCAATTGCGTCGCGGTGGGCCTGGCCGCCGGCTTCCTCGAACCGCTTGAAGCCTCCGCCATCGTACTCGTTGAACTATCAGCCAAGATCATCTCCGAACAGATGCCCGCCTGCCGTGAGGTGATGGACATCCTTGCGGCCCGCTTCAACGCGACGACCCATTATCGCTGGGGCCGGATCATCGATTTCCTCAAGCTCCATTATGTGCTGACGCAGCGCACCGACAGTGATTTCTGGCGTGACAATGTGGGCAATGACAGCATACCGGATCGGCTCAAGGACTTGCTATTGCTCTGGCGCTATCAGTCGCCCGGTTTTCTGGATGAGTTCGATCGCGTCGAGGAAGTCTTCCCAGCGGCCAGCTACCAATATGTCCTCTACGGCATGGGCTTCAAGACGCAGGTGGATACGCCCGGACTGGCGCGCGATACCCACCTGGCGAGTCGGGCGCGGCGGGAGAACGCTGCCATGACCGCCAAATTGCGCGCGGGCCTGCCGCGCCATCGCGACCTCATTGAGAAGATCGTGGCGCACGGGTTGCAGCCGGTTTGACCGGCCGCAACCCTCACGACCTTATCGCCTATTGCTTCATTGACCGCCGCTTAGCCGGTTCGCCGCATTGGCCAGTTCGATCCACGCTGCGCCTTCGGGAATGACATATTCATTCTCACCCCAGAAAAACGGCCAATCCTCATGATTTTCGGGGAAGTCCGGCTTCACCACCAGCACGCCCGGCACCACACCGCCCGCAATGAAGGAAAAATCGGCGCGGTTATTGCCATAGGCGACTTCCTTCGACACCGTACCGACGCCCGATATGAAGCTGATATCGGAACCGGGATGATGCCCGGTCAGGAACGCCACGCCGCGCAACGTCGCATCCGGCCCGACGATTTCCGGGAAGGCGCGATGGAGCGCTTCGCCGGTCAGCGCATGGCCCAGCACCGTGCCGGACCCCGCCCAGCCGCCGGTGGTGATCGGCACGCCGAACGGGTTGGCCTTTGCCCCTGCCTCGCTTTCGGCCTGCCAGCGCCGCGCCGCCGGGAGCATGGCCTTGCGATAGGCGGCGGGCATGAACGGGATGGCGGCCACAGCGGTTTGCGCGTTGAAGCCAAAGCCCTTTTCGACCTTGGGCCACAGCGCCATCACCGCCTTGGCATAAAGGGGGTTGCGCGTCGTACGCAGCAATTCCACCGCTGCGCCAAACATCTCTGCGTCCAGCGGCCCGCCGGTCGTGTTGCCATGGCTGAACGTGTCGGGCGCATGGCCCTGTTCCTCCAACCACACGCGCTCCGCCGTTTCCAGCGCGCGGCGGGCCAGTGCATCCTCCTGCCCCTTGAGCACCCGCGCTGCCGCCGCCAGCCCGGCGATCGAGCCATAGTTGAGCGCCGACGCCTTGCTGGTGAAGGCCCAGCGATCGTCGGGCGCGCCGCTGCGGCCATCCTTGACCTCGCCGGGTTTGAGCGAAGGGTCGTACGGCAGCCCGTCGGTCTTGTTCACCGCGTCGCCCAGATGGGTATATTGCGCCACGTCCGGTTCGACAATGCCATGGATGGCGTGGCCCACCGCGTCGAACTGCGCCAGCAATTGCAGCGTACCATGCGCCACCTGCTGCACCATATCCGGCTTGCCGTCGGGCACATGCATTTCAACATGCCGCCGCGCCCAATCGACACTGACCGTGTCGCGGGTCAGACCATAGCGCTGCTGCGCGTCGGCCAGCGATCGGATCACCTGATATTGCGACTGGGTACGGATGTCGAAATCGCCCGCATCATACCAACCGCCGACATTGAGGCCAGGAATATGCGCGCCCGGCTGAAAGCGCGTGTCGGTGGTCGGTCCCTGCCGATACAGGTCGATATGTTCATGGTTCACCGGCGCCTGCCGCGCGTCGTCACGATGGGAATCGCCATGCCAGCTGCGATAGGCCTCATTGACCGAAACATGGTCCATTGCGACAGGGAAGTAGACATCATTGGTGGGATGCCACGCATCGGCATAAACATCTGTGGCAATGCGGAAAGCTGCGGTGCGCACATCGCCATAATCCAGCCGATAGAGGCCCGGTTCGCGCACGGTGCTGAAATCCATCTGGAGATAATGATAGCGCAGATAATCGCCCCACTCGCGCGCTGCTGGCGTCGGCACAGCGGTTTCCGTCCCGTCCGCGGCGATGCGGACTAGCCGCAGCGGCGGCCTGCGTTTGTCATTGCGATCCAGTTCCACCGTAGCGACCTTCGGCCCGGCGGGGGCATAGCCCAGTTGCGAATGGGCGATTACCGGGGTGCGCAGCCATGTCGCATCCCCCTGCGGCGTTACCGTCCATTGCAACACTGTGCCGGTTTTGCCTGCGGGCAATATCGACCGCAGTACGAACCAGCCATTTTGCGCCTGGTTACGACCATCATAGAGCGCAATGGACGCGTCGCCCGCAATGGCGATCCGGCGTGCGGGATCTTCGGGCGCCAGCACGAACCGACGACCGCTTGCGATCGGCAGCGGCTCCGCGCCCGGCCCTTCGCTGCGCCCGCTCGCTGCGTTGCGTTCCTTCGTGAGTGTCATCGCGTCGGCGGGGTAGAGCGGGAAAATGCCCGAACGGTCGTCCGTCATATAGGCATGATGAAAATAGGCGGACGGCAAAAACTCTAGGTTGAACCCGGCCTTCCCCTCCAGCGCCTTGGGCAAGGGCTTGTCTAGGATCACGGTCAGGCGCGCGCCACTCCCGTCTCGCTCCGCCCGCACTACATATTGCCAGTCATATTGCGCGTAGCGCAGCGTCGTCTCCACAACACCGGTGGCCGCATCGACCTTGCGGCTTACGAGCGCGGCCGCAGCGTCCCATTGCCCCGGCGTTGCGGCCAGCCGTACATCGCCATTGGTGGCGCTGCGCACGCCACGCTGGATGATCTCTATCCCACCAATCTTGGCGTCGGCGAACAAGCCGTCATACCAGTTCGAAAAAGCGAGTATGTTGACCGCTGGGCCTTCGAAATATCCCTTGTCATTCAAAACCAACGCGCGATCCTCTTGCGCGATCGCCAAGTCGCTGGCGCTGCTCAACATTATCGCGATGCTCGTCGCTACAGTGAACCTTCGACGCATGGCAATCCCCTCCTTGTTTGCGCTATCAAATAGACATGACGCTTATTTTCAGCGATTTTATCATCAGATTTATTCGCGATACAAGCTGCATGACGGGGATTGCGCGAAATTCATGATAGCGCTATCTATGAACTCAATAAAATGATTGTCGCATAACAGGAGAGGACAGGCATGCCCATGTCATTGCGAAAACTGGCGCCGCTTGCGCTTACCACAGCCTTGCTCGCGACCGCTTGCCAGCCATCGGCGCAGCCGGAAAATAAAGCACAGGAAGCCGGCGACAGCAGACGCGACGGAGCCGAATATCTGTCTCAACCCTTGGTGAAAGATATATATACCGCCGACCCGTCCGCACATGTATGGAACGGCAAAATCTACGTCTATCCCAGCCATGATATCGACGGACCGACGCCCGAAGACGATCTGGGCGCGCATTTCGAGATGCGCGACTATCGCATCCTGTCGATGGACAAGATTGGCGGGCCGGTGACGGTCGGACCGGTCGCCCTGGACGTCAAGGATGTGCCCTGGGCCGACAAGCAGATGTGGGCGCCCGATGCCGCCTACAAGAACGGCACCTATTATCTCTACTTCCCGGCCAAGGACAAGGAAGGCGCCTTCCGCATTGGCGTGGCGACGTCGAAGAACCCGATGGGTCCGTTCAAGGCGCAGCCCCAGCCGATCAAGGGCAGCTATTCGATCGACCCGGCCGTCTTCACTGACGATGACGGACAGAGCTATGTCTATTTTGGCGGCATTTGGGGCGGGCAACTGCAACGCAATGTCGATGGAAAATATGATGCCAATGGGTCGAAGACCGACTTGGGTCAGGACGACAAGCCCGCACTCGCGCCGCGCGTCGCCAAACTGACGGGCGACATGCTGGAGTTCACCGAAACGCCCAAGGCGGTGGAGATAGTGGACGATAAGGGCAAGCCATTGCTGGGCGGCGACCATGATCGCCGCTTCTTCGAGGCATCGTGGATGCACAAATATAAGGGCAAATATTATTTCAGCTACTCGACCGGCGACACCCATTATCTGGCCTATGCGATTGGCGATTCACCCTATGGCCCGTTCACTTATAAGGGCCGCATCCTAGAGCCCGTCGAAGGATGGACGACGCATCATTCGATCGTCGAATGGAATGGCCGCTGGTGGCTCTTCTATGCCGATACGCAGCTGTCCGGGCAGACCCGCCTGCGCAATGTCAAGGTGACGGAACTGCGCTATAATCCAGACGGCACCATCCAGACGATCAATCCCCTCGTCGCCAAGAGCGGCCGAGACAGCGCAGCCCAGTGAGGCGCGCTGGGCGCGGGGGGAGTGCCCTCTCCCCGCGCCCCTCTTTACGTCCATCCGGGTGAGGCGATCCCTCCCCACAATAAGGTGACGTCGGAAAACGGCGCTCCGTCAAAGGGGAGACACTATGCATACCGACTTTTTCCTGCGCGCGGCCAGCATGATGCTGTGTCTTTCGACATCCGGCCTAGCCCATGCTCAAGCAGCCGCCATCCCAAAAAATGACGTCTGGATCGAGGCCGATGCCAAGGCGCGCGCCATCGTCGGTAATCTGACGCTGGATGAGAAGGTCGCGCAGTTGCTGAACACAGCGCCTGCCATCCCGCGCCTCGACATTCCGGCCTATAATTGGTGGACGGAATCGCTGCATGGCGCGATCGGCGCGGTGCCCACCACCAATTTCCCCGAGCCTATCGGTCTTGCCGCGACCTTCGACGCCCCCCTGATCAAGACCGTCGCGGCCGCCATCAGCACCGAAGTCCGCGCGCTACACACCCTTGGGCGACATACCGGGCATCTGGGTCGCATCGGCACCGGACTCGACACGTGGTCGCCCAACATCAATATCTTTCGCGATCCGCGTTGGGGCCGGGGCCAGGAAACCTATGGCGAAGATCCGTTTCTGACCGCCCATATCGGGGTTGCCTTCATCCAGGGGATGCAGGGCGACAATCCAGACCTGCCCGATGTCGTCGCCACCCCCAAACATTATGCCGTGCATTCCGGCCCGGAACCAAGTCGCCACACCGACAATATCTTTGCGACCAAACGCGACCTGGAGGACACCTACCTCCCCGCCTTTCGGGCCGCCATCGTGGAGGGCAAGGCGGGTTCCATCATGTGCGCCTATAATCGCGTAGACGGCGAACCGGCCTGTGGCAGCCCTATGCTGCTGACTGACTATCTGCGCGACGCCTGGGGCTTCAAGGGTTATGTCGTGTCCGACTGCGACGCCGTGGTCGATATTTACGATCATCATAAATATGCGCCCGACGCCGCTACGGGCGTGGCCGTTGCCCTGCGCCGCGGGGTCGACAGCGAATGCAACGGTGCGACCCTGAGCGGCAAAGCAGGCCTTGGCGACCGTTACACGGAGTCGCTGGCGAAGGGGCATATCAGCGTCGAGGATATCGATGCCGCGCTGGTTCGCCTCTTTTCGGCGCGGCTGCGCAACGGTGACCTGCCGGGACTTTCAGGCCGCAAACCCAACGCGATGCCGATCACGGCGATCGGCACGGCCGATCATCAGGCTCTTGCCCTCGACACGGCCGAAAAAAGCCTTGTGCTACTCAAGAATGACGGCGTCCTGCCACTCAAGCCCGGCACCCGGATCGCGCTTGTCGGGCCTTTGGCGGACGCCACCCGCGTGCTGCGCGCCAATTATAGTTCGGCCAAGAGCGCGCCGCCCGTCTCCGTCGCCGATGGCCTCAAGCAGGCGATGCCGGGATCGACCATCACTTTGATCCCATTTTCGCCGTCGATCACCGATGGCGACCTGGTCCCCGGCACCGCGCTGCGCACGCCCGACGGTAAGCCCGGCATCAAGGCCGAATATTATAACGCCATCGCGCGGGACGAGTTTGCGGGCAAGCCGGTGCTTACCCGCACCGAAGACAGCATCACGTCCCGTGCCGCGGAATTCAAACAGGTCGCGACCGATAACAGGATCGTCTGGACCGGCTATCTTGTTGCGCCCGAAACCGGCCTTTAGCGGCTGGCGCTGACAGGCGTGAAAGGCGTAATATCGCTGAACGGCAAGCCAGTCGTCACCGCCACCGACTATTCGGGCTGGGCCGAGCCGCTGAAGCTTACCCAAGTCTCCATGATCAAGGGCGAGCGTTACGCCATCCGCCTCCAGGGACAGAGCGGGATTCCCGCCGCGCCTGCGATCTTCTGGAAGCGCGTCACCGACAATCTGGACCACGATCTGGCGGCAGGCGCGAAAGACGCCGACGTCGTCGTCGCTGTCGTTGGCCTCACCTCCGACCTGGAAGGCGAGGAAATGCCGGTTAAGGTCGAAGGCTTCGAGGGCGGCGACAAGACGACGCTCGACCTGCCTGCCGACCAGCGCGCTTTTCTGAAAAAAGCAAAGGCTTTGGGCAAGCCGCTCGTGGTGATCGCCATGAATGGCAGCGCAATCGATCTGTCCTGGGCGAAGGACAATGCGTCCGCTATATTGGAGGCCTGGTATCCGGGCCAGTCCGGTGGCCGCGCCGTGGGGAACGTCCTGTCCGGCAAGGCCGATCCGGGCGGCCGCCTGCCGCTCACCCTCTACAAAAGCGTGAACGACCTGCCGCCCTTTACCGAATATGGCATGGATGGCCGCACCTATCGCTATTTCAAGGGCGTGCCGGTCTATCCGTTCGGTTATGGCCTGAGCTACACGCGCTTCACTTATGCCCCGCCGGTAATCGAACCCATCAATGGCACCGTGGAAAATGGAATCAGGGTCCGTACACAGATTACGAACAGCGGGCAGCGCACCGGCGACGATGTCGCGCAGCTTTACATCACCCCGCCGACGTTCGACGGTGCGCCGCGCATTGCGCTGCGCGGGTTCCAGCGGGTTTCGCTCAAGCCGGGGGAAAGCCGGGCGATCGCATTCACTTTGTCGCCGCGCGACCTGAGCTTCGTCACCATGGCGGGCGACCGCGGCCTTATCCCCGGCAAATATCAACTCAGTATCGGCAGCGGACAGCCCGGCACAGACAGCCCGGTCCAGACCGCCGCCTATACCATTTCCCGCTCGGTCCCGCTGCCAAAATGAGGCGACGCCTCCTCCGTCGTAAGACCAGCGACGACGGGTTGACCATCACCCTACCGGCAAAATCCGTAGTCGTTCTCAATCTGCGATAATATTCGATACCCCGCCATCGTCAGTCAGGAGAGGATAGATTCCATGAAAATGCCAATGAAGACTGTTACGCTACGATTTCGCCTCAAGCATCTTTTGGCGATTTCTGTTGCTGCTTGCCTGATGCCGAATTTTGTCCAGGCGCAGGAAGATAAGGAGAAGATGACGCCGATCGCGTCGCCGGCGCAGCCGGACGCGATCGAACTGGGCACCGGTCCCCTGCCCGGCGCGACGGCGCAGGAAAGCTGGCACCGCCAATATGGCAGCCTCTTCGCCCGCAACGTGACCGTCGCGACGCTGACCCCGTTCCTGCCGGACCCGGCAAAGGCGTCAGGCGCGGCGATCATCGTTGCGCCGGGCGGTGGCTTCCGCACGCTGTCCATGGATAATGAAGGCTATGACGTCGCGCGCGCTCTCGCCGCCAAAGGCATCGCCGCCTTCGTCATCAAATATCGTCTGCGACAAACACCGGCCGGCATGCCCGCTTTTGAAAAATCGATGCAGGAAATGTTTTCTGGCGCTGCGCGCGCCCCGCTCCCGGCTGCCAACAACGCGGCCACGGATCTGGCACCGCAACTCGCCGACTCCACCGCAGCCTTTCGCCTGATTCGCAGCCGTGCGGCGCAATGGCATGTCGACCCCGACCGGATCGGCATGATCGGCTTTTCCGCAGGGGCCATGCTGACGATGGCGACGACGCTGGCCACGACGGACGCCAAGCCGGCCTTCATCGGCAATATCTATGGACCGCTCGGCAGTATGACGGTGCCGCAGGACGCCCCGCCCATGTTCGCGGCCATCGCGGCGGACGATCCGCTGTTCGGCGATCGCGATTTCAAGCTGATCGACGATTGGCGCGCCGCCAAGCGCCCGGTGGAATTTCACCTCTATGAACGCGGCGGCCACGGCTTTGGCATGTACCCCAAGGCGACGACCAGCACGGGGTGGTTCGATGCCTTCGTGCGCTGGCTCGACATGCACGGGATGCTCAAACCGGCCAGCAAATAGCGATAAGGCCGCCCCATTGACGTGCCGATTGCGCGTCAATGGGGCGGCCTTCATACGGGCATCGGGGACTGCGGGCGCTTACATATCCAATTTCACAGCATGAACGCTGTGATGCGAAAGGATGAAGAGGGTGCGCCGATCCGGCCCGCCGAACAGGATTTGCAAGGGGCGGTCGGGTACATCGATGCGACCGATCTCCTGGCCATTGGCGTCGTAGACGAAGACCTGGCCGTTGGCGACATAGACGCGCCCCTGCGCGTCGGTGGTCACCCCCTCACCGCCGCGTTCGGCAAAGAGTTTGAGGTCGCCGAGCGCGCCTCCTGCGCCGACGATGCCGCTATATGTCCGGTTTTCCGATCCATTGGTGACATAGATGCGCTCGCCTGACCGCCCCTGGATGAAGCCGTAACTATCGAGCGAGTCCGAGAAGCGCAGGCCGCGATGGTCAGCCGGTCCTTGCGCAAAAACGCGCCAGGCCGGCAGGACAATGCTGCCATCAGGCGAGACATATTCCCGCGCGTTACGCCGCGCCATGTCGCGGGCAAACATCTCGGCCAGGGTGGTGAACTGATAGGTCGCAGGGTCGATCTGATCCTTGAACTCGCCATTATTCCACCAATTGACCGGCAGCACCGTGGCCGCGCCATCATGGGACGCGGTCGGCGTCGCCGGAATGATGGCGATGTCGCTATCTGGCGTGTCGGGCTTGATACTATACACCGTGCCGTTGCGACCGTAGGACGACAGGACCAGCAGGTTGCCCGAACGGTCGACCGTCAGATTGACGGGGTCGAGCGTGGCGTCACGGACCATCTCCAGCTTGCCCGCGTCAGACCAGCGCCAGATGCGCTGGAACTTGCGATCGATGAAATAGAGCCGCCCTTGCGCATCCACGGCGCCGCCGCCCGCCGAATGAAAGCCGTCGGCGAGCTTTTCGACCTTGCTGCCCAGGAAGGTCGCCGGAGCCACGGGATTTGGTTTGGCGGGAATGTCGAGTACGGCAAATTCCCGTTCCCGCACATCCAGACCGTGGGTCACATCGCGGATCGCGTTTTCAAACGGGAATTTGGTGAGGCGCAGGAAGGTCGCACAGCCATTTTCATCGCAGGTGCCGACGCCGCTTTCGCCGTTCACATGGACGTTGCGGAAACGGATATCATGCGAATTATAAAGGGTAACGGCAGCAGGTGCAGGGTCGCGCGTGCGCGTGACGCGATAGCCATGGAAATTGGCGACCAGAATGTTGCGGGAATTGCGGATTTCCAGCGCCACGGCATCGCCGCTCTCACCGGCTTCTCCCTCCGTCTGGGGTGCCAGCAATTCCCAGTTGGCGACCCGGTTGAGCGTGATTTCGCTGCGGACATGATGTTCGACCGACGCCTGGATCAAACGGCCGGGCGTTTGCGTGTCAGAAATCAGGATGCCGGGATGGCCGAAGGTGCTGGGGCTCCAGATATTGGCGAAGGTGCCGCCGCCGCCCTGCGTCACCCACAGGCTGGCATATTGTCCGGCCCAGCGGCGCGCGGCGTCAGGGTCGGCCGTGGCGTTGTTGTTATAGGGGTTGATCGTGCTGCCGTCGAAGCGGTTGGTGCCATGGCCGCCCTGGAATTTCACGTCATTGACCATGGAATTGGCGCCGGCCTTCCACAGCAGGGCGGTCGCGCGCGGATTGGCGCCGTTGGTGTTGAGGCCGAGGCCCGCGACGATCGCATCGCCGCCTTGCGCGCTTTCGACCAGCGCCTTGGGCGCGCCGACACCCTGCCACGCCGCCGTGCCGTCAGGCAGGACGATCTGCGTCAGGCTGGGGTGCAGGCCCAGCAGCACTGTGTCCGGGCGCAGGCGCAGCGTATCGCTGACGCGGTAGAAGCCGGCTGGCAGATAAACCACCTTATGGGTATCGATCGCTTTCTGGATGGCGGCGGTGTCGTCCGTGCTGTCGTCTCCCTTCGCGCCCAGCGTGCGGACGCTGACCCATTGCGCAACGGCTGGCAGGGCGCGAATGGCCGGCGCGGCGGGCGCTGGCAGGCTGGCGATATTTTCCGCCTGCATATCGGTCTTATATTCGCCGATCTGGCTTGGCCCCGGCAAAATGAGGCCGTGGGTGAAGGACGCGACCTTATAGGCCGCACCCTTGCCCGCGACCGTCCGGCCGCTTTCCCGAAAGCGTGCGAAAACAGGCGTATTGGCCGCCAGGACATTTTGGAAGCCGATCTGCGTATAGACGTTTTTCTCATTCGAGATGATAACGGCCGCCTTCGACACATTTTCGAACCGCACGTCCTGACCCCAGAGCCAGTCGCCATAGCCGCGGTCGATCTCGATCCCGACCGGCACGTTGCGGAACGCGACATTGACCAGCGTCAGCCCGGCTTCATGCTCCCGAATAGCGGCGTCGCGCTGCCCTTCGAACGTCGCGTCGACAAGCGCGAAAGGCCATGCCGGGGAAGGTTTTTCCGCCAATATGCCGTATCGCCCGCCCTTGAAATGGAGGTCTTCCGCTTCGTTCGCGACATGATAGAGGCCCGCCAGACCCGACCCGATGTCGAAATCGACATGGCTGACGAAGCTATGCTGGGCGGAATGGAAACGGATCGCGGTTGCGGCGGGATTGCCATCCAGTATGCGGAAATCGATGTTACCGAGCGCGGTGTAGAATGTGCCGGGATTGGCGTCGGCGATCGTCTTGTTGAATGGCACACTGCCAGCAGGCGGGAAGGCAGCGGGTGGGCTGTCCTTGTCGGTCTGGCGCTTGGCACCGGTGAACATCAGCATATGCGCGACGCCGCGCTGAAAACCCGGCGTATCCATGCCCAAGAGGATGACGGGCCGTTGCTGGCCGATGCCGAAGATGCGGACGCCGGGCCATAGGAAGAGCGTCCGGCTGATGCGGTAGGTGCCGGCCGGCAGGAATACGATACCGCCGCCGCCCTTGTCCGCCGCCTTGTCGATCGCCTGCTGGATCGCTGGTCCATCGTCGGCGCGACCGTCCCCGACGCCTTTGACCGTCACCGCGCGGGGTTCGTCCGGCGCGGTCGTATAGACGGAAGGCGAGGCGAACGCCGGTTGCGCCGCCGCCAAGCCCAGCAGGATGGTGAGACAGGCTCCGTGCAATCCACGATACATCCGGCAGGCTCCAGAAAAGAAGATGTCCCGGCCGTGCAGGGCCGGGACGAGGTTGGGGAGATCGAAACGAAGAGTATCAGAAGTTGAAGCGGACACCTGCCCGATAGATACGACCCAATGTGTCGTACAAGGCAGGATTGACGTCCAGACCGGTATTGGTCTGGGGCGATGCCACCGGATCCTTGTCGAACAGATTGTCCACTTTTCCATAGATCGAGATATTGTCGCGGATCTTGAACGTCGCGCCTACATCCACGTAGAAAGCGCCCTTCATCTTGTTGCGGTCGATCGTGGGATGGTTGCCGGTCGATACGGGGCAGGCCGTCTGGCAGACGACATATTGGTTGCCGAACACGCCATCGCTGATCCATCGTTCCTGCACCGTCAGAATGAACCGGCCGCTGTCATAGGTCTGCACGGCCAGCCATTTCCAATCGGGCGTGTTACCGGTATTGGCCCCCGCCTGATCGACCGGATCGACACCGGCAATGCCCGCACTGACGATGAATTTGCGGATGTGGGTCGCCAGCGCGCGGACGGTGAAGCTGCCCGGCAGCCCCAGCGGCTGCTGCCACTGATAGCTGGCCTCTATGTCGAAGCCGCTCGTGCGCCAAGACGCCAGGTTGAACGGCTGGACGTTGACGAAGTTGGTGCCCTGCGCGCCATCAAGCTGGAACCCGCCGCAGAAGGCCTGATTGCCTTCGAAGCAGAAGCGGACGATCTGATCTGCGGAGAGGGTTGATACCACCCCCTTGAGCTTGATGTCATAATAATCGAGCGACAGGCTAAGGCCCGGCATCCATTCCGGGCGCGCCAGCACGATGCCCAGTTCGGTATTCCGGGCCACTTCGGGCTTGAGGGCGGTGTTGCCGATCGTGTTCTGGAATACCTGCACCGCCTGGTTGCGGAACGGGTCGTTGAAGTTCGGCAGGGTCGTGACCGTCGGTGCCGCGAACAATTCCGACAGATTGGGCGCGCGCACATCGCGCGACGTCACCGCCCGCAGGCGCAGGCCGCTGAGCGGCGTATCCCAAGTGCCGCCGACCTTCCATGTCCAGACTGTGCCCGACGTGCTGTAATGGGTGCCGCGACCAGCCGCGTTCAGGTTCGCACGGCCCATCGAGTCGCTGTTGAACAGGGGCAGATCGACTTCGAGATAGCCTTCATAGACTTCATATTTGCCGCGCCCATTTTTGTAATTGCCCGCTGCCCAATTGCTGCCCAGTGTGGAGTTGAGCAGCGGGTCGGCCGGATATTCGGGGCTGTTGGGGCTGAGCGGAGACACGCCCGCGCCATAGGGATCGGCGTTCACCCGGTAAAATTCGCGGCGATATTCGCCACCGAAAGCGACCGACACCGGTCCCGCCCATAGTTCGAACGGATTGCCCGAGACGTTGACGCTGGCGACGTCCTGCGTCAGCTTGGTATGCTGGAACGGGCCGTTTTCATGCGGTGCCACATAGGCGAGCGCAGCCGAAGATGGCTTGGCGCCGCCGAAGATATTGATCGGCTGGCACCCGGCAGCGCGGGCGGCCGGGTCAGCGCAGACGATCGCGCCGTTGAGCGAGATTGCATTGGTCGCCGCCACATAGCGGTTCTGGAGGACGATGTCCTGAACCCGGATGTCGGAAATGGTGATGCCATGTTCATAATAGGCGTCATAGTTCCAGTCGGTGCCGCCCAGACCGAACTTACCCTTCAGCCCGCCGACGAAGCGATATTGCCGCCGGTCCGTCTCGACCTTGGGATCGGGGAAGGATGCGTTGCTCGACCCGAAACCGAACTGGGTGATGCCCGCCACGGCGCATTGGTCGCGAACCGATTGGGGCAGGTAAGGGTTGGCGCACTGAACGGTCAGGCTGGACCGGTTATAGCCGGGACTGGGCTGGTTGCTGGTCTTCACCTGCGCGATGTTGACAGTGACATAGGCTTCACTGTTGTCGGCAAATTCGTAGCCGATCCGACCATAGCCGTTGATGCGTTCCAATGCCGACTTGAGCGAGGCACCCGAACCCGGCGCGCCCGACAAATCGCCGCCTTCGCAGAAGCTGTTGCCGCGATAGCAATTGGTGACCGCGCCGGTGCCGGTCGGCTGGCCACCCGATCCATAGTTGAAATTATAAGGCGTGCCATTCTGGTCGAAAGCGATGCCCTGAAGCGGGCCGTTGTTGATCAAGCCGTAACGGGCATATTGATAGGGCTGCGCAAAGTCGCGATAATTGAACTGGGGCAGGCCGTTGTTGGTCACGCCGGTATTCATGAGCGTGGTGGCGCGATACCAGTTGCGGCTACCGGCCAGGTCCGTGCCGAAATCCCCTGCGCCAACGCCGCCCTCATGGTCAAATTCGCCGCTCAACACGACATGCAGGCGATCGTCCATGAACGCCTTGCCATAGGCCGCCTGCACCAGCGCGGTTTCATCATCGCCATATTTGGTGATGCTGCCCAGGATATTGCCCTTGAACCCTTCGAAATGGGTGTCCGTGATGAAATTGACGACGCCGCCGACCGCGTCGGAGCCATAGGATGCCGACGCGCCGCCGGTCACCACATCAACGCGCTTGACCAGCAATTGCGGGAACATGCTGATGTCGGGCACGCCGGTGACATTGGCACCGACGACGCGCTGGCCGTCGAGCAAAGTGAGGGTGCGGATCGCGCCCAGGCCGCGCAGCGAGAAGGAGCTGAGCCCTTGCTGGCCGCTCGACGTGCTGAACGTGCCGGTGGATGCGCCGGTCGATCCCTGAAGCGAGGGCAGCTGCGCGATGGTTGTGAAGATATTGGGCTGCGCATTATTGGCGATCTGCTCCTCGCCGATCACCGTGGTCGGAGTGGGGGCATTGAAACCGCTGGTGGTGATGCGTGACCCGGTGACGATGATGTCGGCGCTACGCGGCGCGCCGGCGTCATCGGTCTGCACCTGCGGCGCGACGGCCTGCGGCTGTGCCGGTGCAGCCTGCGCAAGGGCGGGGGCCGTCAGTCCAAAGGCAGCCATCGCGGCCAGGCTGACGCCGGCCATGTGCCGATGGATTGCGATCGTCGCTTTCATTCATCTTCCCCTTTTATATCGGCGACCCCTCCCAGAGCCGCCACGCCGCATGATGGGCTGTTGTTTTTAAGTTAGTCGGTGCCTGCGTCCGTCGCACTTAAGACATAGGTCGTAGATGCGGTCGGCAGGCGGGTTTTCAGGGCCTGGCGGCGTACAAAGCGTGATGCGTCAGGATGAAAAGCGTTCGCTTGTCCGCACCCCCGAACAGGATCTGCAAGGGCCGGTCGGGCACGTCGATCTTGCCCGTTTCCCGGCCATCCGCGCCATAGACGAAGATTTGGCCGTTCGCGACAAAGACGCGCCCCTGCCCGTCCACCGCGACGCTTTCGCCACCCCGGTTGGTAAAGGGCTTGAGGTTCGTCAGCGTGCCGCCCGCGCCGACCGTGCCGCTATAGGTGATATTTTCCGACCCGTTGGTGACGAAGAGACGATCGCCCGGCTTGCCGCCGACCAAGCCATTGGCGTTCAGGCTGTCCGACCAGCGCCAGCCGACATGATCGATCGGTCCCTGCTGCCAGACGCGGAAGGCGGGCAGCGACAGGCTGCCGTCGGGGGAGACATATTCGCGCGCCTTCGGCGTACCGGCGTCGCGCGCGAACATCTCCGCCAACGTCGTGAACGCATAGGTTTGGGGGTCGAGCTGGTCCCTGAACTCGCCATTGTTCCACCAGTTGACCGGCAGCAGCGTCCTGGCCGCGCCCTTCGCCCGCACCGGCGTCGGCTGGATCAGGGTCATCTTGTCTGGCGCGCTGTTTGGGTCGATCGAATAGACCCCCGCCTTCGGCCCCAGCGAAGACAGCACCAGCAGATGCCCCGATCCATCGATCGCCAGATTGACCGGATCAAGCGCCTGGTCGCGCACTATTTCCAGCCCCTTGGCCTCGCTCCAGCGATGGATGCGCTGGAATCGCCGGTCGATGAAATAGAGCGCGCCCTGTGCATCGACGGCCGCGCCGGAGATCGACCAGAAGCCGTCTTCCAGCTTTTCGACCGGCGTGCTGCTGGGCGAGACGGGCGGGATGGCGCGATCCGCCGCCCCGATGTCCAGGCTGGCGAACTCGCGTTCCCGCACGAAGCGCTTGCCGGTCACATCCTCGATCGCATTATCGAACGGATATTTACTGGCGCGCAGGAAGGTGCCGCAGCCTTCATCGTCGCAGGTGGCAAAGCCGCTTTCGGCGTTGATGTGGACATTGCGGAAGCGGATGTCGCTGGAGTTGGTTAGCTTGACCGCGCTCTTTTCCGGCGCGTAGGTGCGGGTCACGCGATAGCCGTGATAGTTGGCGAACAGCAGATTTTTCGAATTGCGGATGTCGAGCGAGATGGCGTCGGGACCGTCATCGACCTCCTGTTCCGTCTGGGGGGCCAGGAACTCCCAATTCTGGACATTGTCGAGGACAATTTCATTGCGGGCATGATGTTCGACGGACATTTCATAGACATGGCCGGGTGTACTGGTGTTGGTGACGTGCAGGCCCGATTGCGCGAAGCTGTTGGGACTCCAGACGTTGGCGAAGGTGCCGCCGCCGCCGTCCGTCACCCAGATGCTGGGATATTGCGCATCCAGGCGCCCGTCGGTGACAGGATCGCCGGTGTTGACCCGTAAAGCACCCAGCATCTTGCCATCCGCCGTGGGCGTGCCGCCGCCGCCCATGATCTTGACGTCCTCGACCAGGCTCGTTTCGCCCGACCGCCACAGCAGCGCGGACGCGCGCGGATTGATCCGGCCGGTGAAGAGGCCAAGGCCCGACAGGATATTGTCGCCGCCCTTGGGGCTTTCCAGAATCGGCAGCACTGGTCCGAGGCCAGCATGGGCGGGGTTGTCGTCGGGAATGTAAAGCTGGGTGATGGCGGGGTGCAGGCCGATCAGGATGCTGTCGGGGCGCAGCGTCAGCCGGTTCGTCACCTTGTAGAAGCCGACGGGGAAATAGAGGATGCGGTGGCCGTCGATCGCTTTCTGGATCGCGGCGGTGTCGTCCGCTTTGCCGTCGCCCATGATGCCCAGCGATCGGACATTGACCCAGTCGGTCATGGCGGGCAGGTCGCGGATGGCGGGCGCACGGCGGGCGGGCATGGCGGACAGCGGCTGGATGTCCGCGTCGGTTTTATAGTCGCCGGTATGGCCGAGGTCGGGGATGGCGAGGCCATGGGAGAAGGACGCGACCTTATAGGCCTTGCCCTTGCCATCGATCGTCCTGCCGCTGTCGCGGAAGCGGGCGAAGACCGGGCTGTTCACGGCCAGCGCATTGTCGAAGCCGATCTGGGTGAAGACATTCTTCTCGTTCGAGATGATAACGCCCGCCTTCGACACATTTTCGAAGCGGACATCCTTGCCCCACAGGCTGTCGCTGTAACCGCGGTCGATCTCTATCCCGACCGGCGTATTGCGGATCGCGACATTGACCAGGGTCAGGTCAACCTCATGCTCACGGATCGCCGCCTGGCTCTGTCCATCAAAGCTGGAATCGAGCAGGGTGAACTGCCAGGCGGGCGATGTCTTTTCGGTGACGATGCCATAGCGACCGCCCTGGAAATGGACATTCTCCATGACGTTGCCGGCCTGATAGACCCCGGCGAAGGCTGTGCCCAGGCGAAATTCCATATGGCTGAGGAAGGCATGTTGCGCCATGCGGAAGCGCACGCCCGCCGCCGCCGGATTGCCTGGCGCTATCTCGATATCGACATTGCTCATCGACGAATAGAAGGTGCCGGAATTGGCGTCGCGCACCACCTTGTCGCGGGGCACGACCGTCGCCACCGGGACCGGCACCTTGCCCACCTGATATTGATCGCCGCCGCCAAAGACGATCATGGTGGACACGCCCTTCTGGAAGCCCGGCGTATTGGCGCTCAGCAGGATCACCGGACGTGTCGGCCCGACGCCATAGATGCGCACGCCCGCAGGCACGACCAGCGTCCGGCTGATGCGATAGCTGCCCGACGGCAGGAAGACGATGCCATGGCCGGTCTTGTCGCGCGCCTGGTCCAGCGCCTGCTGGATCGCGGCGCTATCGTCCGAGCGCCCATCGCCCTTGGCCTGTACCGTTATGGCGGTAGGTTCTTCAGGTGCAACCGGGAAGACCGAAACCGTCGCCGCCCAGGCCGGCGTTGCCAAAATGGTCGCCGCCAACAAAGCCGCCATCATGCTGCGTCCGATCATAGCCGACCTTCCCTCCTGTTATCTTGCTGCATTGCATGGCTAGAAGGCGGTGGGGGCTTTGGCACTTGCGACGAAGGTCGTAGTGTTCAGGGCCTTTGCCCGGCTGGTACAGGGGAACGCACCATTGCGATGCCCGTCGGGGCATCGCCTGTTCTGCAAGGGACGCAATTTGCCGCCATCTGCCGCCCCTGTCCCGTCCCCCCTGGCCCTGATCGTGATGGGCGTCAGCGGCTGTGGCAAATCGACATTGGGGGCTTTGCTGGCCGATGCTTTCGCCTGCCCGTTTCTGGAAGGCGACGACTATCATGCGCCCGACGCGGTCGAGAAGATGCGCCGCGGCGATCCGCTGACGGATGAGGATCGCTGGCCCTGGCTCGACCGGTTGGCGCAGGCCAGTGCGACAGCGATGGAGACATCTGTTTCGGTTGTCACGGCCTGCTCCGCTCTGCGGCATAGCTATCGCGATCGGCTGCGTGCGGGGATCGGCGCGCCGGTGCGCTTCGTCCTGCTGGACAATAGCCGCGAACGGCTTTTGACGCGGCTCCAAAACCGGCCGTGCCATTATATGCCCGCCAGCCTGCTCGACAGCCAGCTCGTGACGCTGGAACGGCCTACCTTGGACGAAGCAGCGTTGGTTCTGACGACGGATGCTTCACCAAAAGAGCTTCGCGATCAAGTACTTAGCTGGCTGCATAGCGGCCAATAAGTCAGGGCATCAACCGCCGTCGGCCTTCCCATAGATGCCAGCGCATCGCGAGCGCCGCGCCTTCGGCATCCTGCGCGCGAATGGCGTCGACAATCTGGTCATGTTCGCGCAGCATTGTCGCGATCACTTCGGGCGGGCGCGACCGGCTGATGTCTACGCCCGCGCGCATGATTTTGTCGACATCGGCATGCAGCGCGTCGAAGGCGACCAGAAACGCGGGGTTGCCGGTTGCCTGCGCGATGCGGCGGTGGAGTTCCATATCCTCCACATGCGCCGGTTCGCTCGATAGCAGGGCCGCGCGCAGCAATTCCATGCCCTCCTCGACATCGGCCATGTCCTGTGGCGTCCGGCGATTGGCCGCCAGCCGCGCCGCCTCCGCCTCCAGCACGAAGCGCACTTCGTAGCTGCCCAGGGTGGTCGGCAACTCCGTGGATGGCATGAACGCCGCCAGCCGGTCCGACGGGCGGCTTTTGACGAAGGAGCCGGCGCCGCGCCGCGCCTCCGTAATACCATCCGACGCCAGCCGCATCAGCGCTTCGCGGACGATGGCGCGCGATACGCCGAACATCTCGGCCAGCCTCGCTTCGGCCGGCAGGCGTCCGCCCACCTCCAGCCCTTCGCCCGTGATGACGTCCACGATCGCCGCATAGACATGATCGGACAGCCGCGTCTGGCTCATCGGACTATTGCCCTGTCGGGGGAAGACATGGGTCGCCATCTCAAAAGATACTGCTGGCGAGCAGCACCAGCAACAGGCCGACGATCGCGACCACGGTTTCCATGATAGACCATGTCTTGAAGGTGCCCGCCATATCCGTGCCCAGATAGCTTTTCACCAGCCAGAAGCCAGGATCATTGACGTGGGAGAAGAAGAGCGAGCCTGCGCCGATCGCCAGCACCATCCATTCCGGCTCCACCCCCGACGCGGCGACCAGCCCCTGCATCACGCCGGCCGTGGTGATCGTCGCCACGGTGGCGGAGCCGGTGGCCAGGCGGATGCAGACCGACACGCCCCAGGCGAGGATGAGCGGCGAAATCGCGCCGCCATCGGCGATCCGCACCAGCATGTCCGACAGGCCGGCCGTCACCAACACCTGTTTGAGCGCGCCACCCGCACCGATCGCCAGGATGATGCCGCCAGCCGGCGTCATCGCTTCGGTCCAGATCGCATTCTGGATCGTGCGGTCCGTTATGCGGCGGCCGAACAGCAGCGGCAAGGCGGCAAGGACCGCCACCAGCAGCGCCACCACCGGATCGCTGACCCAGCTGAGCCAGTGGAAATGCACCGCAACGCTTGGCGGCAGCAGCGCCACCGCCTGCCCCGCGGCAATCAGCACGACCGGCAACAGTACCGCTGCCAGCGCGCGGCCGACCGACGGCGTGGCGACGTCGATCTTTACCGGATCCAGCAGCGGCGGGTTGAGCGTGACGCCCGGCGCGGTGAAGCGCGCGAGCAGCGGCCCGGCGATGATTGCGGTCGGGATGCCGATCATCAGACCATAGAGCAGGGTGAGGCCGAGATTGGCCCCCAGCGCGTTCACCGCCAGCAGCGGGCCAGGATGCGGCGGCACCAGCGCATGGACCACCGACAGCCCTGCCAGCGCAGGCAGCATCAGGCGCAGCTTGGCCGTGTCGCCATTCTGCCCCGTTGGTAACGCCGCCGCCGCCGATGCGACGATCGGCAACAGCAATACGAGGCCCGTTTCGAAGAAGAGCGGCAGGCCGATAACGATCGCGGTGAAGAGGCTGGCCCATGGCGCGCCCTTCACGCCCGACAGGCGCAGCGCGGCGCGCGCCATGCCACCCGCGCCGTCGGACAGTTGCAGCATCGCGCCAAGGCCAAGGCCCAGCGC
The DNA here is from genome assembly GCA_030824575.1 of bacterium. Lineage (GTDB taxonomy): Bacteria > Pseudomonadota > Alphaproteobacteria > Sphingomonadales > Sphingomonadaceae > Sphingobium. The sequence goes on along the minus strand of JAVBXL010000035.1, from coordinate 31,146 downwards.
GACGACCAGACCAGTGCCGCCGAGGATGGCGCCTGCACCCTTTTCGACCGCCTTGGCCGTTTCTTCCATCGGCAGGCCCGCGAGCAGGCCCACGGTGAAGGCGCCGCAGAGCAGGCCGACAAAGGGGTGTAATCGGCCCCGGATGATGAGGATGATGGACAGCGCTATGCCGACCACCGCCGCCAGGATCAGTCGATAATCCGCTGGTGTCATCGGGACGCGACTCCGTCATCGGGCAACCCGGCCGGGACATGGACGGCGATGGCCGTCCGACGCGATGTTAACGTCATCCTTCTCCCCCTTCTCGCTCGCCGCCATTCCGGCATTTGGCGCAGCGCCCGCTTAAAGCTGTTAGACAGATATCGCGTCATTTTCCGATATTCCACCCAGTTGGGGTCGTATATCGCATTTTTGACTTGAACCTGTCTGACCAATCCCGTTATTGTTAGCGCTAACGATATTAATCAAGCCGGCAGGCCAACAGGCCGGCTGATTCGAGTGGGATCGAACAGGGAGAGGACGGATGTTCATTGCGCTGGACCTGCACAATAGTTCCGATCAACGGGAGTTTCGCCATCCGCCCGCAAGGAGCCAGGAACCGCCTGCGCTGACCCCCACGCAAATGAAAGTGTTGCGCTGCGTCCATTCGGGCCTGTTGAACAAGCAGATCGCATACGAACTGGGCATGGCCGAAGCGACGGTGAAGGTCCACATGACCGCCCTGATGCGCAAGCTCAACGTCCGCAATCGCACACAGGCCGCCATCGCCGCCCGTAATCTGGGCTGGCTCCGTGCGACGCCCGGTTGACCTGTCCCACGGACGGCAAAATTGTTCGACACATGGGGAGGGTAATATGGCGATGGGTTCGCGGCGTGAGGTGATGGGCGGCTTGGGCGCGGGATTGATACTGGCCTCCGTCGGCAGCGGCGTGTCGGCAGCCCCGACGCGCAAGATTGGCTATGCGATCGTCGGGCTGGGCTCCTATGCCACGCGCCAGATCATGCCGAATTTTGCCGGTTGCGACTATGCCCGTATCACGGCGCTGGTCAGCGGCACCCCGGCCAAGCTCGACAGCTTAGGCGACCAATATGGCGTCCCCAAAACGCATCGCTACAGCTATGCCGATTTCGACCGCATCCGAGACAATCCTGACATCGACGCCGTCTACATCATCTTGCCCAACAGCCTGCACGCCGAATATGCCATTCGCGCCGCAAAGGCCGGTAAGCATGTGATGTGCGAAAAGCCGATGGCGACATCGGTCGCGGATTGCGAAGCGATGATCGCGGCCTGCAAAAAAGCGGGCAAGAAGCTGATGATCGGTTATCGGTCGCGCTTCGAGCCCTATAACCGCCTGGCTATCGATCTGGCGCGCGGCGGGCATGTGGGTCCGACGCGACTGATAACGGCGGAACATGGCTTCCCGATCAAACCGGATCAATGGCGGCTCGACAAGCCCTTGTCGGGGGGCGGATCAATGATGGATATCGGCATATACAGCCTGAACGCGGCCCGTTACCTGACCGGCGAGGAACCGGTCGAGGTGACCGCGGTCGAATCCACCGACCGGGCCGACCCGCGTTTCCGCACGGTCGAGGACCGGATCAGCTTTCTGCTGCGTTTTCCGTCGGGGATCGTCGCGGACTGTATCTCCAGCTACAGCACGGGGCATAACAGCTATCGGATCAACGGAACCCAGGGCTGGATCGGGATGGAGCCGGCGACCCCCTATGCGGGCCAGAGCATGACGATCCGCAAGGACGGCGTGACAGCGCCCCGCACCCTGCCTGCTCCTGCGAAGAACCAGTTTGTGGGGCAACTCGATCATCTGGCCGAATGCATTATGTCGGACAAGACCCCGATTGTGCCGGGCGAAGAAGGCTTGGCCGACCTGCGCGTGATCGAGGCGATTTACCAATCCGCAGCGCAAGGACGCAGCGTCAGGATCGGCGCGTGATCGGCCGGCGGACCGTGCTGGCGTCACTGGCTGCGATGCCGGTCGCCGCGCTTGCGGCGGGGCCGACGCAGATTGGAAGCATTACGCGCCTAAATCCAGCGCTGGACCGGATCATCGCGCCGTCCGCGTCGATCGAGATATTGGCCGAAGGGTTTCGCTGGGCCGAAGGGCCGGTGTGGGTGGCGCAGCGCGACTATTTGCTGTTCAATGATCCCCCCGCCAATATCCTTTATCGCTGGCAGGCCGGGCAAGGCGCAAAGCCCTTCCTCTCGCCCGCCGGATTGCAAACGGCCATACCCGCCGGCGTGCGCGAAGCCGGCCTCAACGGCCTTGCCATCAACACGGCCGGTCAGCTGATCGCCGCCGACAGCGGCACGCGCGCGATCGTCCGGATCGACCTGGAAACGACCAAACGCACCATCCTGGCCGACCGATTCGGGTCCAAGCGGTTCAACAGCCCCAATGATCTGTGCATCGCGCCATCGGGCGCCATTTATTTCACCGACCCGCCCTATGGTTTTGAGGATGGCGATGCGTCGTCGCTGCGCGAAATCGACCATAATGGCCTCTATGCGCTGACGCCGGATGGCGATGTTGCGCTGGTCGATGGCAGCCACCGCCGTCCCAACGGCGTGGCGCTGTCGCCCGACGGACGCACCCTCTATCTGGCCTTGTCCGACGAGAAACAGCCGGAAATTCGCGCCTATACGCTCGACGCAAATGGTCGCCCCACCGGCCAGCGCCTATTTCACGACATGCGAAAGCAACGCGCCGAAGGGCTGCCGGGCCTGCCCGACGGGATCAAGGTCGCGCCCGATGGCCATGTCTTTGCGACCGGTCCTGGCGGCGTGCATATCTTGACGCCGGACGGTACGTTGCTGGGTATTGTGGGCACCGGCAAGGCCGTCGCCAATTGTTGCTTTGGGCCAAATGGCAAAAGCCTGTTCATGACGTCATCGAACAGGCTGGCGGTCGTCGCGCTTTTGTAACCGCAGGCGCTCATCCAGCCGGGCGCTATCGCGACGACCGCCCTTGAAGGGATCGCCACCCACGCAAAAATCGCACGATGATGCCGCGGCCTTGCCCGCGCCCGTTCCACAATGACCGCCTCGACCCGCAGACGATCCAGTCCGGCCATCGTGCTTTTCGGCCGGATTCTAGCCGCGTGGATGCTTTGGTGGAACCCACGAACGCGCACGAAAGACCGATCACCGGCCTGAACGCTGCATAGGGATTTTGTCGATTGGGATAATATCGATACAAAGGCGCGCGTGGCGACGTCCAGTCTTCCAACACGCTGACCAGACGCCCTTTGATGACAAGAACAATATGCAAGTCGTATGCGGTAGGGACCAATCAAACCGCAGCAATGCCACCCCGGCAACCGCGGAAGAGGATCGTCCCCACAATTTGGTGTAGGTTCGCTGGCTTAGTCACAGCGACCTCCGCCCGATGATCGATACGCTGCTTAATAACGGCATTCTTAAGACATATTCTTGATGGCACACGGTCGTTGCCGCGCATTCTCAAACTGGACCATGACACAAAGATGCGGCGATCGCAGCCAGGAGTGAACTATCCCCGATTGAGCGTCCTTCTATTCGATCGCCATTCTGCAGGACTTGGCGAAGCAAAGCGTCGCCAGGCGCAAAGCCATCTAGCAGGATTGCCCTACCCCGCCACCCGCTCGCGCGCATTTGGGCGAGGAGATCGATGCCGTCGATATCCTCCATCTCAACATCCAGGACTATGCACGGATAGTCCCTGGAGCGTGGGTCGGCGAGCAGCGCCGCACATGTCGCATAAGATCGCACGTCGTAATTCTCAGACCGGAGCATAAGTTGTCGCGCGTGCCGGATGGATGCGTTGCCATCGACGAGCGATACACCTGCCTCTTCGCGCGAGGACGGGATTGAAGCATTTGCCATCAGTTTACCTTTGCGTTTCCCTGCGGGTCGCACATCGCAGGCACCGCGTCTGTACGTAGTAGACGAGGTCAGCTTGACGGGGCCGCTTCGCCAAGGCCCGCAGCGAAGGCGATCCTCAGGACATCCGACAGGCTGCGGGAACCCAGCTTCTCCATCAAATTTGCCCGGTGAACCTCGACGGTCCGCGTCGCGATGCTGAGATCATAGGCGATCAGCTTGTTTGGGCGGCCGAGCACCATCCCGTTGAGGACTTCCCGCTCCCGCGCCGTCAGGGCGCTCAGGCGAACAACGGCATCCGCCGCGGCGAGATGGCTGCGTTCGCCGCGCGCGGCATGGTCAAGCGCCTCGTCTATGGCCTTTAACAGCGCCGATCGCTCGAAAGGTTTTTCCAGAAATTCGATGGCCCCTGCTTTGACCGCGCGAACGGCCAGGGTCACATCGCCATGCCCGGTCAGGATGATGATGGGCATGCATATCCCCAGCACCGCCAGACGGGCCTGGACTTCAAGTCCGTCGATCTCAGGCATGCGGACATCGAGAAGCACGCAGCCTTTTGTTTCACGGTCCACCGCCTTTAGGAACTGCGTGCCCGATACATATGTCTCGACATGGAATCCTGCTTTGCGCAAAAGGAATCCTACCGAGTGCCGGATGGCTTCATCGTCATCGACCACATGGATGATGCGTTGATCTTCAAGCATTTTCGGCGTCCTCAGCCAGAGGGACGCAGAAATGGAAGGCTGTGCCCCCGCCAGCGGCCGCTTCGGCCCAGATACGACCCCCATGTGCCTCGACGATCGTTCGGCAGATCGACAGGCCGAGGCCCATGCCATCCTCCTTGGTTGTCGAGAAGGCCTCGAACAAATGGTCCCGGACCTGCGGATCTATGCCAGAACCCGTATCGGAGACGGTCACTTTAACCCACCCGGCGCGATCAGGTGCCGTAGCAATGGTGAGTTCCTTGATGGATACAGCACTCATCGACTGGATGGCATTGCGTATGAGGTTCACCAGTACCTGTTGTATCTGGACCCGGTCGACCATCACCCGATCCAGACCCGCCGCAATGGTCATGGTGACCTTGATACCCGCTTCGTGGGCACCGAGAAGTCCAAGGCTGGTCGCCTCTTCAACAATCATATCGAGCCGCTCGACACAAAATCCTGTGTCCCCACACTCGACGAAGGCGCGAAGGCGGCGAACGATAATGCCCGCCCGCAAGGATTGGCCTGCGGCCAGTTCCATGGCCTCTGCGACATCGCGAAGCAGTTCATCGTCGCGTTCGCCATTTTCGCCAATCATGGCAAGCGCGGTCTCGAGATAGTTGGCAATGGCGGTCAAGGGCTGGTTGATCTCATGGGCCAATGTCGAGGCCATCGTTCCCATCGCGCTGACGCGCGACACATGAACCAGTTCCGATTGGAGTTCCTTGAGGCGACGTTCGGTCTCCTGTCGCCGTGAAATGTCGCGAATGAAGCCTGTAAAAATACGCTCCCCGCCGACCTCCGTCTCGCCGACAGCAAGCTCGATCGGAAATGTCTCTCCGTTTTGCCGCAGTGCGGTCGCGATGCGGACACTGCCAATGATGTGACGCACGCCGGTCTGTCGGTAGGTCTGCAAATATCCGTCATGGGCAGGGCGGTCGTCGGGGGGCATCAGCATCGAGACATTCCGGCCAACGACGGCCGCCTGCTGGTGACCGAAAAGGATTTCGGCAGCAGCACTGAAGGACGAGACGATTCCTTGTTCATTCATCACGATCATCGCGTCAGGCACAGTCGCCAGGATCGATCGCAAGTGCGATTCGCGCCGCGTCACCGCAGCCTCAGCGGCTTTTTGATCGGTAATGTCACGAATGACCTTTCCAAAGCCGCGAAGTGCGCCGGTTTCGTCCCTGAGCGCGGTGATGGTGACGCTGGCAAGAAATTCGGAGCCATCCTTGCGGATGCGCCAACTCTCCTCGTCGATCCGGCCAAGCGCACTGGCGCGATCAAGATCCTCTTGTGGCTTGCCGGCCTTCACATCGCCGGGCGAGTAAAATAGAGTTGCGCTTCGTCCGACTATCTCCGCCTCGGTCCAGCCCTTGATGCGTTCTGCACCGCGATTCCAGATCGTGACCCTGCCTTCCGGGTCCAGCATATAGATTGCATAGTTTGTGGCACCGTCGATCAGCAGCCCCAATTCCTCGGCCATCGCGGCATTTCTGCGGGCAATGATGTCAGCGGCCTGGGGCGGCGTATGGGGCAACCCGCTTTTCATGCGGGTGGGGCGGTCGCTCGTTCCGTTTGGCAATGGTGCACCACATGCTCCTGCTGGTTCATCGTCGATCGCACGTGAGATCCCTGCGCCGTCATCCTGGGACTGCGGCGAGCAGGTTTGAGCCAGCCTACACCAATTAGCTGACATAGGCGAATGTGGCCTGCGTCATGACGATCATGAGCAGCCCACCGGCCCCAACCACAAGTCTTGGATTCAGTCGTCCTAAAGATCGCAGATGCTTACCGAGTGCCACGCGCATCATCAATTTCCCTTGATCAAATGCTGCGGATGCGCCCTGCGCGCTGGCATTTCTATTGTGGTTTGCCGCAACATGCGTGCGGTAGCCTGTGTCCAGAACCTTCTCGGCTCTCTTTGCAGAGCCATGTTCGGCGTGCGTCAGGACTTTGACGCGCATATACGTGCGTGCCCTGCCCGCCATACGTGTTTCCCGATTCTGATCGGGATCGCGCCGATGCTCTAAACAGCCATCCGACGCTCCTTGCGCCATGGCTCCAGCACGCCACAAAAGGACAAGCATATTGACTAAGACCGTTGCCACCCCACGCCCCGGCACCATCACCAAGACGCCAGCGAACCTGCCCGCACCCTGCTGGGATGTGGACATGGTAGCGCGTGGCGGCTTTGCATTCCATGTTCGCCCCGCTGGGCCAGCAGATGAGACAGCGCTCGGTGCGTTTTTCGAAGGCGTGGCGAAGGAAGATCTGCGCTTCCGCTTTTTATCGGCCGTTCAGAAGGTGGGACATAGCCAGCTGGAAGCGTTGGTCATGGTCGACCACAACAGCACGGAGAATTTCCTGGCGATTGAACCTGGAACAGGGCGCATCCTCGCAACCGCCATGATGGCGGCCGACAAAATGATGGAAAGCGCGGAGGTGGCGATTGCCATCAGGTCCGACTTCAAGCGCCGGGGCATCAGCTGGATGCTTCTGGAGCATGTCGCGAGGTTTGCCGCGTCCAAGGGCATCCGCTCGCTGGAATCGGTCGAGAACCGCGACAATCACCAAGCCATTGAGCTGGAACGGGACATGGGCTGGAAGGCTACGCCCTGCCCCGGCGATTCCACGCTCCTCATACTGAAAACATATCTACAGCCGCCGCTAAAGGCGCCTGCTGTAAAAGGATAAGATGTGACCAATTCGATTTTGGTGCCCGATGCGCTTGCGCTTGCCTATGAACGTGCCGCCGAACCTGCGATTCACCACGTGCCGCGAGGATTTTCGGATCGTTTCGCGCTTGGATTTACCAAGCTGCTTCGGTTCAGCGCCGATACTTTCTTCGCAAAACGCTATGGTCATCGCGCGATCGTGCTCGAAACCGTAGCCGCAGTACCTGGGATGGTCGGCGCTATGTTTACCCATCTGCACTGCCTGCGCCGGATGCGCGACGACGAGGGCTGGATCCGCACGCTGATGGAGGAAGCGGAAAACGAGCGCATGCACCTCATGACCTTCATCGAGATCGCCAGGCCGACCTGGTTCGAGCGCATGGTGATCCTTGGGGTTCAGGGCGTCTTCCTCATCGGTTTTTCCGTTTTATATCTCCTCTCGCGCCGCACGGCGCACCGGGTTGTCGGCTATTTCGAGGAAGAGGCCGTGACGAGCTACACGCTCTATCTTCAGGAAATTGACGAGGGCCGGTCGCCGAACGTCGCTGCGCCTGCAATTGCCCGCCATTATTGGAAACTGGCTGACGATGCCACGTTGCGCGATGTCGTCCTGGTGGTTCGCGACGACGAGGCCCATCATCGCGACGTCAATCACAGCTTTGCGAGTACCCTTGTCGGCGATATTGCCATCGATCGACCGATTGCGCCCTATCCGCAACATGACAGCCAATTGCGGGCTGCATCTTGACCAGCTTTGCCGCAATGGACCGTAGCCTGCATGGCGCCCAAGCCAAACTTACAGGCGGCATTTCGCCCATTGCGATCGGCAGCGCCCTTTTCGACTGGTCGTCCCACTATGCCAATGCGCCGTTCCGCCAGGTCGAACTTGCGATGGACGCCGTGACACGACTAAACAGGCTTGGCGCAGCGGCGCTGGGCGGCGAGACGATCACGCCCGCCATTGGTGACCATCGCTTCGCTGCCCCCGCCTGGCAAGAGATGCCCTTTGCGTGGTTCGCCCAGGCATTTTTGCTGGCCCAGGAATGGACGCAGCATGCGGTGAGGGGATTGCCAGGCGTCAGTCCCGCCAATGAGCGCATCGTCGGCTACCTCGCCGATCAGTGGCTCGATGTCGCTTCGCCTACAAATGTGCCCTGGATGAACCCAAGCGTCCTTGCCGAAAGCTGGTCGACGGGCGGCTTGAACCTGGCAACCGGATTCCAAAACTTCCTGGCCGACGCGGCGATTGCGGCTGGCGCGCCCAAACCCATTGGCAGCGATCATTTCGTGCCGGGCGAGGATGTGGCCATCACGCCAGGCAGGGTTGTCTTCCGCAATGCGTTGATCGAACTGATCCAATATGACGCTGCAACCGACACGGTTCGGGCGGAGCCGGTGCTGATCACGCCGGCCTGGATCATGAAATATTATATTCTCGACCTCTCCCCGCACAATTCGCTGATCCGATATCTTACCGCGCAGGGCCATACGGTGTTCTGCATATCCTGGCGCAATCCGGGGGAGGAGATGGCGGCCATGCCATTCGACGCCTATCGTAGCGAGGGGCTGATGGCGGCGCTCGATGTGGTCGAAACGATATGCCCCGACACCAAAATCCATGCTTGTGGCTATTGCCTTGGCGGCACCCTCCTCGCGATTGGCGCGGCGGCCATGGCGCGGGACGGGGACGAACGCCTGGCCAGCATCAGCTTGCTCGCCGCGCAGACCGATTTCGACGAAGCAGGAGAGCTCCAGCTTTTCACGACCGAAGCACAGGTCGCCTTTCTGGAAGATCTGATGGCGGTCGAGGGATATCTTGACGGATCCCAGATGGCGGGTGCCTTCACCCTCCTGCGCTCGCGTGACCTGATCTGGTCGCGCCTCCTCAATGTCTACTGGCTTGGCAAGACAGACAAGCCGAACGATGTGATGGCCTGGAATGCCGATACCACCCGCATGCCCGCACGCATGCACAGCGAATATCTGCGTGCCATGTATCTGCGGGACGATCTTGCCGAGGGGCGATACGAAGTTGGCGGTCGGCCTGTTTCGATCGCGGACATCACTGTGCCCTTCTTTGTCGTTGGCACTGAGACCGACCATGTGGCGCCCTGGCGATCTGTCTACAAAATCCATCTGCTCAATGCCGGCGACATGACCTTCGTCCTGACATCGGGCGGCCATAACGCAGGCATCATCAGCGAACCGGGCCATCGCCACCGGCATTATCGCGCCAGCACCAGGGCCAAGGGCGAGAGCTATGTCGGTCCGGACGACTGGGTTGACCAATCCCCGGAGACAGAAGGCTCCTGGTGGCTGGCCTGGGAAGCTTGGTTGGCAGACCATTCGAGCGTACAGGATCGCCTGCCGCCTGTGCCTAAGCCCTCGCTTGGCAATGCGCCGGGCCAGTATGTGCTGGAGCATTGATCGTGCCGGGTGAGATCATGATCGAAAACCGGACGTTCGATGAGATTGCCGTTGGTGATACGGCGCGCGTTTCAAAAACCCTGACCGAGCAGGATATCGAACTGTTTGCGCTGGTATCTGGCGATGTCAATCCGGCGCATATGGACCCGGCATTTGCGCGGACCGACATCTTCCAGTCGATCATCGCCCACGGCATGTGGGGCGGCGGCCTTATCTCCAGCGTTCTGGGAATGGAGCTGCCCGGCCCCGGTACGATTTATCTGAGCCAAAGCCTGCGCTTCTTGGCACCCGTTCGCGTTGCCGATACGATAACGGCAACCGTGACGGTGAAGGAAAAGCGCGCCGACCATCATGTCGTGATATTGGACTGCCTGTGCACCAATCAGCATGGAGAGGATGTCATCGTCGGCCAGGCCGAAGTGAAGGCGCCTACCCAGAAGGTTCGGCGGCCCCGGATGAACCTGCCGGACGTGAAGATCGCGCGGCATGATCGCTATCGCGCACTTCTGGCGGCGGTTGCCCATGGCGAACCAATCCCGACAGCGGTGGTCCATCCCTGCGATGCGTTCTCCCTCTCGTCGGTGATCGACGCCGCGCGCCGCCGCATGATCACACCGATCCTGGTCGGTCCACGCGCGAAAATTCTGGCTGCGGCAATAGCGGGCGGCCTGGATATTTCGCCTTACCGTCTCGTCGATACGCCCCACAGTCATGCCGCTGCCGCCCAATCGGTAGCCATGATACGCTCGGGAGAAGCCCAACTCCTCATGAAAGGTTCGCTCCATACAGACGAGCTGATGAGCGCGGTAATGGCCAGCGACACGGGCCTGCGCACCGATCGGCGGTTGAGCCACATCTATCTGATGGATGTACCATCCTACCCGCGGCCGTTGCTGATCACCGATGCCGCAATCAATATCGCACCGACTTTGGCGGACAAGGCCGACATCATCCGAAACGCAATCGACCTGGCGCATGCGATCGGAATCGATTGCCCGCGCGTGGCGATCCTTGCCGCCGTCGAAACGGTCAATCCCAACATGCCCTCGACCCTGGACGCGGCCGCGCTTTGCAAGATGGCCGACCGCGGCCAGATCATTGGCGGCCTGATCGATGGCCCACTTGCATTCGACAATGCGGTCAGCCCCGAGGCGGCGCATGGGAAAGGCATTGTCTCACCCGTAGCCGGCTGCGCTGACATCCTGGTCGTGCCTGATCTTGAGGCAGGCAATATGCTCGCCAAGCAACTGACCTTCCTGGCCGGAGCCGACGCCGCTGGCATAGTGCTGGGCGCGCGCGTCCCGATCATACTGACCAGTCGCGCCGATAGCGAGCGCACACGGATCGCGTCCTGCGCTCTGGCTGTGCTGATGGCCCGTCGCCGGCTGATTGCCGCTCAAGGCGCTACGTGAGAATGGCCGACATGGTCCTGAGCATCAACGCGGGCTCATCGAGCCTCAAATTCGCCCTGGCGAAAGTGCTTCCTGGAAGCGCGCCGGTGCGAACCGCTCACGGCTTGATCGAAGGCATTGGCACCGCCCCCCATATGGTGGTGCATGACACAAAAGGTCATATCCTGAACGAACGGCATTGGGACAAGACGCGGCAAGAGGATCACGACGTCTTCCTGACCGCCCTTTTCGACTGGGTCGATACGCAAATCGGGCCAGATCGTCTTATCGGGGTCGGGCATCGCGTCGTCCATGGTGGACAGCATTTCACCAAGCCGGTGCTTGTGGATGCCGCCACTCTCGATCTTCTTGAGGCACTCGTCCCGCTCGCGCCGCTTCACCAGCCGCATAATCTGGCGGCGATCCGGGCAATTCGGGCCGTGCGGCCCGAACTTCCCCAGGTCGCCTGTTTCGATACCGCCTTCCACGCGGGTCAGCCTGCCGTGGCGACCCGGTTCGCCATCCCGCGTGCGCTCGCGGCCGAAGGCGTGCGCCGCTACGGCTTTCATGGCCTGTCTTACGAGTATGGCGCACGGCTGTTGGCGCAGATCGACCCGGACATGGCCAGCGGCAGGCTCGTGGTCGCGCATCTTGGCAATGGCGCAAGCCTGTGCGCGATCCGCGATGGCCAAAGCATCGATACAACGATGGGATTTACGGCCCTTGATGGATTGATGATGGGAACGCGCTGCGGCGCGCTCGATCCTGGGGTAATTCTGTATCTCCAACAGACCAAAGGGCTCAACGCCGCGCAGGTCCAGAATCTGCTTTATGAACAGTCCGGTTTGCTCGGGGTCTCTGGGCTTTCGAGCGACATGCGCGATCTTGAGGCGAGGCCCGACCTGCCCGCCGCCTGCGAAGCGATCGCGCTGTTCGTATACAGGATCGTGCGTGAAGCCGGCGCGCTTGCAAGCGTGATGGGCGGCCTGGACGGGTTCGCTTTTACTGGCGGCATCGGCGAACATTCGGCGGCCGTGCGCGCCGATGTGTGCCGGGGCCTGTCCTGGCGTCGCACTTGACCCCGAGGCTAACGCGCGCGGTGCCGCTGTCATCAGTACGCCGCAGAGCGCTATCAAGGTTCGCGTCATTGCGACTGATGAAGAGCATATGATCGCCACGCATAGCTGCGCCCTGATCGACCAAGCCAGAACAGGGAGTGCAAGGGAATGACGGGGATAGTGAATCTCGCAGGCAAGCGCGGGCTGATCATCGGTATTGCCAATGAGAGCAGCATCGCTGCGGGGTGCGCAAGCGCCTTTGCTGACGCTGGCGCCGCTTTGGCGGCAAGCTATGTGAACGAGAAGGCCAAGCCGTTCGTGAGCGCGGTGACCGACCGCTTGAAAGTTGATTGGGTGGCACCTTGCGACGTGCGTGTGCCCGGCCAGCTTGAGGCCTTGATCGACCAGGTCCGTTCCGAATGGGGCGGCCTCGATTTTCTCCTGCATTCGATCGCCTATGCGCCAAAGGACGATCTTCACGGTCGCGTCGTTGATTGCTCGTCGGAGGGCTTTGCCATGGCGATGGATGTCTCCTGCCATTCCTTCATCCGCGCCGCCAAACTCGTTGAGCCATTGATGACGCAGGGCGGCTGCCTCCTGACCGTCACGTTTTACGGATCGGAACGGGTGGTCGAGAACTATAATCTGATGGGGCCGGTCAAGGCCGCCTTGGAAAGCGCCACGCGGTATCTCGCAGCAGAGCTGGGACCGGCCGGCATCCGTGTTCACGCCATCTCGCCGGGGCCGATCAGGACACGCGCCGCCAGCGGCATCGATCGGTTCGATGAATTGCTCGACCGGGCTGCTGCGGCAACGCCTTCACGCCACCTGGTCGATATAGCCGATGTCGGTGCTTTGGCAGCTTTCCTGGTCAGTGATGCGGCGCGTCACATAACCGGAACGATCATTCCGGTCGACGGGGGCCAGCATCTGTTGGCCTGACGCGGCATAAAGCCTTACAGCAAAGGATATATGACAATGGTCGATGTGCATCTGCACATTTCTCGATCGCTATAGCCGTCATCAGGAGACGCGCACCAAACATGTGCTGGAAGCATTGCGCGACCTTTCGGCTCCGTGCGCGCTCGTCATTCACGATGGCGTGCGCATTCGCATCGCCGGGTGGCAGGTGGTGCGCGAAGACCTGCTCGTCCTTGAACGGGGCAACCGAGTTGCGGCTGACGCATTACTGCTCGAGGCCGCTGAATTCCAGACCGATGAATCCCTGTTGGCCGGAGAAGCTCCCCCCGTCGGCAAGGTCGTGATAGCGCCGGGCAACGCTTGATGTCGAAGCCCCGCGCCTGCGACGCGAACGACGCGGATTGTTACTTGGTGTGCGATCGAGGGCGGCGCTGTCGCATTGCTCGTCATAATGTTGTTCGCTACGGCGCGGCGGTTGGATCGAGGCTGTGCTCGCCAGGAGCACGATCGGCATGTCGATGCCCCCAGAAGAATTTCCAATTGCATTGACCATTTTCCTGGCGATGGCGCATGGCGGATCGGCAGGATAGGCGTGCTTACTCGGCGCGCCGCAGCAATCTAGACATCGAGGTCGGCGACCATATTATCCGCTAAAAAGGCCGCCACGCCCACCGAAAACGCATGTCCTTCACCGAATTGTGGTTGCGATCTGACGGAGTACGCACAGTCGCACAACGATCTGGACAGCAATTCGGGCCTGGTCGGCTTCACCGTCAATGCGGGCAAGGCGCATTAGGCCGAGCTCACCGCCAAGCCGGTCGATGCCCAGACCCTGAGCGCCAATCTGGACTACACCAACCGCAAATATAAGCAGTTCCTGATCCTCGATCCGACCACCAACCAGATTGTGGACGTAAAGGGCAGCGCCCGCTTCCTGGTCGGCGCGACAACGACGGTCAGCGCATCTGCGCAATGGGACGTAGCGTAATTGTCGATCGGACGGCTGTCGATCCGGGGCGATTATGATTATCGGACGAAAATCTATTATCACCCCACGACCACCGGCACGCCCTATAATGACGACATTACCGGTGCCCCGCGCCATCTGGTCAATGGCAGAATTTCGCTGACGAATCCTGCATCAGGTCCGCGACGCTGGCGGTGACGAGGGGATGGCGCATCGTCGCGTACATGGTGCCGGTGATGCGGATCTTGGACGTTGCCTGCGACACCGCGCCCGCAAGGACGGCGGGTTCCTTCAGCGCATAGCGTTCGGAAATTCACACGCAGCCAAGGCCGATATGCTCGGCCTCCTGCGCTTCCTCTATGCCCCGGCGCGGATCGCTGACCCCGTCCGGGCAGGATATAGGTGCCGAACTTGTCGAACAACGCCTGCGCACCGGGTTCCATTGCTACCGTCTATCCTGCCCTCTCAAATCTATAGGGACAGGATTGCCGCGCGCGGGACGCTTCGCAACCTGTCAAAGGACAGGCGTGGGATGCACTTCGACAGTGAGGCGGGTGAGTTTGAGAAAAGCGATCTTCCATCCACCGTCCACGTGCACATAGCGTTCGGTGTAGTGGCCAAAGCCGGTGATCGACTGGCCACCGGGGATGGGACATTTGCCTGGCGCCCAGACCACCCGGTCCTGCATGGCGGTGACGACGTCAGCTCTGTCGCCTTGCAGGGTGATTTCGGACGAGTGGACCTGATGCGCGGTCTGCGCGTCGATGACGGCGGAGCGGACCTGCTCCAGAATCGCGGCATGGCCGGTGATCGGCGGGTTTCCGGTATCTTCCTGCACGTCCATGACGGCGTCGGGCGTGAACAGGGCGATGAAGCCGTCCCAATCCTTGGTATCGAGCAGGCGGCAATAGCGCGCCTTCACCTGGCGGATCGCCTCATAATCCAGCAGCATGGCCAGTGCGTCGCTCATGATCGCTTACTCCCTTACCAGATGACGCGCATATGGGCGCGCAATGTGCGTTCGCGGATCGCGGCGTCGCGTGCTTCTGGCGTCACCAGCGCCGTGTCGGCGGGCAGATGGCTGCGCACCTCGGCCAGCTTGACCTTGCGCATCGTCGGCGTCGGGCGCGTGTCGCTGTTGAACCAGCGCCCCTGTATCGCACCGCTGGCATAGCCGGCCGTGTCGAGCCAGTTGTGGACACCCGGATCGCGCGCGGCAATGACCGCGCGGAACACGCCGTCGCCATCAACCACCGCCTGCGCATCGTTCAGGCTCGACTGATTATGATACCAGTCGGTCGTTTCATAAAGGTCATTGGTCAGGATCAGCGACCAATAGGCGACATCGGCCGGGATCGGTACTTCGGTAATCAGCGCTTCATCGTCGGCCAGATCATAGGCGCCCTCATAATAGGATTGGCGGGCAAGGCCGGTCATCTGCGAGAAGTCCACGACTTTGAGCGTGTTGATGAGCCCTTCGTCGCGCAGTTTCTGCACCTTGTCGGGGAAGGCCAGGGCGCAGACCGCAGCTGTTTTCGGTATTTCGGCGAAGCGATGCGCCAGTTGCGCCAGCGTCGGGCGGCCCTTGGCGGCCTTGTCCGCGTCCAGCCGGACGATGCCCAGGCGCGGTTCGCGCTCCACGCCCCAGTCGCAGCCGACGATACGGACCATCAGCTTTTCGGTGTCGGGCTTGAGTTCCCACCAGTCGCCGCTGTGGCCCTCCGGCCGGGTCGGCGAGAGGATGACGTCGAACGCGCCATCCGGGCCGATCGCCAGATCGTCGAAATCATTGGCGTCCTGCGCGGGGTGATGTTGGCCGGTGCGCAGCGTGTCGGGGCCAAGCTGCGCCAGGATCAGCATCCGCACGGTGCCGCGATCGCCCCGGATGCGGTAGGTGCCGCCCTTCTCGATCAACGCCGCCTTGTAGATGGTGTCGGCATTGGGCTGAAAGATATTCTGGCAGATATTGAGTTCGGGCACGAAGATCGGATGGCTGCGGTCATGCAGGATCGCGTCGTTGGTGGTGCGCAGGACGCCCGACAGCAGCAGACGCATGGCCTCCTGCATCACCTGCGGGTCGTCATGCAGCCGCGCCGGGATGCGATCGCGCATCTGCTGGCCCAGCGGGCGCAGCTGGTCGAGCAACTGTTCCCATTCGTAGATTGCCGTGTCCGTCATCTCATTCTCCGCCAGTAACGAGAATCTGCCGCAGCGCGTCGCGGCGATCCGCATCCACACCCGCGGCCTGGAAATAGCCGTCGATATCGCCCCATTGCGACGCCACGACATCGAGCGCGCGATTCAGGAAATCGGCGTGGACGCCGATCAGCACCGCGACCATGTCGTCAGGGGGCACGAAGCCGAACGTCTTTTCCAGATCAGCCTTCAGATGGCCCGACATCGCCAGATTCTGGCCGAAGACGTCGGACTTGCGATAATCTTCCGCGATCACGTCGCGCGGGACGCCGAGCAGGTCGAGGATCAGGGCGATGACGACGCCAGTGCGGTCTTTGCCCGCTGTGCAATGGACCAGCATCGGCGTGTCGCCCGCCAGCAGCGCGTCGACCATCGGCGCGACATGGGGCAGGAACGCCTGGGGCATAAGGCCGTAATTATGGGTCATCACGGCGATGGCGCGGGCCTGTGTCGGGTCGCGGCCCAGCGTCATCCACATATCTTCGCCCTGCGCGCGCAGGTCGGTGTTCATGTCGAGATCGAGGATACGGCAATCGGCCCCGCACCAGTCGTGCGGCGCCTTTTCGCGCTCCATGTCCGAGCGGAGGTCGGCGACGGTGCGAAAGCCCAGTTCGGCCAGTTCGGCATGATGGTCCGCGAGAAAACTGGCCGGGCCTTCGGACCGGTACAGGATGCCGGGTCGCACCTGCCGGCCATCGCGGGTCGGCAGTCCGCCGATATCGCGGAAGTTGAGGCGGGACAGGGCAAGGGTCATGATGGGCTTTCCAATGGAGGGTAGGCAGGCACGATGCCGCGCATCTGGGCCAGCAGGTCCGGCGACATCCAGACATGTTCGACATAATGGCCCAGCATCGCGCGCTCGTCAGTATAGATGTAGCGCAGCATGTCGCCGATCGCGCCTTCGAACACGACCGGATGCGTGGTCAGGTCGAGCGAGGCGACATGCGCGTCCCAGTTGGAGAGCGGCCCGTCGATGCGGGCAGCGATATGATGGAAGCGGATGGCCAGGCCATCGCCGCCGGGCAGGACATCGCTGAACAGCGGCGCGGTGTCGCCGACCGGTTCGATCAGTTCGACCTCGACCCCGCCGACCAGCGCCAGCGCGATCTTGAGCACCGGCTTGCCCGCCGGGTCTTCGCCCGGCTGGATGTTCGACATTTCGAAAAAGCCCGGCGTACCATAGTCAGCGGTCAGCCGCGCCATGGCGGCGGCCAGATCGTTGGTGACATAGGCGATCTGGCTATGGTGGCTGTTGGGCCGGGCGAACATGCGCTTCTCCTGTAGGATGTGCCCGATCAGCCGCATCGCGGCTGGCCCGGCACCTGCCGGACGGTCAGTTGGCGAACAGCTTGCCGCCGTCGATGACCAGCGTGTCGCCGGTGTGATAGGCGGCCATGTCGCTGGCGAGATAGACGACGGCGCCTTCCAGGTCGGCGGGTTTGCCCGCGCGGCCCAGTGGCGCTTTGGCCGCGACCATGTCAGCGAGCATCTGGCCGATGGCGGGGTCTGCGAAGGTCATTTCGGTTTCAATGAAGCCGGGCGCGATGACGTTGCAGCGCACGCCGATCGGCCCCAGTTCGGCGGCCAGCGCCTTGGCCAGCGAATTGAGCGCGCCCTTGGCGATGCCATAATGGGCCATGGTCGGCACGCCCTGAAAGATCGATCCGCTGCCACAGAGGATGAGCGATCCGCCCGGATCGCCCGCCTCTGCGCGCGCCTTCATATGGCGGGCGGCTTCGCGCAGGGTGAAGACCGCGCCGTCCAGATTGACGTCGATCAGCGCGCGATAGGTGGCTACGTCCATGTCGGTGAAGGCGACCTGGCTGGCGATGCCGGCATTGGCAACCAGCGTATCGACCCGGCCCATCGCGTCGAGCGCGCGGGCGAAACCAGCGACGATCGCCGGTTCGCTGGCGACGTCCACGCTGTCGGCGAAGACCCGGACGCCATAGTGGCGCAGCGCCTGCGCGGCCTCTTCATTCTTGTCGGCGCGGCGGCCCCACAGAATGATGTCGCTGCCCGCGCGGGCGAGGCCCCGGGCAAAGCCGAAGCCCAATCCCGAATTGGCGCCCGTGACCAGAGCCACCTTGCCGCTGAGGTCGAACAGGTTTTCGGGCACGGTGCGTCTCCTATTAGCCGTTGGCTCGGCGCTTTGGCCACATAGAGCGCGGGACGGCGCATCGGGACAAGCAGCCCGGCTTTCGCGATACCGCCAATGTCATCGCGAAACCGCCTCCCGATAGTGGCGCGGGGTCGATCCGGTCGCCTTGCGGAAGGCGGCGGAGAAGGCAGCGGCGCTGTCGAAGCCACATTCCCAGGCGATCACCTTGATCGCCGGTTCCGCCTGACGCAGCAACTGCCTGGCCCGGTCGATCTTGCGATCGGTGACATAATGGGTGAGCGTCTGGCCGGTGGCGGCGCGGAACTGGCGAAAGAAATGGCGGGTGGACAGGCCGCAGTCGGCCGCCAGATCGGCCACGGACGGGGGCTTGCCCGGCTGTTCGATGCGATCGGCGATCCGCCGCAGTTGCGCGCGGGACAGGCCCGTGCGCGTGCCGTCTTCCTTCACTGACAGGCGCAGATAGCGTTGCAGGTCGATCCAGGCCTGCACCCATATCGCCTGCGCCAGCATGTCGCTGCAAAAGCCGGGTGCGGCGATTTCGCCCGCGATCCGGCGCAGCGCGTCGCGCACGGCCGGACTGCGGACGTCGAGCGACGCCTGCAACGCCGTGTCCGACAAGGGGAGGTCGTCGCCGTCGAACGCCGCGCCGTCGAAGCCGCAGCAGATCGACGTCTGTTCCCCCGCCCCCCAGGCGGTGTGCAGCGGTGTGCCCGCCGGGATGTAGAGGATGTCGCCCAGAGCGCTGCTGGGCGCGTCATAGCCGCCGCAGGGCTGGCCGGGACGAGGCGACAGCGCCAGGTCGAGAAAGCTGCGGGGCGAGGAGAAGACGCCCGCCTGCGCCCCGCGAAAGCGGTAATGATGCAGTTCCATCACGACGCCGGGCAAGGCGATCCGTCCGTTGACCGTGCAATCCATAGCCGACGTGACGGGCAGGTCATAGACTTGGGAAGCAGCGTCCATCCATCCTCTCCG
This sequence comes from bacterium, assembly GCA_030824575.1. GTDB lineage: Bacteria > Pseudomonadota > Alphaproteobacteria > Sphingomonadales > Sphingomonadaceae > Sphingobium. The sequence continues at coordinate 11,821 of JAVBXL010000035.1, read as the reverse complement.
CTTGAGCCTGGCCCGACCCTTTGGCGCGATGGCGTAGCAATTGGCGCAGCGGCGATGGCCCCGCACCTTGCCGACGACAGGGTCGGCGCGATTAGATGCGCCATCAAAAACAGGAGAGCGACATGGGCAGTCCCGCGCAAGAGGTGGCCGCACGCCGGAACATCATCGATATCACCGATCTGCATCATCCGGTGCTGACCGAGGTTCAGAAACAGGTGATGGCCGGGGCCGAAGCGGCGGCGGACCAGATCGTCTTCCAGCCCGCTTTCATATTGGGCGCGGCGCAGGCGCAGACTGGCCTGTCGGATTTCGGCGCGGCGGATTTTCGCGAACGGTTGGCGGTGTGGTGCCAGGCGATCGACGAGGATGCCAATGCGTCCGCCGTCACCCGCGCCAACCTGTTCCAGATGATGATCCGCTATGCCGCGACGCGCCTGCGGATCGAGGATATCGTCAGGCGCCACCCGGAGATAGTGGACATCCCGATCGAACGGCCGATCATCGTCGCTGGCCTGCCGCGATCGGGCACGACGCACCTGCTGGGGCTGTTGTCGGCCGATCGCCGTTTCCGGTCGCTGCCCTGGTGGGAGGCGATCGCGCCGGTGCCTGCGCCCGACGAGGTGCCGACGAGCGACGACGCCAATCCCCGCTGGACCAAGGCGGAACAGGGGTGGCGGATGATGGAGTCTATCCTGCCGCACATGGCGATCATGCATGAATTTTCGCCCGACCATATCAGCGAGGATATCGAGTTGCAGGCGCCCAATTTCTCCTCCTACCTGATCGAATGGCTGGCAATGGTGCCGCGCTGGCGCGACTATTATCTGAGCCACGACCAGTCGGGCACCTATGCCTATCTGAAGAAGGCTTTGCAGGTGCTGACATTCCTGAACGGCCCCAATCGCTGGGTCATCAAATGTCCGCAGCATATGGAGCAATTGCCCGCGCTATATAAGATTTTCCCCGACGCCACTTTCGTCATCACCCATCGCGATCCGGTGGGGTCGATCCGGTCGCAACTGACGATGTATACTTACGCAGCGCGGATGTTTCGCAAGTCGGTCGATATACAGGAGCCGCTGGGCTATTGGCCCGATCGCTATGAAAAGCTGCTGCGCGCCTGCGTGCGGGACCGCGACATATTGCCGCCCGATCAGACGATCGACGTCTATTTCCATGACTGGATCAAAAATCCCGATCCGATCCTGAAGGAAATCTACCGCATCGCCGACATTCCCCTGACCGACGAGGCGCTGGCCGACCTGCATGTCTATCTGGCCGAGCATGGTGAGCAGACGAAGGGCAAGATCGTCTATGACCTGGAGCGTGATTTCCATGTCACCGCCGAAGAATTGCGGCGGCTCTTCGGCTTCTATTTCGATCGGTTTCCAGTCGCGGTCGAAGTGAAATAGAGCGCGTCGCGCCCTGTCTTTCGGCAGGCAGGGCGGCGCGTCCGTGCGCATAGGGCTGGTCGATCATTCCGATTCCAGACGAGGAATATCATGCCCGAACTGAACGTCATCACCCGCGACGGCACCAGCAAGACGATCGATGCGCCCGCCGACATTTCGGTGATGGAAGCCATACGCGATGCCGGATTCGACGAATTGCTGGCGCTATGTGGCGGTTGCTGTTCCTGCGCGACCTGCCATGTCTATGTCGACCCCGCGGTCGCCGCGAGCCTGCCGCCGGTCACGGAAGATGAAAGCGACCTGCTCGACGGATCGTCGCATCGCAACGACCTTTCGCGCCTGTCGTGCCAAATCATGTTGACGCAGGCCCTGTCGGGCATGACCGTCACCATCGCACCCGAAGATTGAGGGCGGCGCGGGTCATCCAGTCGGCGGCAGCAGCGCGGCGAGCAGGAAGCCGGCGAGACGATCGGCCTGCGCGGCGGCATGGGCGTCATCGACTTCGCCCCCTGCACCCAGCCGCTGTTGCATCGGCACGGCGGAGAAGTAGAAGCCCACCCCCTGTACCAGCAGCGCCATCAGCGCCGGGGTCGACAGGTCATGCACCGGCCGCCGCCGCCGCACCGCGTCCAGCAGATCGTCCAGTCGCCGCTGGAACGGCAGCACGAAATGTTCGACGATATGGTCGAGCCGCCAGGTCGAGCGGCATCCTTCGACATTGGTGAGCGAGACGATGTCGCCATTACGGGTCGCCCAGAGGCAGAAGCGCTGGATCAGGTGGCGCAGGCGGACTTCGGCATCGGCTGGTTCGTCGAACGCGGCTTCGACGAAGGGCGATGCCTGCGCCATGCGCCAATCGACTGCGCGGACCCACAAATCCTCCTTCCGCCCGAAGCGGACGTTGAGCAGATTATGGCTGACGCCCAGCCGCTTGGACAGGTCGCGCAGCGTCGTCCCTTCATAGCCGCGTTCGGCGAAGGTCGCGAAGGCAAGCCCAAGCAACTGGTCCTCATCCAAGGCCTGGACGGCATTGAGGGCGGGGCGGCCACGGGCGCGCTGGGGTCGATCGAGCATCTGCTGATCCATAGTGAAAAGACGTTGACATATAAATTGTCATACGTCAATTTAATCGCAGGAGTAAGGATAACCGCTATGAGTCTCGATACCGATCTTTGGTGGGCCGTCGCCCGGTCTGAGGAAGTCACGTCCAAAAAGCCGCTGTCGGTGGACATTGGCGACCAGCCGGTGGTGCTGTGGCGCGACCATCAGGGCATTGCCCGCGCGCTGGAGGACCGCTGTCCCCACCGCCGCGCGCCGCTGTCGCTGGGCTGTATCCGCGATAATGGATTGATCCAGTGTGGCTATCATGGCTGGAGCTATGATGGTGAGACGGGGCGGCTGAAAGAGATCCCCAACATGAAGGATCAGCAGAAATTTCCGCCGCTTTACAAGGCCAACGCCTTTGGCGTGAGCGAGCAGGCGGGTTTCGTGCGCGTCTGCCTGAACCCCAAGGCGGAAGCGCCGCTGAGCGCGGAACCCAAATATAGCTATATCGGCACGGTCAACGTCAGTTGCAGTCACCAGGAATATCTGGATGCGCTCTATGACGACCCCGCGCTGATCCTGGCGATCCGGGGCGTTCGTTTCAGCCCCTATATCATGTCCGAACTACATGAAGAGGGCGGGATGCTGGTGATGGAGCGCAGTTGCCAATGGCATCCGCTGCACTGGCCGTCGCATTTCGTCGCAGAATTTCCGCTGACGCTGCAGACCCGCACCCATCCGCTGACCGGCGAGACGCATCTGACGCTGCGCGACGACGCCTTCAACGACCTACTCCATGCCGTCCTGTCCCCCGTTCCAGCAGCGCGCGGCGTGACCGCCGTGCGCTGGCGCGCGGAACTGGGCGTGCGTCGGCCGGGGTTGCGTGGCGCGATGCTGCGCGGGGTCAATCCGCTGACCGTCCTGTCGTCCATCGACGGATCGAAGCTGCGGACCACCAAGCCAACCGTATCGCTGCATGGCGAGGATTTGCGCAACGCCCTGCTCGACGCGCCGCAGGACACCCACGACCAGACCGTAGCGGCCTGAAGGAGGATTTGACCATGTTAGACATAGCCGATCGCCCCACATCCCATGACGACAACAGCGCGCCGCCAGCCGGTGGCAGCCCGATCGCCATGAATGTCGTCAACCGCTGGGTTCCGCACAATATCGTGATGCGCGACAGCTGGTTCCCGGTCGCCCATGATTATTCGGTGACGGGCAAGCCGGTGCGCCGCGCCGTCTATTCCAACCCTATCTTCCTGTGGCGCGACAATGGCGTGGTCGTGGCGAGCGAGTTCCACCCCAATGAGCGCGTGGTGCGTGACAAGAGCGACTATACCGACGCGCGTGGCCGCTATCCGGTGATGGAACATTATGGCGTGGTCTGGATCTGGCTGGGCAATCCGCTGGCTGCCGATCCGCGCCATTTGCCCAGCCTGCCCTTCCTGCCGCCCAAGGGTGGCCTGCCCCGGCACATGACGGCGACGGTACGTTTCGAAAGCTCCGCGCCGATCAGCCTGGAGAACCTCATCGACCTGACCCATGCCGATTTTCTGCATGCCGACGTGGTGGGCGACGAGCGGTCGGACAGCGAGACGATCGAGACCTATTATGACAGTGAGACTGTCACCATGGTCCGCACCTGCGTCAACAAGTCGGTTGCACCGGTGATGAAATTTTTCAGCGGCATCAAGCAGCCGACCCAGAATGTGCGGCAGGTGATCCGCATCTATCTGCGGTCGCATTGCGCGATCGCCTATGGCCGGTTCAGCCCCGGCGACGACGTGCCGCTGTTCCACCCCTGCACCCCTGAAACGCGCGATCGCACGCGGATGGAGATGGTGATGAACACCAGTAATGCCGGGCGCATGTTCAGCTATGTCATGCCAAAGGCCGGCTATAAGGTGTCGCGGCAGGACAGCTATATGACCTCCCCGCAAAGCCCCCGTTACATGCGCCATACCGACCGTAAGGATTTGCACAGCAAGTTCGACCAGGCCGGGCAGCGCTATCGCATGGCGATGATGGAATTGGCCGATCGTCAGGCGAAGGGCGATTTTGCCTATCGCGACAATGTGAGCGCCGATTGCAGCGACATCATCGGCCTGCGCAAGGAACTGTTCCAGTTCTGATTTCCCCCTCCCCCTGAAGGGCGGACCCATATGGTCCGCCCGGTTTTTTCGGGATGCTTCATGCCAAAGCTCGTCAACGCCGTCGGCGGCGAACGCCGCTGGTGGGGGGTCATGCCGACCCTGCCAGCCCCCATGATGGGCGGGATCGGCCAGCAGATGGAGCAGGTCGGCTTCGAGGGCTGTTTTTCGCTCCAGATCTATGGCCCGCCCTTTGTGCCGATGGCCGCCACGGCCGCGCTGACCAGCAGCCTGAAGGTCGGGACCGGCGTTGCCATCGCGGGCACCCGCAGCCCGGTGGAAACCGCCTACGCGGCGATGGACGTGGACCGGATTTCGGGCGGGCGCTTCGTGCTGGGGCTGGGGTCCAGCATCAAGAGTTGCGTCACCGGCATGTATGGTGAGCCGGAGCGCAAATTGCTGACCCATTTGCGCGAAAGCGTGAAGGTGATTCGCTATGTCATCGCCAACGCGCATATCGGCCTCGACCCGATCGAGGGGGAATATTTCTCCGCCGATTTTGGCGAGATGATGCTGACGGCGCCCCCGGTGCGTGCGGAAATCCCGATCTGGATCGCTGCGTTGCAGGACAAGATGACCGCGTTGGCGCTGGAAGTCGGCGACGGGCTGATGGTTCATGCGTTGTGGTCAGCGGCCTATACGCGCAGCAAGCTGCCCTTCATCGAAGCGACGCTGGCGAAATATGGGCGCGCGCGCAGCGACATAGAGATTAACGCCTGGCCGTGGATCGCTGTGAACGACGACAAGCAAAAGGCGATCGACGACAGCCGCGCGACCGTCGCCGCCTATTCGGGCTATAAGGAATATGAGCCGTTTTTCGAGGCGATCGGCTTTGGCGACCAGGCGCGGGCCTGCCAACTGAGCCTGGGCGAACATGGCGACATCGCCAAGGTGATCGGCAATGTGTCGGACGATATGGTCGAGGCGTTCGTGACCTGCGGCCCGGTGGACGAGGTGCTGGAGAAGATCGAGCCCTTCTGGGACGTGGTGGATTCGCTCTGTCCGATGACGCCCTATCGCGACCTGACGATGGAGCAGATGACCGACTATAATGCCGGTCTGTACCGGCTGGTGGCGACCGCAAAGGCGCGGGCCGGGGTCACCGAACCCGCCTGACCGGTCAGGCGGGAACCAGCGCCCCCGCTCCCATGGCTCCCATCGCCTGACCCGCAATATAGCCCGTCACCATCGCCGGACCGACATTGCAGCCATGGGCGGGCGACTTGCCGCGCCAGATCGAGTTCGCATCCAGCCCTGCGGCATAGAGGCCCGCGACCGGCGCGCCATCGGTGCCAATCACCCGGCAATGCGCGTCGATCTTCAGCCCCACCGTGGTCGATCCATCGCCGGGGTGGATCTTGATCGCGTAGAAGGGCGCCTTTTCGACGCGGCCCAGGCACGGATTGGGCTTATGCTTGGGATCGCCGATTTCGATGTCGATCTGGGTGTCGCCCTTGCCGAAATCGGGGTCTTTGCCGGTTTCGGCATAGCGATTCATCTTGGCCACGGTTGCGAGCAGGCCTTCGCCATCGACGCCGATCTTGTCGGCCAGTGCGCGCAGGGTGGGTGCCTCGATCACATAGCCGGCCGCGATCAGCTTTTTCAGCCCGCCGCCGCCGGGCAGCACCATGCCCATGCCATAGGTTTTGACGCAATGGGCGTCGCCGATGATGTGGGCGGGGACGGTGCCGGTGGCGTGCATCGCCTCGACGAAATGGACCGACGCCTCGTTGCCGAACCGCTCGCCCTTCGCGTTGACGGCGATGCAGCCGGGTTTCGACATGTCGATCAGATGGGCGTAGCGGGCGACATAGCCGTCGGGCCGGGTCATGGTGGATACGACCGCCCAGACCGCGTTGACGAGGTTGTCGCCATCCAGCGACGCGCCAGCCTCCAGCCCCATATTCATGCCATCGCCGGTATTTTCATAGGGGAGGATCGACACATGATCTTCCGCGAACGGAATATAGGCCTTGCGCAATTGCTCGCTGGCGGAAAAGCCGCCCGCCGCCAGCAGCACGCCGACCTTGGCCGCGATATCCTCTCCACCCACGCGCACGCCGGTCACGCGGCCGTCGGCGACCAGCAGGCGATCGACCGCCGCGTCCTTGCGCAGGGTTATGCCCGCGTCGAGCGCGGACCTCAGCAGCCGGGCGACGAGGGCGTTGCCCATCGTCAGCCGGGTGCCACGCGGGTAGCGGCGCAGCTTGTCCGCGCCGAATTTCGCGGCAAGCTTGCCGAAATGGAACAGGGATTTTGCCGATGGCATCTCCGCCAGATAGGGCAGATCGAACAGGTCGATCATGAAGCCGCCGGGTGCGTTAAACTCTTCGCGGGCGGGGCGCAGGTCGTTGAAATGCGCGCCCAGCTTCTTGCCGTCATATTCCTGGGGCGAGAGCAGGCGGCCATGGTCGGCGGCCCCGGCAATGTCGGGATACCAGTCACTGCTCGGCGGCGAGAGGAGGAAGCGGGCCGCGCTGTGGCGTTCCAGCCAGGCGACCATGGCTGGTGCCGCATCCAGATAGGCGTCGATCAGCGCCGGGTCGGCGCTTGGCCCGATGACGTCGAGGACATATTGGCGGGCGATGGCTGCGCTGTCATCGACCCCGGCGGCCTGCGCCTGCGGGCTGCCCGGCACCCAGATGCCCCCGCCCGATATGGCGGTGGTGCCGCCGAAATGCGCGGCCTTTTCCAGCACCAGCACCGACAGGCCCGCAGCCGCGGCCCGCAGCGCCGCCGTCAGGCCCGCCGCGCCCGATCCGACGACGACCACATCATATTGGGTCATGATCTACTCCGATTCACTATGCAGGTGGGCAATGCTCACACTTTGGGCATGATCTCTTCGGCTACCCAGTGCAGGCGCTCGATATATTCGGTGAGGCCCGTCATGCCCGGTGGCAGCGGCACGATAGTTTCGTTGACGCCCAGATCCTTCAGCCAGCCGATCTGGTCGATGATCTTTTGCGCATTGCGCGTGCCGGGCGCGCGGGGATCGTCCATAATTTCGTGATGGGCGCCGACATTGAGCATTTCCAGCGCGAAGAACAGGTCGATCGGGCGACCGTCATAGGATGGCTGGGCGCGGATGAGGTCGAGACATGCTGGGAATTTTTCCGGCGGGGTGCGGAAGGGCGACCAGCCGTCGCCGAATTTCGCGACGCGCTTCAATACCGGTTCCGCGTCGCCCCCGAACCAGATCGGCAGGCGCGGCTGCTGCACCGGCTTGGGCGCGAAGCCGACATTCTTGAAGGAGACGAATTCGCCCTCGAACGTGGGGGTGTCGGACGTCCATAGTTCGATGATCGCGGCCACATATTCGTCCGCCATCCGCCCGCGATTGTGGAAATCGACGCCCAGCATGTCGAATTCCTCCTTCAGCCAGCCGACGCCGAACAGCGCGGTCGCGCGGCCGCCGCTCAGCCAGTCGAGCGTGGACCAGGCCTTGGCCTGCACGATCGGGCTTTGCAGCGGCAGGATGGAGACGGACGAGCTGACGCGCATCCTTGACGTGCGCCCTGCGAGGAAGGCGAGCGCCACCGTGCCATGGACATAATGGTCGCCCGATAGCGCGACATGTTCCTGCGGGATGATGAAATGTTCACCCAACATGCATTTGTTGAAGCCCAGATCGTCGGCGACCTTGAGCGCGCGGCCGATATCGTCGCCGGTAAGCGCATGTTCCCATGGCTGGGTCATCGCCGCCACATGCATCGAATTGGGCACGCCGATGTTGAGCTTCATTCCTCTATCCCCTGTATCGTTTATGCCCGGCAGGATGGCGCGCCCGGTGGACCGGTCGCACCTTCCGCCCGGAAGGGGTTGCGCTCAATCGGTCGGCGGGATCAGGTCGCCGGTGATGCGGATGCCCGCGCCATCGACCTTGTAGGTCTTGTTGAGGAAGATGAGGATCGAGGTCAGGGCTTCGGCGGCGGCGGAATTGCACAGTGCGCCGCCGTGCAGGCCGCGCAGGCCCATCGCGTCGGCAAGGGCGACCACTTGGCCGCGCGCCGCCTTGTCATCGCCGAAGACAAGCACGTCGCAGCCGACATCGACATCCTTGGCCAGCTTGTGCGCGGCGACATTGTGGAAGGCGGACACGACAGTCACACCCTCGCCCAGCGCGGCCTGGGCGCGGAGCGCGGCGGATCCTTCGGCGGGGAGTTGCACGCGCATCACCTTGGGCGGGACCAGCGGGACGGTGGTGTCCACGACGATCTTGCCCACAACATGGGGCGCGATGTCGCGCAGCGTCGCGTCCTGCGCCGCGAAGGGCACGGTGACGATGACGATGTCGGCACCCGCCACTGCGTCGATATTGGTCGCGCCCGAAAGGCCGTGGCCAAGCTCTGCCGCCGCGTGTTGCGCGCCGTCCGCGCTGCGCGATCCGATGACCACGGGATAGCCCGCACGGGCGAGGCGCCAGGCGATCGCCGCGCCCAGATTGCCGGTGCCGCCGACGATGGCGATAGCGGGAAGGCTCATGCCTGTGTCTCCGTCTGCATCGCGGCAAAGCGCATCATGTCCGCATAGACCGCCGAATGGGAAGTGAAGCCGCCATCGGCGACGATCGATGCGCCGGTGACATAGCGCGCTTGGTCGGACGCCAGGAAGGCGACGACTTCGGCGATGTCCTCTGGCCGGCCCAGATAATCGACCAGATTATGTTCGGTCATCAGCTTCTGGGCCTCTGGCGGCATATTGTCGTCCAGCGCCTCGGTCATCACCAGCCCGACCACGACGACATTGGATCGGATGCCCTGTTTGCCATATTGGGTGGCGATATATTTGGAGAGGCCCAGCATCCCCGCCTTGGTCGTGCCATAGGCAGGATAGTCGACATCGCCCGCCAGCCCCTTGCCGGAACCTGTAAAGACGATCGACCCGCCGCCTGCCGACAGCAGATGCGGGATGGCGTGTTTGGCGCACAGCATCGACCCGCGCAGGTTGGTGGCGAAGGTGCGATCCCAGAAGGCGACGTCCATGTCGGCGATCAGCGCGTCTTCATGCATCAGGCCGGTCTGGGCGGCGTTGCTGTGGAGGATATGGAGGCCGCCGAAATGATCGACCACCTTGGTTATCCCTGCCGCGATCGAGGCTTCCTCCATCACGTCCATGGCGACGGCGAGCGCCTGCCCGCCCTGCGCCACGATTTCTTCAACGACATGCGCGAGCCGCGCTTCGGTGCGACCGGTGATCGCGACCTTCGCGCCGCGCCGCGCCATCATCAGCGCGGTGGCGCGGCCGATGCCGCTGCCGCCGCCGGTGATGATCGCCACCTTGTCCTTCAGGGGGTGCAAGAGATCGGTCATAGGGACTCCGTGATGTGGGTTTGCCGGGGCGATACCGGATCATAAAGGGTGGTGCGCTGGCGCGCCGGGCGGCCGACCGATGCGGCGAGCGCGCGCATTTGCGTGGGGCCAAATTCCTGGCCGTTGACGCCACCCGCCGCGCGGGTGATCGATTCGTCCATCAGGGTGCCGCCCATGTCGTTGGCGCCCGCGTTCAGGATTGCCGCCGCCCCCTCCGGCCCCATCTTGACCCAGGACACCTGGATATTGGGGATCAGCGGGTGCAGGACGATGCGGGCGATCGCGTGCATCAGCACCGCCTCACGATAGCTTGGGCCGGAGCGCGCCAGCCCCTTCCGCCAGATCGGCGCTTCCATATGGACGAAGGGCAAGGGGACGAATTCGGTGAAGCCGCCGGTCTGTTCCTGCAAGGCGCGGATGCGCAGCAGGTGGCGCGCCCAGTGGCGATACCCCTCGACATGGCCGAACATGATCGTCGCGGTGCTGCGCAGGCCGATACCATGGGCGACGCGCATCACCTCGATCCACTCGTCGGCGCTGACCTTGTCCGGGCAGATGAGCGCGCGGATTTCGGGGTCGAGTATCTCGGCTGCTGTACCGGGCAAGGTGGAGAGGCCCGCCGCTTTCAACTGCGCCAGATAATCCTCCAGCGGCAGGCCCAGCGTCTGGGCACCATGGGTCACTTCCAGCGGGGAGAAGGCGTGGATATGGATGTCCGGCGCGGCGTCGCGCACGGCCTTCAGCACCGCCAGATAGGTGTTGCCATCATAGTCGGGATGGATGCCGCCTTGCAGGCAGACTTCGGTTGCGCCGCGATCCCAGGCTTCCGCCGCGCGCCGTCCGACTTCGGCATAGTCGAGCCGGTAGGCCGGGCCGCGCATCGCCTTCGTACTGCCCTTCGAAAAGGCGCAGAAGCCGCATTTGTAGAGGCAGATATTGGTGTAGTTGATGTTGCGGTTGACGGCATAGGTCAGCGTGTCGCCGATGGTCTCCTGCCGCAGCCGGTCGGCCTGCGCGATGATGGCGGCAAGGTCAGGCCCCTCCGCATCGAACAGGGTTACAATGGCGCGTTCGCTCAGGCGCCCGCCCGCTTCGGCGTGGCGCAGGAGCGCCTGCACCGATGCCTGGCCTACATCGCCGCCGATCAGCGCGGGTGCGACGTCGCCATGTCCGGCGGCCCAGTCGTCGGGTTTGGGCAGGCCGCGTCCGTCGATCGCGCGCAGGATAAGGGTCGCGACCGCAGGCGCGGCCCAATCCTGCGCCGCCAGCGCGTAACGTGGCCCGATGGCAAGGCGTTGGGAAAGCGTGCGGCCAGCGGCGCGGGTGGCCTGCGCCAATGTCTCCAGATGGGGCCAGGGCGCTTCGGGATTTACATGGTCGGGCGTCACCGGCGACACCCCGCCCCAGTCGTTCACCCCGGCCCGGATCAGTGGGGCGAGATCGACCTGATCGTGCAGGTTGGGCGGCGCCTGGATCGTCATCTCCGGCCCCAGGATCAGCCGCGCTGCGGCGATCGTCCAGAGATGATCGTCGAGCGCGGGTTCGGCATGATCGGCCATCCGCGTGCCCGGCTTGGCCCGGAAATTCTGGATGATGACTTCCTGAATATGGCCATATTGGCGATGCAGGTCGCGGATGGCGACCAGCGCGTCGACCTGTTCGTCGCGGGTTTCGCCGATGCCGATCAGCAGCCCGGTGGTGAAAGGCACTTTGGCGCGGCCCGCCTCGGCGATCGTGGCCAGACGGCGCACCGGCTCCTTGTCGGGCGACCCGAAATGCGGGCCGCCACGCGCGCACAGCCGATCTGCGCTGCTTTCCAGCATGATGCCCATCGACGCGGCATGGGGGCGCAGCAGGGCATAGTCGGCCGCGTCCATCAGGCCGGGGTTGAGGTGGGGCA
>JAVBXL010000192.1 GCA_030824575.1 bacterium | reverse complement strand
TTAAGGGCGATGCCTTACCCAGTCGACGTCCAATAGAATTGAGAGAATGCGCAGAACGTCAATCATGAGAAGGGCGCCCGGCAATTCTCGTCGTCATCGACCGAACTGCAGTATTTCGTGGCGATCGCTAGAGCACATACCCGCCATCGATCGTCAGACTGGCACCCGTCATGTAACCAGCCGCCGGGCTAATCAGATAGGAAACGAGCGACGCGACCTCCTCCGCTTTGCCGACCCGCCCAAGTGGAATGAGGTCGCGCAGGCGCGGAACCATCGCAGCCGTCAGATCGGTTTCGATCGGTCCCGGCTGGATGTTGTTGACCGTGATACGCCGGGGCGCGAGGTCGAGAGCGACGCCCTTGACCATGGTCGCGACGGCGGCCTTGGTCATGGCATAGACGCTGCTGCCCTGCGAGCCAGTTCGAATAGCGGTGTTGCTGCCGATCGTGATCACGCGCCCGCCATCGCGCATGCGCGCGGTCGAAGCCTGGATGGCGAGGAAGACGCCGCGCACGTTGACGTCGAGCATCAGGTCGAGATCCTCGAGCGTGAACGCCTCGATTGTCGCGCGGCGAAGGACGCCGGCATTGACAACCACGACGTCGAGCATGCCCAACCGATCGACCGCATGCGCCACTGATGCGGTGATAGCATCGGCATCGGCGCTATCAGCCTGAATCGCGATGGCGCTGCGTCCCAGGCCGTTGATCGCTTGGACAACCTCAGCGGCGCGATCAGGTTGCGAGACATAGGTCAGCGCCAGATCGAAACCATCTCCGGCGAGCCGGTTTGCGATGGCGGCGCCAATGCCACGCGATCCCCCGAACACCATGGCGACCCGAGCGCTCACGGGATCAGCACCAACTTTCCGGTGGTCCTGCGGCTCTCCATATCCGCGTGGGCCTTCGCCGCATCCGCAAGGGCATATTCGCCGCCGATCCGGACCTTGAGCCTGCCGTCCGCGACCCACTGGAAGAGCTGCGCGGCATGCTTGCGAAGCAGTTCCGGGGTATGGATATGGTCGAAGAAGACGGCGTAGCCGATCTTGATGCTCCTGGGCAGGCTCATGATATCGAGTGGCCCTGGCCCACCCAGCACCGGGCCATACCAGCAGAAGGTGCCCGACCGGCGCAGGACGTCGAGTGAACCCTGAAACGTTGTCGGTCCCGATCCATCATAGACGACATGGACGCCCTCTCCATCGGTCAGGCGCAGGGCCTCTTCGGCAAATCGCCCTTCCGTATCGACAATGACGTGGTCGGCGCCCGCCTCCCGGGCGGTGGCGACCTTTTCTTCAGATGAGACCCGACCGATCACCTGGCCGCCGCGCAACTTGATGATCTGGGTCAGGAGCAGGCCAAGACCTCCTGCCGCAGCGTGAACGAAGGCGATATCACCGGGCAGGACCGGATAGAAGTCGGTCGCGAAATGGCTGGCGGTCAGCCCCTGCATCATGATCGAGGCCGCCGTTCGATCGTCGACCGCATCGGGAACCGGCACCAGCGTCGTTGCCGGGATCGCGACCCGCTCAGCATAACTGCCGGGCGCATAGACCCAGGCGACACGCTGGCCGGGCTGAACAGCCTCGACGCCTTCGCCGACTGCCAGAACTCGACCGACGCCTTCGACGCCCAGGATCTAGGGATTGGGCATGTCAGTCCAGGCAATCCCCTGACGCACGCCGATATCCATGAAGTTGACCCCGGCAACCGCGATCTCGACCAGCGCCTCGCCCGGCCCGGCGACAGGCTCCGGTCGCTCGATCTGCTCCAGCACCTCGCGGCCACCGGTCGCGGTCATCACCACTGCTCGCATGTCTTTCTCCTATCTTGAATGATCGTTCAGTAATTGGTCAAAAAAGGGGTCAGCGCAGCGCGCGCATGACCATCTCCTGCAGGGCAGCCAGGGTTGATCGGTCGGCGCCGCCACGCCCGGCGACGCGGATCCCGGCGATATTGGCGATCAGGAATTGCGCGAGAGCCTCGGGATCGAGGCTGGCTGCAACATCGCCCTCACGCTGCGCGTCGCGCATGCGCGAGGCGATGGCCATGTGCAATGTCCTGCCCAGTGCTGCATGGATATCGACAAGGTCCGGCCGCGATGCGCCGAACTCGCAGGTCGAGCCGACGCCGAGACAGGGCGTGGCTGCTGTCTCCACGACGCGCCGCAGCATGGCCCCGATCCCGTCAATGGCGCGCGCGCCGCTGCGAAGCGCCTCGAAATGCGCCGCGCATTCGCCCATGCCGTAGCGCCGCACCGCCGCGCAATAGAGCTGCCACTTGTCGCCGAAGGCCGCGTAGAGGCTCTGCCGCCCAATGCCCATGGCGTCCACGAGCATCTGCGCCGAACTGCCCTCATATCCATGCTCGCTGAACACGGTGATCGCACCGTCCAGGGCAGCATCCGTGTCGAATTCCCGAGGTCTTGCCATAGGTCATGTATAGCGATTCGGGAACGATCGTTCAAGTATGGATACTCGGTTTCCGTGCGACACCCTCAGCGGGAAGCAGCGACCGTGGCGCCTCCCGAGACGGACGAGAGTCGGCTAGTTTCGCTGGGCTTGGGTTCGCCCGGTCGCCGCGAGGATGAACGGATAGCCCGATGACCTCGGCCGCTGCGTTACCTCTTCGAGCGAGGCGAAGCTCGGGGCGTGCGGGCTTCAGCTTCCGCAGCCTCTCCACTCTGTTCCATATTCTTGAGATCGCGCTCAATGCGGAGCCGCGAGGCGCTGCAGTTCGGTTATGAACTCGTCGCCCCGGCGGCCCGGTTGTGATGGGAGCGAGCACTGCGTGGTAAAGGTGTCTGATCGACGCCAGGCGTCGCGATCACTCACCAGCGGGACTGCCGTATTTTCAGAGGCGCTTCGCCCATCCTCTGCTGATCGTTCGATTTTTCGGCCGAACAGGCATTGTGCAAGTGCAACCCATAATATATGTTCAATTGAACATATCATGGAGTCTACATGCCGACAGAAGTCGCCATTCATCCTCTCCCGTCGCCCCGAGGCCGCAGGCAGAAGGATATGGTTGGTGGCAGACAGGAATTGCTGGCGGCTGCCATCTGCGCATTTTCGCATGACGGGTTCGAGCGCGCAGATCTGAGAGGAATCGCATCGGCCGCTGGCGTCAGTCAAAACCTCATCCGCGTGCATTTCGGAAGCAAAGCTCAACTCTGGAAAGCCTGCCTGGAAGCGATAACACAGAGCACGACCGGAATAATCGCGGAAATTTCCAAGATTGCCTCAGACGATAGCCGTTCGGTTCATGACCGACTTTGCGACGCGATTACGCGCATAATCTATTTTTATTCGGACCATCCCTATGTGAGGGATTTTGTCGTTCGGCACGCAGCGGATAGGTCTGAGCGGTCGACATTGGTTACGGAACAACTGATCCATCCTGCCTATGAAAGTTGTCGGACGCTTTACGAGGCCGGAATCGCTCAGGGCATAATCAGGGCCAGTCACCCTGCGCTCTTTTTCGCGTTGCTGAGCGCCGCTGCCAATCAACCCGCCAGCTTTCCTACTGTCCTGCGATCGCTTGCTCCCGAGATCCCTGAGGACGCCGCCCGAATTCTCATCGCAGAGACCATCGTCGAGACTTTGCTCCACGGCGAGCCATGCGCTCCGCCGCGGTGAACCTCAAAGGGGAGGTACTTAACCTTTCTGCAGGCTGCCGAGCGCCTGCGCAAAGAAACACAGCAGAGGGACTCGCCTGCTCGCAGGCATTGCCGCTCTGCCGCCGCAGGAGATTGAGCATGTCGATCGATGAACACCAAACCGACCCCCTCGACGGCCTCGCCGAGACGCTCGATCACGCAGCGGCTGCGATGGTGGCTCAGGCAACGCATGGCCTGTCTCCCGCAACGCTTGTTCAGGCATGGTCGGACTGGGCGCTCCATCTCGCCATCTCTCCGGGCAGGCAGTTGCAACTGGCTACCAAGCTGGGTCGCAAATATATGCGACTGGCTGATTATGCAGCCCGGCGCGCCGGCGATCCCGACACCCTTCCCGCAATCGAGCCGCTGCCCCAGGACCGCCGCTTCGACGACCCTGCCTGGCGGGAACAGCCCTATGATCTTCTCGTGCAGGCATTTCTGCTGACCCAGCAATGGTGGCACGCCGCCACGACGGGCATAAAGGGCGTGGACCGTCATCATGAAGACATGGTTGCGTTCGCGGCCCGCCAAATCCTCGACATCGTCGCGCCGACGAACATTATCGCGGCGAATCCCGTGCTCCAGAAGCGGATCGTCGAAACAGGCGGGCGCTGCCTCATCGACGGCATCGAGCATCTTTTCGAGGACATGAGCCGCCTTGCACGAGGGGAATCACCGGCGGGAGTTGAGGCGTTCCCGGTTGGCGAGACTGTTGCCGCGACGCCAGGAAAGGTCGTCTATCGCAACGAACTGATCGAACTGATCCAGTATGAACCGACGAGCGGGATGGTCCATCCGGAGCCGGTGCTGATCGTGCCCGCCTGGATCATGAAATATTATATTCTCGATCTTTCGCCGGACAATTCGCTGGTCCGCTGGCTGGTGGGCCAGGGTTACACGGTCTTCGCCATCTCCTGGCACAATCCGGGCAGCGCCGACCGCAACCTCGACATGGACGCCTATCGACGGCTGGGCGCGATGGCAGCGATCGATGCCATCCACGCGATCTGCGGCGACGCGCATATCCACGCGCTGGGTTATTGTCTCGGGGGCACATTGCTGTCCATCGCCGCAGCCGCAATGGCGCGCGATGGCGACGACAGGCTGGCGAGCGTCACCCTGCTCGCGGCCCAGACCGAGTTCAGCGAACCCGGAGAACTTGGCCTTTTCATCGATGAGTCCCAGCTCAATCTGCTCGAGAACATGATGTGGAGCCGGGGCTATCTCGACAGCAGCCAGATGGGCGGTGCGTTCGAGATTCTGCGTTCGAACGATCTCGTCTGGTCGCGGATCCTCACCGAATATCTGATGGGCGAGCGTGCGCCCATGAACGATCTCATGGCGTGGAACGCCGACGGCACGCGCATGCCTTATGCCATGCACAGCCAGTATCTGCGCCGTCTGTTTCTCGATGATGATCTGGCCGAAGGCAAATACAAGGTCGACGGCCGGGCTATTTCCCTGTCGGCGCTGCGCAAACCGATGTTCATCGTAGGAACCGAACGCGACCATGTCGCGCCGTGGAAGTCGGTCCACAAGATCCACATGCTCTCCCCGGCCTCCATCCGCTTCGTGCTGACAAGCGGCGGTCACAATGCCGGCATTGTATCGGAGCCGGGCCACAGGGGGCGTCGCTACAGCGTGCTCGATCGTGTGGAAGACGGCCCCGTGCTCGACGCGGAGGAATGGCTTACGCGCGCCGAGCCGCATGAGGGAAGCTGGTGGACCGCCTGGGGCGAATGGCTGGTCGACCATTCGAGCGAGCCCGTCCCGCCTCCCCCGATGGGATCGCCCGACAAGGGATATCCCGCGCTCTATCCGGCACCTGGCCACTATGTGAAGGAGCGTTGAGCGATGGCCGGTCCAGCGATGATCGAAAACCGCACCTTCGATGAAATCGAAGTTGGCGACACCGCATCGGTCACACGAACGCTCGAGCCGGAAGACATTCAGCTTTTCGCCCTGGTGTCTGGCGACGTCAATCCGGCTCACCTCGACGCGCAATATGCCGCGACCGACATGTTCCGCCACGTCATTGCCCACGGCATGTGGGGCGGCGGCCTCATCTCCGCCGTCCTCGGAACGCAACTACCCGGTCCTGGCACCATCTATCTGGACCAGTCGTTGCGCTTCCGCCGCCCCGTCGCACCGGGCGACACGATCACCGCCTCGGTCACCGTCGTCGAGAAGCGTGCGGAGAAGAAAATCCTGATCCTCGACTGCCGCTGCGCCAACCAGCATGGCGAGGATGTCATCACTGGCCAGGCCCAGGTGATCGCGCCCGGCGAAAAGGTGCTGCGCCCGCGCGCGGAGCTGCCGGACGTTCGCCTCAACGATCATGACAAATATCGCCGGCTGATGGAGCTTGCCGGTGGTAGCGATCCGGTCCCGACGGCGATCGTGCATCCTTGCAGCGAAGCCGCCATCACTGCGGCGCTCGATGCGGCGCAAGCCGGATTGATCGCCCCGATCCTCATCGGGCCCGATGCGAAGATCAAGGCCGCAGCCACTGCGGCCTCGCGCGCGATCGACGGTTTCCGGATCGTGCCGGTGGCGCACAGTCATGCCGCAGCGGCCAAGGCGGTGGAACTGGTGCGCACGGGCGAAGCGCAGCTCGTCATGAAGGGATCACTGCACACGGATGAACTGATGGGCGCGGTAGTCTCTTCCGCTACAGGCCTTCGCACCGAACGACGGATCAGCCATGCCTATGTCATGGACGTGCCTGGCCGGCCGACACCGCTCATCATTACCGATGCCGCTATCAACATCGCCCCCTCCCTCGAGGAAAAGGCCGACATCATCCGCAACGCCATCGATCTCGCGCATGTGATCGGCATGGAGGCGCCCAAAGTCGCGATCCTCGCTGCGGTCGAAACCGTCAACCCGGCAATGCCTTCGACGCTGGATGCGGCGGCGCTCTGCAAGATGGCGGATCGCGGGCAGATCAGCGGCGGCATTCTCGATGGACCCCTCGCCTTCGACAATGCGGTCAGCGAGGCCGCGGCCAGGGAAAAGGGTATCGTTTCCGAAGTTGCGGGCCATGCGGAAATTCTGGTCGTGCCCAACCTCGAAGCCGGGAACATGCTGGCCAAGCAGCTCACATTCCTGGGCGGCGCCGACGCGGCCGGTATCGTGCTTGGCGCGCGCGTGCCGATCATCCTGACGAGCCGTGCCGACAGCCTGCGCACGCGTCTCGCGTCCTGCGCAGTGGCGGTGCTGATGGCGCGCGCCGTGACGCCGGCAGCCCCTGGATTGCCCGGGGGCAAGAGTGCATGAAGGCGGTCGTCAGCCTCAATTCCGGCTCGTCGAGCATCAAATTCTCTCTCTTCGCCATGGAGCCGGGAGGCAGCCTCCAACTCGCGGCCGGCGGAAAGATCGAGAAAATCGGGATAGTGCCAGCGCTGAAGGCCCGAAGGACGGACGGTACGATCCTGCTCGATCGCACCTGGCCGGATGGCGCAGGCCTTACCCACGCCGACTTGCTGGCCGATCTTTTTTCCTGGGCGATGCAGCATCCACTTGAAGGCTATGAGATCGCCGCCATCGGACACCGCATCGTCCATGGCGGCACAGAATTTTCCGTCCCGCGGCGCATCGATTCTGAATTGATCGACAAGCTGGAAGCACTTTGTCCGCTGGCGCCCCTGCATCAGCCCCATAACCTGGCTGCCGTCCGGGCGATCACCAAGCTTGATCCCGACCTGCCTCAGGTCGCCTGCTTCGACACCGCTTTCCATCATGACAAGCCAGCCCTCGCCTCTCGTTTCGCAATCCCCCGTGCGCTTCACGACCAGGGCATCCGTCGCTACGGTTTTCACGGCCTTTCCTATGAATATATCGCCCGGCGCCTCGCCGCGATCGACCCGGCGCTGGCCTCGGGCAAGGTCATCGCCGCACATCTGGGCAATGGCGCGAGCCTTTGCGCCATGGCGGCGGGGCAAAGCGTCGACACGACCATGGGGTTCACCGCGCTCGACGGTTTGATGATGGGCTCCCGCTCGGGCAGTCTCGACCCCGGTGTCGTGCTGCATCTCATGACGCAGATGGGCATGGGCGCCAAGACGATAGAGGATATGCTTTACAGGCAATCGGGCCTTCTGGGCGTGTCGGGCATTTCCAGCGACATGCGCACGCTTGCCGCGAGCGACGCACCCGAAGCGAAAGAAGCGATTGATCTCTTCGCCTGGCGGGTAGCCCGTGACACCGGCGCCCTTGCCGCTTCGCTGGAGGGTGTGGACGGGATCATCTTTACTGCTGGCATCGGCGAAAATGACGCGGGCATGCGCAGTCTTATTGGTCGCCGGCTCCAATGGCTGGGCCTTGAGATCGATGATCGCGCCAATGCTGCAGGTGAGACGCTGATCAGCGCCCCCGAGAGCCGGATCAAGGCCCTCGTCATCCCCACCGACGAGGAACGCATGATCGCAATTCACACGCTCAGCCTGCTGCAGGAGACCGCCCAATGACACCGCTTGTAGATCTGACCGGCAAGCGCGGCCTCGTCATCGGGATCGCAAACGAACATAGCATCGCGGCAGGATGCGCGGAGGCATTTGCCCGGTGCGGCGCCCGGCTTGCCGCCACCTATCTCAACGAAAAGGCAAAGGACTGGGTCCAGCCTGTCGTCGACCAGCTCGGCGTCGAATGGACTGCGCCGTGCGATGTACGCATCCCCGGCGAACTCGAGGCGCTTTTCGGCCAGGTGCAAGAACGCTGGGGTGGCCTCGATTTCCTGCTGCACTCGATCGCCTTCGCGCCGAAGGAGGATCTCCACGGTCGGGTGGTCGACAGCAGTGCGCAAGGCTTCTCGACGGCGATGGACGTGTCCTGCCACAGTTTCCTTCGCATGGCGAAGCTCGCCGAACCGCTGATGGCAACGGGCGGATGCCTGCTTTGCGTGACCTTCTATGGTTCGGAGCGGGTGGTCGAACACTATAACCTGATGGGTCCCGTCAAGGCGGCCCTGGAAAGCGCAACGCGCTATGTCGCCGCGGAACTGGGCGCCAAAGCCATTCGGGCACACGCTATTTCACCAGGGCCGATTGCCACCCGCGCCGCAAGCGGAATCGACCGGTTCGACGAGTTGCTCGATCGGGCTGCCGCGCAGGTTCCCGCAGGAAAATTGGTTGACGTAAGCGACGTCGGCGCGCTGGCCGCCTTCCTCGTCAGCGATGCCGCGAAGCGGATCACCGGCACGATCATTCCGGTCGATAACGGGCAGCATCTTTTCGCGTGATCGTTCGGGCTGCCCCTCTTGCCCTCGCAGCCAGCGCCGTACTGGCGTCGCAGGCGCACGCGCAAGCTGCTCTGGAGTATGTCGTCCAGCGCGCAGGCAACCGCGATCAGAGCGGACATATCCTTGTCGATGTGCGCGTTCTCAATGCCGGGGCGGCCGCGCAGGAGGTTCGCCTTCCCGACGAGGTTGCGGCCGATCTGGTCAGCAACGGCACGTATCGAAAGGTCTGGCTGCAACGAGGCGAAAAACAGGCTGCGGTTCTGACGATCCGGGCCAATGGCTTTGCGGCGGCGCGCTACCGGATCGACTTTCAGGACGTCATGGACGGCGCGGCCTTGTCCATTCCCTCCTGGTCAACGCAGCAAATCCTCCTGACGATCGGCGTCGATCCTGAGGCCGACCGCTCTGCCCCGGTCGCCCTGACTGCCGCGCCCTCGCTCACGCCTCCGACCTCTCCGCAGATATCGCCAGACTCCGTCACACCATCGCCGACAGACCGAACCCGGGGCAATGCTTTCATCCCCAATCTCTCGGTCTACGAACCGATCTATGCGGTCTATGGCCCCGGCACCAACACCGACGCACGCATCCAGATCAGTTTCAAATATCAGCTGTTCGGAAGTCGAGCGCGGATGGACCGCTCTCCCTCGCTGATCGACGGCCTCTATTTCGCCTATACCCAGCGCATGTTCTGGGACGTGGCGGCGAAATCCTCGCCCTTCCGCAATATCGATTATCAACCCGAGCTCTTCTATCTCTCGCCTGCCCTGCCCGTGTCAGATAAGGCCACGATCAGCGGCCAGATCGGCCTTCGCCATGAGTCCAATGGACGCGATGGCGCAGCCTCGCGCAGCCTCAACATGCTCTATCTGGCCCCGATGGCCGGCTTCTCGCTCGGCGAGGACCGAAGGCTGACGATCGCGCCGCGGCTGTGGCTCTATCTCGGAAACCTTTCGGACAATCCTGACATTCGCCGATATCGCGGCAATAGCGGGCTTTTCATTGAGGCCAGCGAGGATGATGGGCTGCGCGTCTCGGCTTCTACCCGTCTCAACCTGGGTAGCGGCAAGGGAGCTCTGACCGCCGAGCTCTCCTACCCGTTCCGGCGTATCCTGGGCGGAGGCCCGGACTTCTATCTCTTCGGCCAGGGCTTCACCGGCTATGGCGAAAATCTGCTCGACTATAACAAGCACGTGACGCGCCTGCGGATCGGCGTGGCGCTCGTGCGATGAACGCTCAAGGAGGTATAGCGTGAAGCTGCGGGGCCCTATCGTCATTCCCATTCTGGCCGTCGTCCTCATCGCCCTGGCTTTCGGGCTGTGGTGGATGTTTGGACGCACCGACAAGCTCCCCGATACCATCGTGCGCGGCAACGGCCGTCTCGAGATGACGCGCACCGATATTGCCGCCAAATATCCTGGCCGCCTGATGTCGCTTGACGTCCATGAAGGTGATCTCGTCGGGGCGGGGCAGGTCATCGCCCGGCAGGATGATGTAGACCTCAAAACCCAACTCGCCGGAGCGCTTGCCAAGCGCGAACAGGCAGTATCCGCCCTCATGCGCGCGCAAGGGGAGCTCGCCGCGCGGGACAGTCAGGCTCAGCTCGCCCGCATCGACTGGGTCGAGACCGGCAAGCTGCGGGAGCGTGACATGGTCTCGAACGTCGAGCTGGAGCAGCGTCGCCTGGCCTTGGGTGCTGCGCAAGGTGGCGCCCAGGCGGCGGGCGGCGGTGTCGGCGAGGCACGCTCGGCCATTGCCCAGGCCGACGCCCTGATCGCGCAAACCAGAGCCGGCCTTGCCGACCTGCGGATCATCGCACCGACGCCCGGGCGCGTCGAATATCGGATCGTCGAGCCTGGAACCATGTTGCCACCGGGCGGCAAGATCGTGTCGCTGGTCAATGCCGAGGATGCCTGGCTCACCATCTTCCTGCCCGCTTCGGTCGCCGGCAAGATCAGGATCGGCGACGAGGCACGCATTCTTCCGCAGGGTTTTGGCGACGCCATTCCCGCGCGCGTCAGCTTCGTGGCGCCCGATGCGCAGTTCACGCCAAAATTCGTCGAGACGGCCAGCGAACGCGAGAACCTGTCCTACCGGGTGAAGCTGCAGATCGCGCCTGATCTCGCCCGTGGCCTGGACGGAAGGCTGAAAGCCGGCATGACGGCGGACGGGTTCGTGCGCACCGATACGCGCCAGCCCTGGCCCGACCTCACCAAGATCGACAAATGATCCCGCCCGCTCAGATCCTCCCCGAAGAGGCGATACGGATCGAAAGCCTTTCGCATCGATATGGCGGTATCATCGCCCTGAACGAGGTTTCGCTCTCCCTGCCCAAGGGGAAGACCACCGCGCTGGTCGGGCCCGATGGCGTAGGCAAGTCGACGCTGCTCGGCCTCATATCCGGCGTGAAAAAGCTGCAAACGGGACGTCTTTCGGTTCTCGGCTTCGATCTCACCGAGCGTCGCAAGCGGGAGGAGTTCCTTTCCCGCGTCGCCTATATGCCCCAGGGGCTTGGTCGCAATCTCTACCCGACGCTTTCCGTCCGCGAGAATATCGACTTCTTTGGTCGCCTCTTCGGACTGTCTGCAGTCGAGCGGGAAGCGCATATGCGGCGCTTGCTGGACGCGACGGGGCTTGCACCCTTTCCGGACCGGCCCGCCGGCAAACTTTCGGGCGGCATGAAGCAGAAGCTGGGCCTGTGTTGCTCGCTGGTGCACGATCCGGATCTGCTCATCCTCGACGAACCCACCACGGGGGTAGACCCTCTTTCACGACGGCAGTTCTGGGAACTGGTGGATGCGATGTGCGCGGAGCGGCCGGACATGACCGTGCTGGTCTCCACGGCTTACATGGAAGAGGCAGAGCGCTTTGGCCACCTCGTGGCGATGGACGATGGCAAGGTGATCGCGCAAGGGGATACGCGCGAGATCATGCGTGACGCGGGCGCGGATACGCTCGAAGCCGCCTATGTTCGCCTGCTTCCGCAAGACAAGCGGCCATCGGGCGACGCGCTGGTCGTGCCGGCCTGGCAGGACAAGGGCGAAGCGCCGGCAATCGAGGCGCATGATCTGACGCGGCGCTTTGGTGATTTCGTAGCGGTCGATCATGTGAGCTTTCGCATCGGACGCGGCGAGATATTCGGTTTTCTGGGCTCGAACGGCTGCGGCAAGACCACGACCATGAAGATGCTGACCGGCCTGCTCGATGCGACGGACGGAACGGCCAGCCTTTTCGGGCGGCCGATCGCCCCCGGAGACATGGAGACGCGCATGCGCGTGGGCTATATGTCGCAGGCCTTCTCGCTCTATGAAGAGCTTTCGGTTCGCCAGAACCTGGTCCTTCATGCGCGGCTCTATCGCGTGCCACGCCAGCAGGCAGGCGAACTGGTTTCGGCCGCGCTTGCCCAGTTCGAGCTCGAAGCCCATGCCGATGCCGTTCCCGCCGCTCTGCCGCTCGGCATACGGCAACGCCTGCAACTCGCCGCCGCCTGCCTCCATCGACCCGAGATCCTGATCCTGGACGAGCCCACGTCCGGCGTCGATCCGGCGGCGCGCGACATGTTCTGGCGCCATCTGATCCGCCTCTCGCGCGATGAAGGGGTAACGATCTTCGTCTCCACCCACTTCATGAACGAGGCGGAACGGTGCGACCGCATATCGCTGATGCATCGCGGGCGGGTTCTGACGGTCGGCGCGCCGACGGAACTCACACAGCGATATGATGCGCAGCGGCTCGAGGATGCTTTTATCGCTGTCCTCGAGAAGGATAATGACGAAGCGCCGACTGCTTCCGCCCATCTGCCGGTCGATGCTTCGGTCGCTTCGTCCACTCCTGCCGCCGGTGCGCGATCGACGGCTCCCGGCCGGCCGCGATTACCAACCGCTGCCGGCAGCTGGCCGGGCTTCGCCTGGGCCTTTGCCCGGCGCGAAGCGACCGAACTCATGCGCGATCGCATCCGGCTCGCCTTCGCGCTGATCGGCCCGATCATCCTGCTGTGCATTGCAGCCTACAGCATTTCCTTCGACGTCCAGAATATCCGCCTTGCCGTTCTCGATCATGACCGCAGTGCCGCCAGCCGTGACCTGCAACTTTATTTTGAAGGGTCACGCTATTTCCGGGTTGAGCCCGAACTTGCGAGCGACGCGGCCGCCGATCAGGCGCTGCGCGAGGCATCGACCAAGATGGTGCTGGACATACCCCCCGGCTTCGGACGCGATCTGACCGCAGGGCGGCGGCCCGCGGTCGACGTGCGGATCGACGGCGCGAGTCCTTTCCCCGCGTCGAACGCCCGCGCTTATGCCGAGGCTGTTCTCCTTCGCTACGCAATGGACCAGTTGCGGTCCGCGCAGCCCTTCGCTGTGCCTGATCTCTCGTCCACAATCGAACCGCGCTTCATCTACAATCAGGAGTTTCGCAGCATCTACGCCATGGCGCCGGGCGTCCTGATGCTCTGCATGATCCTCATTCCCGCGATGCTGACGGCCCTTGGGGTCGTGCGCGAAAAGGAAATCGGCTCGATCACCAATCTCTACGCTTCGCCGGCGAGCCTGGGCGCATTCCTGGTCGGCAAGCAGATGCCCTATGCCCTTCTTGCGATGATCAGTTTCGTGACGCTGATCCTGGTGACTGTCTTCATTTTGGGAGTACCGCTCAAGGGGTCCTTGCCGGCCCTTCTGATCGGCGGGTTCCTCTTCATTCTGTCTGTCACCGGGCTGGGGCTGATGATCTCGGCCTTTGTGCGCTCGCAGGTCGCCGCCATCTTCGCGACATCCCTCATCTGTCTTATTCCGTCGGTGAACTTCTCCGGGCTCCTTTACCCCGTTTCCACCCTGACAGGCCCGAGCCATATCATCGGGCTGACCTTCCCCTCCTCCTGGTTCCAGATCGTCAGTCTCGGCACATTCACCAAGGGTCTGGGCATGGCCAGTTTCGGCCAGGCCTATCTGGCCCTGATGGCGCTCGCATTCCTCTTCGTGGGCGGCGCACGCCTGATGCTGGGAAAGCAGGAGAAATGACGCGCTGGATTCTCAACGTTGCGCTTCTGAGCGGCAAGGAACTGCGCAGTGTCATGAAGGATGTGACGCTGATGGCGCTTATCCTCTTCGCTTTCACCGTGGCGATCCAGCTTGTTGCGAACGGGGTACGCGCAGAGGTCATGAACGCTTCGGTCGCGATCATGGACGAGGATCATTCCGAACTGTCGCGCCGGCTGCGCGATGCCATCCAGCAGCCCTATTTCAAACCACCCGAGGACATCGAGCGATCCGCGATCGGCCCTGCGATGAACAGCGGAAAATATATCTTCGTCATCGAAATCCCGCCCCGCTTCGAAGCCGATACGCTCGCGGGCCGGTCGCCTTCCGTCCAGATTCTCGTCGACGCGACCGCCATGACGCAGGCAGGTCTGGGCGCTGCCTATTTCCAGCAGATATTCGCGCAGGAAACGCTCGACTTCCTCCATGCCCGGGGCCTCCTGGAGGCGCTGCCGGTCCAGGTCGAAAGCCGGATGCATTTCAATCCCAACGCCCAGTCGGCCTGGTATACCTCGGTCATGCAGATCGTCACCAACGTGACGGTGCTCTCGATCATCCTCGTCGGCGCGGCGGTGATCCGTGAGCGTGAGCATGGCACGATCGAGCATCTGCTGGTGATGCCCGTGCGCGCCAGCGAGATCGCCTTCGCCAAGATCCTTGCCAACGGCCTCGTCATCCTGCTGGCCTCGATCGCGTCCCTCTGGTTCGTCGTTCATGGCGTTCTGGGCGTGCCGCTGACCGGATCTCTCCTGCTCTTCACTGCCGCGATGTTTCTCTACCTCTTCTCGGTCACCTCGCTCGGCATGTGGATGGCAACGCTCGCGCCATCCATGCCGCAGTTCGGGCTCTTCGCAGTGCCCGTCTACGCCATCGCTTATCTGCTCTCGGGAGCGGCAACGCCGCTCGAGAGCATGCCCTCGGCGATCCGGACGATTGCGCTATGTCTGCCGACCACCCAGTTCGTCAGCCTCTCCCAGGCGATCCTCTATCGCGGCGCGGGCGTGCGAACGATCCTGCCGGAACTCGCGATCATCTGCGGCTCGGGCGTGTTCTTCGTGGCGATGGCCGTCAGCCGCTTCCGTTCGATGCTCTCAAGGCAGGGCTAAAGGTCATGGATGACATCACCCAGGAAAATCAGAATGCATAGCCAATTGCTTCCTCCATCGCTCGCGCTGCTGCTCACCGCTTGCGCCAGCGTCCCGAACACGCCCGCGCACGCGCCACGCATCACTCCGCCCAATCGCCTGGATGCGGCGGCGGCGAACGACGCGGCAATAACCGGGACAGACCGCTGGTGGACGGCGTGGGGCGATCCCGCTCTTGATGCGCTGGTCGAGAAATCGCTCGAAGCAAACGCCGATATCCGCGCTGCAAAAGCCCATGTCGCCGCCGCGCGTGCGCTAGTCACTGTCGCGGAATCGGCGCTTTATCCTACCGTTGCCGCAAATGGCACAGCGTGGGCCAGTCAGAGCGATGCCGGGATCGATGACAAGTGGCAGGCCATGCTGCCGTCGCTGTCCGGAAACAGCGGCAGTGGATATCTGGTGGGTCTTGGAGCCACCTGGGAGGCTGACCTGTTCGGTGGACGCCATGCCGACGCCGAAATGGCGCGCGCGCTTTCCGAAAGCACCGCACGAACGGCCGATGGCGTCAGGCTCATGGTCGCCGCCGATGTCGTCGAAAATTATCAGCAGCTGCAGGGGCTGAGGCGGCGCCTCGATGTCCTCGATCGCAGCGAGGCTACGGCCAGTCGCCTTGTCGATTATGCGGCCGCCCGGCAGCGGACGGGCGCCGCGACAGCGGCCGATGTCACCCGCGCCCGCAATGGACTGGAGGCGCTGCGCGCCTCCCGCCCGGCCCTCACATCCCTCGTCGATGCGCGCAAGCGGCGACTGGCCGTGCTGGCGGGCGACGTCCCCGAACAGGCGCCGGATATGGTCGCCTCCGCCACTTTTGAGACGCCAGATGCGCCCACCGGGCAACTTCCTTCCGACATTCTTGATCGCCGGCCTGATGTCGCGGCGCGATCATGGCTGGTGAACGCGCGTGCGGCGCGCCTCAAGAGCCTGAAGGCCGATCTGCTTCCGCGCTTCGCCATCCATTTTCTGGGGCAGAACGGGCATATCGAACTGGGCGGCCTGCCGGGCTATGGCGGAACCGGAGGTCTGGTCGGCCTTTCCGCATCGATGCCGCTTTTCAATGCCGGAAGGTTGCAGGCCAGTGTCAAGGCGGGCGATGCCGAACTTGAGGCTGCTCTCGCCAATTATGACCAGGCCATGCTGTCGGCGCTCGAGGAAGTTGAATCCGCTTATGGTTTTCGGGCGGGGCTGGACGAACGCCTGGCCGGGCTTATCCGTACATCCGACATGGCCCGCCGACGCGCCGACCAGCTGGCGATATTGTACGATGCCGGACGCACGCAGTTGGGCGATGTGTTGCAGGCCCGATTGGATGCGCTCTCGGACGAGGACAAGATGGAACAGACCCGCATCGCACAAGGAACGGCAACCGTTCAGCTCTATCGTGCGCTGGGGGGCGGCTGGTAAGGTTGCGCCGGGCCGCTCGGCCAGCGTCGAGGTCTGCTTTTCCGCCTTTTGAGGGCCACGCAGATCGACGAACTCAGCTGACCGATCACGACAAAATGCAGGTCGCTGAGTGACGCTGCAGGATCAACCTCATGATGTGACTGGGAAAAATGCGGCCTCGTATCAATTTTCCAGTCATCAATTAGGTGCCAGGCACAGTGGAATAAAATCTAAAGGTCAACTGTGCTATTCCTGCTTTAGAGCTATGAGAGCGCGCATGCGCCGAACAGAATAGGTGAGCCATGAAGGAGTTTCTCGAACGTGCGGCGAAGGCAGGTGCATTGTCGTTTCGTGACTTGCATATCATTCTCGATGCTCTACCGATCCCCCTTTCCTGGGCTACCTTGCCCGAGGGAGAGATCAGATTTCTCAACCGGGCATTCACGAAAACCTTCGGTTATCCGGAAGGGGCATTCCCAACTGTCGACGACTGGATCGACGGTGCCTATCCGCGTGAACATCATAGGAAAGAAACCCGCCGACTTTGGAATGATCTATGGCTCGCGCGCGCCGAGGGCATATCGGAAATCGATGCTTGCGAGATCGAGATATTATGTGCGGACAAAACGATCCGCACAGCC
>JAVBXL010000027.1 GCA_030824575.1 bacterium | reverse complement strand
TCCCGAAATGGTCGCGCGCGGCGAGCTTCGACCGCTCCGCGATCCCGGCGCCACGGGCATTGATGACGCGTGAGGTCGCGCCTTATGTAGGTTTTCTGTTCCGTTGCTACTCAACCCCCGACAGTGTCGTGGCGTTAACTGCCATGTTTGCATGTGAACATGACGACATTGAGTTTAACTTCGGCCCAGGCTCCTTCCGATCAACCAAAGGTGGAAAACATGGGCCGCCACGAACGCGCCTCCAATAAAGATCAGGGACGGTAACAGCATCCCCTCCTGCCCCGGCCTCGGCGTTAGGGTCATCGCTGCAACATTGAACAGCCCCAGCACACAGATCGCAAGGAAGGGCGTGAAGCTGAGAGCTAGAACGCGAGGTGCGGACCAATTCACCAAATTGGAAAGCGGCTCTGATCGTGAAAGCCGCTATTGCATCGGCAGTTCCTTTCCTGCCGGAAACGGGCGTTTGCCCGGATGGACAATCCGATCATCACCAGTGCGAAGATGGCGGACACGATTAGCACGGCATGAGTTTTCCCCTAAGCTATATGTTTGCATGTGAACATGCTCACTTGCCTACAGGACTTTCCCCCATCTTTCGGAGCCAGTCGTTGAACGCCTCGGCCATCGCGTCCTGCAAGCTCATGCCGTGCTTGCGGGCGGTCATGTGCATGGCGAACGACATTTCCGGGCTGAAATAGCCCGTCATCGCCTTCTTGCCCTGACGGCTCGGCGCAACCGGGCTGCTGCTCGAACTGCTGCCGGTGCCTACGCCAGTGCTGCGGGCGGTCAGCGCGGCCGCCCTTCCCTCCGGCTCGGTCGACGCCGGCGTTGGTGCGGGATCGCGATCCCGCAATGCAAGCAATGATCCCTTCCGGCTCATGCGCTGGCCCTCCGCTTCGTTGATGCTTGCATGTTTACATGCTCGCATGTCCACTTGTAAAGCTGGCGCACCTCGTCTGCCGCCTTGCCGTCCGGCTCGATCTCCATCGCGGTTTTCCCCTCGGCCGCCGCGTGACGGAACGCGGCACGATCCGCAACACGGTGCGGGCAGGCGTCCAGCCCATAATCCTGCACAAGCTGCGTCGCTTCCTCATACATGCGCGGCGCGGTCGGGCTTCCCGCCGTGAAGATCACGAAAGCGGGCTTGCCGCGCATCTTCACAAGGCTGGCGGTCGTCTTGATCGCGGCCAGGTCGAACGCGCTCGGCCGACATGGGATCAGCACCAGGTCGGCCGCCTCGACGGCGGCGCTGGCGGCGCTGTCGGCATGGGGCGGGGTGTCGATCACGATGAACGCTGCGCCTTGCGCCCTCGCCTGCTCGATCTTGGCGGCAAGGCGAGGGGGGGCGCTGTCGATCACGACCGGGGGCGCATCCT
Organism: bacterium; assembly: GCA_030824575.1. Lineage (GTDB taxonomy): Bacteria > Pseudomonadota > Alphaproteobacteria > Sphingomonadales > Sphingomonadaceae > Sphingobium. The sequence goes on along the minus strand of JAVBXL010000027.1, from coordinate 15,934 downwards.
TGCGCCACGCCGCCCACTGGCTCGCTGTCGCCTGCGGGTCGAGGTCGATCACCAGCGCGGTATGGCCAGCATCCTCGGCGGCGGCGGCCAGATGCAGGGCGAGGGTGGTTTTCCCCGCACCACCCTTCTGGCTGATAATGGCGATTGTTGGCATGTGAATATCCTTACATGACCGCATGTTTGCATGTGGGCATAGTGCAAGCCGTGCCTGAATGAAAGGGGCAGGGGGAGGACGCTTAACCACCCTCGTCATCGTCGGCGTCCAGCGGCTCATGCTGCATGATCCCGTGCCCTTCAATCGGGCAAAGCGGCGCTCCGGCCAATTCCAGCCACTTGCGCGCGGTCCTCACAGTATAGCCGCACGTCGCGCACTCGCATTTCAGCATCCGGGTTTTCTGCTTCTTGGGCGCGGTCGACTCCCCGCCGGTGTCGAGATGGGCATGGGGGAGGGAGCCAGCGGCCTCAAGGATCGGTGCGATGGCCGCAAGTAAGGCGTCGCCGGGAGTGGTGGCGCGCATCGGCCCGACAAGGCCCAGCCCAAGCGCGACCCGTTTAAACGCCTTCCCATGCCCTGCCGGGATGCCGACAGCGGCATGGACCAGCTCGTGGGCGAGGATGGCGGCGATCTGCGCGGGCATGGCGTCAGGCGCATGCGCTAGGTCCGGGCGGATGAAGATTTCAAAATGCCCGTCCGCGCTGAGCCGGTTGTCCCAGCACTCACCGATCGCCTTGCCCTTCGCGCCTCTACTGGTGAAGCCGATCGCCACGCGCACGCGGTCGGGCAGGGGGGCGTCCAGCGCCTCGAACAGCGGAGCCATGCCCTGCGCCACGGCATTGAGCCAGCTTTCGCGGGTTTCGTGGGTCATCGTCTTTACTCCCTTCAAATCGCCTGTCCGGCGATGGCCATGCCATCGGCCGGAACACGGACGCCCAAGAACGCCGGCGGGAGAGGGGGGCAGCGGGAATCGACGGGGTGGAGCGGCCGCAGCGTAGCGAGGCACGGCCCGTCTATCCCGTTGCGGGGGAGAGGCGGCCGGGACCGCCTTTCCCCCTTCAAACAGGATCGGCGCCGGCGCACGCCGGCATTGCTGCGCGAGATCCGCGCAGCGATCTCGCTTCCGCCATGTGGATCGTCACCTTGGGCCAAGACCGCTTGCGGGCTTGGGGAGCGTGAGCGACTAGAGCCACGATGCCGCGTCAGCGGCAGGCGCATAATCACCGCACCCATTGCCAAAATCAGATTTTGTGACTACGTTGGGACTACGTTTTCAGAAGGAAATCCCAATGGCTGTTTCCGACACCTATGTCCGCGCCAGGATCGACAATACGACGAAGGAACGCGCCACCGCCGCGCTGGGCGCGATGGGCCTTTCGATCTCCGACGCTATCCGACTGTTGATGCTGCGTATCGCCGACGAACGGCGCTTGCCTTTCGAGGTCAAGGTTCCGAACGCCGCGACACGCGAGGCAATGGCAGAGCTGGCGGCGGGGAAGGGGACCAAGTTCGCCAGCGTCGATGCGCTGATGGCGGACCTCCGTGCGGACGATTGATCGTTCGACCCGGTTCAAGCGCGACTACAAGCGGGAATCAAAGGGCCGGCATCGAGCGACCCTCGATGCCGATCTTCTGCCTGTCCTGGCCGCGCTCGCGACCGACACGCCGCTTGATCCCAAATACCGCGACCATGATCTGAGCGGCGATTGGGCGGGCTACCGCGATTGCCACGTCAAGCCCGATCTGGTGCTGATCTACGCCAAGCCCGACGACGAAACGCTGCGCCTCGCGCGCCTTGGCTCGCATAGCGAGGTATTCGGATAGATGACGCACATGCGGGCGATCTTCATCCGCCACGGCGAATCCACCGGCAACGCCGGCGTGCCGTGCCATGATCTCGCGGCGATCGAGCTGACGGAGCGCGGCCACGAACAAGCGCGCCAGGTCGCGGCGAGCTGGACGCAAGCGCCCGCGCTCATCGTCACGTCGCCCTATACCCGCACCCGGCAGACGGCCGCGCCGACGATAGCGCGCTTTCCTGGCGTGCCGGTCGAAGTGTGGCCGATCGAAGAATTTACCTATCTGCAACCGGCGCGCTGGAACGGCACGCGCAGCGCCGAACGGATGCCGCACCTCGAACGCTATTGGAGCGCGGCCGATCCGGACTATTGCGACGGGGAAGGGGCGGAGAGTTTCCGCGCCTTGCTCGGGCGCTGCGAGGCGGCGCTGGCCCGCCTCGCGGCCATGCCGCCCGCTTCGCTCGTCTATGTGTTCGGACATGGGCAGTTCATCCAGGCCGCGCGCGCGATCGTCGCCGACGCCGATCTGGACGAGCGCGCCAAGATGCGCGCCTTCTGGCGCAAGGGCGAGCCGCCCGCGATCAGCAACGCGCAGCGGCTAGGGTTTCATTGGGATGGCGACCGCTGGGCGTGTGCGCCGGCGATCGCCGCCTAGATCAACACCCGCTCCACCTCGTCCAGCGTCACGTCATCGGGTCTCCGGTCGTAAAGCTGGGTGGTGCGCGTCGAGCTGTGGTTTGCCATCGTCGCGGCCGTCTCCAACGTGCCGCCGTTTTTCAGATAGGTGGTGATCCCGGTCGCGCGGAACGAATGGTTGCCGATCGCCGTCCCGATCTCGGCCGCGCCCGCGCGCCGGCGCACCATCGCGAACGCATTGGCTTGGGGCAGGGGGGTATCGCTGAGGCGCTTAGTGCCGCGCGCGATCGTGCGGAACAGCGGCCCTTTGCGGTCTTCGCGCAACTCGCACCCGTCGAGATATTCAGCGAGATAATGCTCAAGGTTGTGGTGGCAGGGCATTTCATGGCGCTTGCCGCCCTTCTCGTGCAGGCGCACCCAAAGCCTGCGATTCTGCACGAACACGTCCTCCACCCGCATCGCGAGCGCCGCGCCGATCCGTGCGAATGAATAGACCATCAATCCAATCAGGGCGCGGTCGCGCAGGCCCGCCGGCGTCGTCACGTCGATGGTATCGAGCAGCCGCCGCGCCTCGTCGGGGGCGAGCACCGGCGTCTTGCCGCGCCGCTGGCTATGCGCCGGCCCGCGCACCGATCCGGCAGGATTCACCGGCACGATATGGCCCGTTACCAGCCAGTCGAACAGGTGGCGCACGCCGGCGAGCTGCTGCTTGACGCTGGGCGCGGCCAGCTCGCGCCCCAGCGCCTCGACCCAGGCCGCGACGTGGAGCGGTTGCACGCCAGCGAGAGAGGCAACGCCGCGCGCCTCGCACCAGGCCAGGAAGTCGCCCGCCGCGCGCGCATAGGCACGGCGCGTATGCGGATTGCGGATGGTGACGGCGAAGAACTCAAGGAAGCGCAGCCGCGTGGCGTCGTCGGCCGCCGCGATCAAGGCCGGCAACGCCAGCGCGGGCGAGGGTAGGAGGGCGAGCTGGTTCATCGTGCGATCTTCTGCCAGCGGGCCGGCTCGCGGCGGGGCTTCGCCAGCTCCCGGCGCAATTCGTCAAACACCTCATCGGCGGGACGAACGCGGCCCGCCTTCACGTCCTCAAGCCCGCGTCCAACCGACTCGTCCAATATCCGGCGCAACAGCTCGTCGCGCAAATCGCGGTGCGGCTCCATCTCGATGAAGTTCTGGACGATCGCGAACACCGCCTCGGACGGATCAACGAAATGGCCCCGCTCGACCTGCGCCAACAGCCAATCGGCCATGTCGCCGGGTAGATACACCTCGAAACGCAGCCCGCCCCCGCGCGCCTGCTCGCGCAGCGCCTTGGCCTGGTCGCGCTCGGCGCAGTTGTCGGCAAAAGCCTCGTCGTCATTTTCGATCATGCCGGCATCCCTTTTTACGGTGGATCTTCGGAGACGTTTAAACGCTCTCGGCGGGGTCGCCGCGATAGCGCACCCAAAGGTCGTGCATCGCGTCGCGGTAACCCCAGGCATCGGCATAGGTGGTCGACTCCTGCGCCAGATAGGCCATGACCGTCAGCATATCCTCGGCAATGACGGCATCGACGTTGCAAAGATGCAGGATCGGGAAATGCCCGCACTCGTCGCCATTCCACCAGGCCAACAGAAAATCCGCGACCTTGGCCGACGCGCCGGTCTCGGCCGCGCGCGTGGGCGGCAGCGCGATCGGCAGCAAGCGGCCGATCGCCGCGCCGGCCTCATCGAAGCTTACGGTCCGGATGACAGGGCGGCGCTGCGGCGGTGTCGAGGCCGTCTCGGGCATGGCGATCATGGTCCCCTGAATGTGTGATAATGTCCTTTATCATACACTATCGGAGGCTCGCGTGGCAGGATATTTGGACCGAATGAATCGAGTGACCGTTACTGCGGAGCTGCTTGCCGAGGTGATGCAGATGCACGCGGCCATGCCCGCCGAAGATCGCGGCGATCTCGCCGCACGGTCCTGTGGCGTGTTCGCCCTGCTTGATGATCGCGTGGCACCTGACCAGCTCGGGCCATTGACGGCAGCGATCGACTTCCGGTTGACGGCGCTTGCCCGCCTCATTGATGAGCGTGGCGGCCGAGGCTTTACCCTACACGGGGGTGAACAGGGCTTGGAGATGATCCACCCTGACCTGGTGCGCTGTGCCGCCGAGGAACCGTTGATCGAGAAGGGCAACCACTTGGCGTTCGACGTGGACAGCTTCCAGCGTCGCTTGCTCGTCGTCACCGAACCTCACGGCCAAGCATGAATCAGCTCGTCGTCCTCCCCTCCCCCGCACTGGCGCTTCCGGCACTGGTCGCGGCGGCCGACGAGCGCGCACAACTCCGCTTCCTGGAGTTCTTCGCCGTTACGATCCGTAATCCGCATACGCGGCGCGCCTATGCACGCGCGGCGGGCGATTTTCTGGCTTGGGTAGCGACGCGTGGCGTGGCGTCGCTTGGGGCTGTGCAGCCGCTTCATGTCGCAGCCTGGATCGAAGCGCTCGGGCACGAGGTGAGCGCGCCCAGCGTCAAGCAGCAGCTCGCTGGCGTGCGCCATCTGTTCGACTGGTTGGTGACGGGCCAGATCATGCCGGTGAACCCCGCCGCGTCGGTGCGCGGACCGGCGCACAGCGTCCGGCGCGGCAAGACGCCGGTGCTGGCCCCCGACGAGGCGCGGCGGCTGCTCAATACGATCGACGTAACGACGCCGGTGGGGTTGCGCGACCGCGCCCTGATCGGGCTGATGGTATATTCGTTCGCGCGGATCGGCGCGGCGCTGGCGATGCGGGTCGAGGACGTGTTCATGCAGAACCGGCGGCTCTGGGTCCGCCTGCATGAAAAGGGTGGCAAGCGCCATGAAATGCCCTGCCACCACAATCTTGAGGATTATCTGACCGCCTATATCGACGGCTGCGAGCTGCGTGGGGATCGCAAGGGACCGCTGTTCCGCACGATCGCGCGCGGCACCAAGCGCCTCAGCGACACCCCCCTGCCCCAGGCGAACGCTTTCGCGATGGTGCGCCGGCGCGCGGCGGCGGCCGAGATCGGGACCGCGATCGGCAACCACTCGTTCCGCGCGACCGGCATCACCACCTATCTGAAGAATGGCGGCACGCTGGAGACGGCCGCGACGATGGCGAACCACAGTTCGACCCGTACCACTCAGCTCTACGATCGGAGGCCCGATGACGTGACGCTCGACGAGGTGGAGCGGGTGTTGATCTAGCGGCGGCGGGTGACGGCAACACCTGATTTCCGTGAAGGCGGCGTATTTCTTAAGAATATATCACTACAGGCGACCGTATGAATGAACAGGATGGCGGCAAGTTCGCACGGAGAGCAATATTAAGTCTCTTCGCTGGCGGAACAGCAGCGGCGCTTGGCGGCTGCAATCCTTCCTATGCGCGCCGCTCCTATCGCTATCGGCTGACTGTTGAAGGTGATTATCCAGGCAGCGCCGTCTATGAGATCCTGGCGGAACACACTCGTTTTGTTTTACTGTCGGAGGAAAGGCCTGGCGGCTCGCTTCTCAAAGGCGAGGCGCTGACGCTGGAAACGCCAACAGGTCCGGTTTTTCTTCTGCTAAGACCAGCCGAGGATGGGGAATCCTTGATCTCCGCCGTTACGCACGCCCTTGCCCCTGATATTCCCACGGGAGGGCATAAAAATTTCTGGAAGGCAGTCGGCAGGCTTGGAGGCTGGTTTTGTAGTGCCAAGGCCGATCTCCCTCGCATCGATTGGCCGATGATGGTTCGCTTCCATGATGTCAACGATCCCAAGAGCGTGGAGCAAGTCGCTCCGCAAGCAGTTGGCATAAATCGTATATTCCTCGAAACCACTGCCAACGATATAACCACCGGAATAGAGCACAAATTGGCGTGGCTTCCCCGCCAAACAGGATCGTTCGTAAAGCGATTGTCCGTACCCGATCCCACGAATCCGCCAATTGCTGCTATCTTAACCAGACGCGATTTTTCGACGCTACTGCCCGACTAGGGTGACGGAGCCACATGAAAGGCGCGGGACCATGCTGGCGGTTGCGGCCATGTGCCAGATCAGCGTCGACGCCCCCTGACGGAAAACGCTGCCACCGGCGTTGTCGGACACTTTCTCAATCCGACAGTGATTTTCGGACATTCCACGGGATCACAGGACCGCGCAATTCCGTGCGCACCGGATTTTCGGCGGAACCGCGTGACGATTGCCTGAGATTCATGTGATTGCCGTCACCCTAAGCTTTCCCGTTTTCTCGTCTCTGCATGGTAGTTTTGAGAAAGCGGAACCCGAAGGCGATCGTCAACGCGATCGGCGCGACGGGATTCTCGTCACAGGTTCGTTTGTGAGAAAGCTGGAAAGGCTCAGAAGCAGACATTCCGAGTAGGATACCTCCCCGGGGTGCCCCGACCCGCTATAGCGACAGGAAGCTCGCCAAAGCGTGTTGCCGATCCAACTCAGCGAACATTGTCTTCGCGGCAGTCTTTAGATCGGTATTATCGCTATAATGAAAGGGAGGGGTGTTACGCTGCCGAAGAACAGGGATTGGCATCCTTGATGCCGTATCCTTGTAAGACACAAATGCCTCCTGCCGTTCTTTCATGTCTTCGGCGTGTAGCCAGTTGATAATCCGCTGGAACAGCAGCGACTCGGTGAACGCGCCATATGCCTGCTGGAGTGTGGGATAAAGATCCTCGATCTGTGATTCGCCATTCTGGCCTGCGCTGATCGTAGCACGATCGTACAGAAGTTGCTCTGTTTCGGGGCACATCTTGTACGTGCGTACGATCAAGTCGATTACTTCGAGTTGATCTACTTCATATTGCATGTCCCACTGGTTCATCAACCTGCGATAGGCGTCTACAAAACGTAGATCTTGCAATGCAAGCAGCGACACGAGCGGCTCGGCAAACGCCGTCGTATCGTCCTCTCGAAGACCCTCTCGGCAGGACCCGGCCTCCCTCGCGGCCACCAGCATGTGTTCGATCTTGTTGAGTGTCGCGCAAATCCGATCGTGCAACGACGGGAACTGGCACGCAGCGAGCCAGAATTCGGGGCACACGGCTTTCCATGGGTTTCGCTCGGAACCATACGCCGTGCTCCTTGCCCTCGCCATTATCCGGACTGCTCGGAGCGAAATGCCTGGCGTCACTATCTTTATCAGTCCCCTTTTGAGCGAGAGGGTGATCCCGAAATACCATATGTCTTGCACTTGCATCTTGTCAGCAATGGCATCGAGCGCGGATTCGTAATCATTCATGACGAGCGCGACTTGCTCTTCGGAAGAGAGTTCGGTGATCTTGATCCGAGCTTCAAAGAGCTTCTGGTTTTCAACGTGCTTGAATGAAACGCTCATGCTGAATTCTCCGAGGTCATGGCGTCGATTCCGAAGGGCATGTTAGTAGTCAGAATGGATGGCGCTTAGCGCAATTTTGTTAAAAAAAAGCGCTGCATGCCCGAAAAACAGGCGGAATCCGTCGCCGCCATGTGATTGCCGGCAGAGACGCTATAAGGCTTGCGCTCGGTCTATTAGCGCCTTGGCGAGCGGTATCTGCCCTGTCAGCGCGATAGGCTGATCTCGATTGAAATCATTCCAGCGCCCGTCCTTCCAACTAAGCGCCAACACCTTCACTAGCTCAATAAAGCCGATGTTTGAGGACCGTATAGCTTCGCGTAGTGTGTCAGGCATAGTTTGCCACGCACGTTCTACATCGGCTTTAAACGCGGTTTCGGTTAACTCATCCAGCGCCTGTCCTTTTTCATCCCAAAGGTTCGCCGCGACCATCATTGGCTTGACCTTTTCCGTCCAGCGGAAGCGGGAGCCGCTTTGTTCCGCATACCCGGCAAGAGAGAGATATTTCATCGCGACTTTCCAATTTTCGGGACAGTCGAACCGATTACCCCGATCAGGCAGACCGCCATATCCGCAGGCCACACGAACAAACGCTTCAAGAATTTCTGAAACCCTATCAATCACGTCATGCGTGGCGAGGAAATCCGGCATTTGCTCCGCATCAACGATGAAAGCATTTACGGTTCGGCCATCAGGGCGCTTTTCAGGTGGAAACACGCCGATCGCTTCAAGAGCCGCGTGGGTAAACTCGAAATCAGTCATTGCACTATGCCAAAAGCTGTCGCCCTTGCGGGCGGGGCCTTCGGAACCCTCTGCCTTTACGAGATGATTGGCGAGAGCCGCAGCCAAGTGGCCGCATAGGCGACCTTCCAAAGTTCCGATTTGAATAGGCTCAATCATATTGCTCGAATAACAATCTTCACTTAAATTCGAGTTTCCATGCCGAAAATCAGGCGGTTCCCGCGTCAGTGAGGAGGCGGAAGGCCGTCGATTGGCGACAGATCGATAGCGTGTTATCCGCTGTTCGTGATAAAGAAAGCCATTCTTACGACGACATTCGCTTTGCTGGCGGGCACGCTCGCTGGTTGCGAAGACGCATCCCACAAGAGGGCTAGCGCGAGCGCAAGCGAACTCCAAACCGCGATGTCATTTCTGAATCATCCAGTGGAGGTGAATGAACAATGGCGGCTTACCTCGTCCGACGGTACGCGTTCTGAGTTCCTTTTACCTCTCGGTTCGGCCGAGGCAAAATTGCAATCGGAGCGCCAAGCACTCAAGGCTGTTGTTCTTGCAGGATATGGCGGGATACCCAAGAAACATTATGATGAATTGCGTTCAGCAGTTGCGGACGGCAGAGTCCGTGCTGGCCCGCGGGATAAGCGCTCCGGGTTGATTGGTCTTGATCAAGGGAGAAATGTTTTCAGCGTGGACCTTCTTGGGCCAGAGGATGTTGCCCTATCCTGCGAAATCAACGGATTCCATACACCATCATTTGCGGCGACCTGTCAGTGGGCGCATGATGGAGCATCCTTCTCCATCGAAGGCAGCCCAACTGTGATTTCTCATGCCGTGATCCATCGCAAAGCGCTAGAAGGCGCATGGTCTAGGCGCGTGGGCGATGCCAATGGCGGCGGATGAAGCCGACAATCGGGCGAAATCCGCTGCTCGCCAAGTGATTTACGACAGGGTAAATCGGCTAGCGCCTCATGGCGGACGCTCATCAAGGCACTTCGGTTACCCAAGATTGGACGTCGCCTAGTGCTCTGCAAATTACGAATGGGAATCACTCATTCCCTTATAAAGATGTAGGCAGTTGAATGAGGTGGGGCCGTCCAAGGAACCTCCATACTGATATGTGAAATCCACAATCTGAGCGACTGTCTTGTCGCCTTTCATTATGAAAAGGTCGTTGCGCACTATCTCATTCTTAGCGGACGGCCGAAAATATGTCCGATTTTTCCCGAAGGAAACCGTAAATTCACCTACTCCAACGTAGTAAGTCCGGCCTGTCATAGGAGGTATTTGTGCTGCCTCCTTCTGGTAAGCAGCCTGAGCTTGCGACCGAAACTGCTGCCAGAGAAGTTCGTCGTGTACGATGATTTTGACGTTCTCTCTGCATTTTTGCTCGTGCTCATCTACGAGGTCTGAAGATGCAACAACGGCTATTCCGACAAGGGTTAAGACAACAACCAACAAGATGAAAATTTTGGCTCGCGACATTTAGATACGCTAAACGACATCACCTTCTGTTATCAAGTACTTGAAACCGCAATGTTGCCATTCCGCTTCCCACTGCGTCTCAGTCATTCACCGATGCCGAAAATCAGGTGTTGCCGTCATTACACAGCGCCGGCCGACACACATTCCCAGCGGCCCCGTGCCCAGCGAAATTCTACCCGTTCCGCATTGCTGATCGCGGGCGGTTCGCCTTTGCGCCAGAACCCAAGCATCTTGCCCCGATCGTCCAGATGAACGTCGGCGACGATCGCGCGCGCGGCCTGGATGAACTGCCCATGCCCGAACACATAGACCAGCGATCCGGCAGGCATGGCGGCGAGGCGGGCCAGCGCCGCATCGCAGCGCCGTAGCATGGCGCTGAAACTCTCCGCCCCTTCCCCGTCGCAATAGGCAGGATCGGCCTCGGTCCAATAGCGTTCGAGGTGGGGCATCCGTTCGGCGCTGTGCGTGCCGTTCCACCGTGCCGGTTGCAGATAGGTGAACTCCTCGATCGGCCACACTTCCACCGGCACGTTGGAGAAGCGCGCAATAGTCGGCGCGGCCGTTTGCTGGGTGCGGGTATAGGGGGACGTGACGATAAGCGCGGGCGCTTCGGCCCAGCTCGCCGCGACCGCGCGCGCTTGTTCGTGACCGTGCTCCGTCAGCTCGATCGTCGCAAGATCATGGCACGGCACGCCGGCGTTACCGGTGCTTTCCCCGTGGCGGATGCATATCGCCCTCATGGCTATTTCAGTAGCAGGGCGTCGGCCCCCTGCCCTTTCAGCAGCTTTACCGCTTTCCTGTCGAACGACACGAAAGTTTCGCCGCCGTGGTATCGGCCGTCAAACGCGATCACCCCATCCGCGAAGTCGCCCCCCGCATCGAGGACAGCAAGGCCCGCTTCGACAATAGGACGGTTCACCACGACATTGCGCGTGTTCATAAAACGGCGGATCGCGGCGGCCACGTCGGGCCGCGCCGCCTCGTAGCTTCGTTCCATCACCCATGCGAGTTCACAGAGGGAATGGACGCTGATCGCCACGGAATCCGCTTCCTTGAGCGTTTCGATCGCAAGCTTTTGCTGCGCCTCATCGCCGGGAACGACCAGGCGCAGCAGCACATTCGTATCAGCGGTAATCTTCATTTCTTGTCCATGCCGGCCATGCCGGAGGCAGCGCCCGCTTCGGCGATCGCGTCATTGATCTCTTCAATCGACAGCCGCGCGCCATTTGTCTTTCCGGCGAAAAAGTTTCGCAGATCGTCCCAGGAGCCATCGGGTTCATCGGCCTTCAGCTCCGCCTTCCCATCGGGCAGCAGGTCGAGTCTGATCTTGTCACCGGGTCGGATGCCGAGATGCTTCAGAACATCCTTCCGGAAAGTCACCTGGCCCCGCGCGGTTACGCTTAATGTCGTCATGGCTAATACCTCCGTGTCGCGCCAGAGTAATGCATAATAGCATTATTTTCAAGCCCGGAATCCTGATGGCCAAAATGACTAAGCTACTAAGCGATTAAGTTACTAAGCGCCTGCCGCTGACGCGGCACCGTGGCTCTAGTCGCTCACGCTCCCCAAGCCCGCAAGCGGTCTTGGCCCAAGGTGACGATCCACATGGCGGGCGAGAACCGCTCGCGCGGATCTCGCGGGGCAAGGTGCCGGCGCTGGCGCCGGTATGTTGTTTGTTGAGCGGGGAGAGGACGTTCCGCCCCCCTCTCCCCAGCAACGGGAATAGACGGGCCGTGCCTCGCTGCGCTGCGGCCGCTCCACCCCGTCGATTCCCGCTGCCCCCCTCTCTCGCCGGCGTTCTTGGGCGTCCGTGTCCGGCCGATGGCCTGGCCATCGCCGGTCAGACGATTTGAAGGGAGTAGTAAGGCATGGATCAGGACAACCGGGAAAGCTGGCTCAATCGGGTAGCGGCGGGCATGGCTCCGCTGTTCGAGGCGCTGGACGCTCCCCTGCCCGACCGGGTGCGCGTGGCGATCGGCTTCACCAGCAGGGGTGCGAAGGGCAAGGCGATCGGCGAGTGCTGGGACAACCGGCTCAGCGCGGACGGGCATTTTGAAATCTTCATTCGCCCCGACCTCGCCCACGCGCCTCACGCCATGCCCCTGCAGATCGCGGCCATCCTCGCGCACGAGCTGGTCCACGCCGCCGTTGGCATACCGGCGGGACATGGGAAGGCGTTTAAACGGGTCGCGCTCGGGCTGGGCCTTGTCGGGCCGATGCGCGCCACCACCCCCGGCGATGCCTTCCTTGCGGCGGTTGCACCGATCGTTGAGGCCGTTGGCCCCCTCCCCCATGCCCGTCTCGACACCGGCGGGGAGTCGACCGCGCCGAAGAAGCAGAAAGCCCGGATGCTCAAATGTGAGTGCGCGAGGTGCGGCTATACCGTGAGGACCGCGCACAAGTGGCTGGAATTGGCCGGAGCGCCGCTTTGCCCCATCGAGGATCATGGGGTCATGGAGCATGAGCTTCTGGACGACGACGAGAGTGAGGAGGAAAACTAAGCCACTAAGCGAATAACCTGCTAAGCGGCATGACTTGCCTACTAAGCGACTAAGCGATATAAGCCGCATAGTCGCTTAGTAGGAGCCGTCATGCAAACTTGGGCCATCATCGCGCAGAAGGGCGGGCAGTCGAAAACGACCATCGCCACCGCCTTCGCCGTAGAGGCCGCCCGCGAAGGGGCGGCCGTTGTGATCCTCGATGCCGACGACCGGCAAGGGTCCGCGCTCTATTGGTCGGAGCGGCGCGACACCGACGATGTGATGGTGAAGGACAGCAGCGTCGCGGGCTTGCCGCTGCACGTCTCGCGTGGGCGCGAGAGCGGCAAGCTGGACCTTATCATCATCGACACGCCAGCGAACTCCAAGGACATCGCCATGTTGGCCGCCGAGCAGGCCGATTTCGTGGTGATCCCGGTCGCGCCCAGGGGGCTGGACGTTCATTCGGTTCTCCAGACCGTCAAGCAGGTGCAGCAGGCGGGAACGCCGTTCGCGGTGATCCTGACCCAAGTGCCGCACCAAGGCGGGGAGGGGGCCGAGGCCCGCGCGGGCTTCGCCGCGAAGGGCATCGCCGTGTTCGATTCCGTGCTGCACTTCCGCAAGGACTTCTACAAGGCGACGCCGATCGGCAAGACGGCGGTCGAACTGGAGCCGGACAGCAAGGCGGCGGCCGAGTTGCGCGCCGCCTATGCGGAGGCTAAGCGACTAAGCGGTTATGCGAATAAGCCACTAAGCGAGGTAGCCTAATGGCCAAGAAATCTTCCGCCCTGGCCGGAATCTTCGATGATCCCGAACCCGAGGCATCGCCCACGCCCGTTCCAGCGCCCGAGCCGGTGCCCCAACCGGAACCCGCAGCCCGATCGCGGCCTAAGCGGGCAGGGGAGGGCGCGCGCGGCGCATCCAGCGGCGCGCCGGCACGGCGCAGCAGTCACCCGGGCAAGAAACCCGTGCTGATCCATATCCCCGAGGATATGCACCGCACCTTGCGGCAATTGAGCGTCGAGGAAGGGGGCGAGCCGCTGACCGTCGTCACCGAGCGGCTGTTGCGGCAATATCTCGTGTCGCGAGGCCATACCCGGTTCGCCCCGTGAACAAGCGCCGCGATCCCAATCCCACGTTTGACCTGTTCATTCCGCTGGTGAACGACCTTCCGCTGAAAGATCAGCGGGAGGTGATGGAGCGGCCGTTTTTCTCGCTCCAGAAGCGCAAGCGCCTCAAGCCGATCGAATATCGCAGCCCTGACGGCGAGGCGTGGGTGAAGGTCGAGGCGATGCCCGCCTATGGCATGGCGACGATATGGGACGCCGATATTCTGATTTGGGCCGCGTCGGTTCTCAACCGGATGAAAGAGCAGGGGGTCAATGACCTGCCCAGGACGTTGACCACGACCACCTACGATCTGTTGCGCGCCATCCGGCGCGGGACGGGCGGGCGCGACTATACCGAGTTGCAGGCGGCGCTGTCGCGTCTGGAGACGACTTCCATCCGCACGTCGCTGCGCGCGCCGAAGCGTCGCACCGAAGCGCAATTCGGGTGGCTGGACGGGTGGAGCCTGGAGGTCGACCCGGCGACCGAACAGCCGCGCGGAATGACCATCACCCTGTCGAACTGGGTCTATGAAGGGATTGTCAGCGAGCGTTCGTTGCTCACCATGCACGCCGATTATTTCCTGCTGACAGGCGGGCTTGAACGGGCGCTGTATCGCATCGCGCGCAAGCACGCAGGCAGTCAGCGGGGCGGGTGGACGTGCCGCGTCGAGCTGCTGCGCGAGAAGGCCGGGAGCGACGCCCAGCCCAAGGAGTTCAACCGGATGTTGCGGAAGGTCATCGAAGCCGATCAACTCCCCGAATATACCATGACCATGACCAAGACGGTCGAGGGCGCGCCTGCGGTGCGGTTCGACATGCGCGGCGCAGCCGAGGCGGCTGAACTGCATGCTAGGCTGGAAGCGGAACGCGAGCGCCATGAGCGCCTCACCGCCGATCGCCGGCGCGCCGAGGAAGTGGACGACCTGATGGACCGTCTGGCGCGCGGCGAGCGGCGCTGACTATCGTGGTTTCACACACCGCCGCCCTGGAAACAGGGGCAAGCCGCCCCTGATTTCGGGGCGGTGAGTTGCGAAGGACCGACAAAACAGCGGATCAGGCCGCTTTCAAGGGCTGTTATCGGGGTTTCACCCACCGTTTCCGACTCGAACGCGACTCCCGCATCGCCTGTCAGACCATCGGGGTATCACCCACCAAAGCGTCGGGGGATCACACACCCCCCTATCGGGGTATCACACACCGAATCACGGGGTTTCACCCACCGGAGATAATCATAAAGCATTGAAATTACTAGACAAAAACAGAGATTTTTCGGGCTTAACTTACTTAACGATTCATATTTAACAGAATCTTTTAACGGCTTCGGTTCACCTACCGCTTGTGGATAACTCCAATTCGAATGGTGTGTGCCTGCGGCATGAAGAACAGCGCCGCCTCTTGGGGCTTCGCCCCGCCGGCTCGCGGCCTTCGGCCGCCCCGGATCGCTAAAGCGATCCTCCCACCCGGCATCCCCATGATGAGCCGGCTTCGCCGGCACGCTATCTGCTTTAAATAGAAATTGTTCCAACACTGGCTATCTACCGCAAACACAGCGCCCAGCGGAAACGTAGCAAATTGGCTTTCCGGAAAAGCCAGGCGGATAGGACAGCAATTCGATCGAGAGGGCAGGCCGAGCGGAAATGTTCGCCATGGGGCGATTTCCGAGCTGCCGAGCGTCGTTTCGGACATTTGGCAACCTCAGAGAGGGGTCAAGCTCCTACGGTGTTGTACGGGCTTCCTGGACAACCGCCGTTCGAATGATGATCCTCGCCATTGATCTGCCGCGCCGATCTAACGGTATGGCCATACCCCAAAACTCACCTTCCGGGCGCACGATACCGGTCCTTGCGCATCGATCCAAGCGCAGATGGCTTATTTCCGAAGGGACCAGTGCCAGCGTTTATCGGCCATCGCTGTTGCAATCCAGGGCGCGACCACAGCAGGCGGGCCGCTGCAATACCATGCGATATCGTCGCCATCCTCCCGAACCCATGCCACTGCACTCGCGGCGCTGCGGAAGGAGTAAGAGACGGTTTCACCGTCAGGGCCACTCCAGACGATGCCGGCGAGCGCCGACCATAAATCGACCGCGCAAGCGCCATCCATTCTTACTCGATCGCCCAGCGCCAGGTCGAGCGCGGATTCCAACAGCTTGTTGGCCCGATGGATGCGGCGGCTCGGAACGCCTGCGAAATCGTCTCTGTCAAAAATCGGGAAGGCCGGATTCCTTCTATGGGGTCACTACACGAAAGTGCGTTTCATGTACGCTCTCATGACTGCCATCCGAGACGCTGGCCGAGTTTACTCCTTCGCTGGCCTCGAGACCAGCGGTCGCATTGACCTTGGCGGGTGTGCCGCGGGCGCCTGATCGACGACGATTGA
>JAVBXL010000222.1 GCA_030824575.1 bacterium | reverse complement strand
TCGATACAGTATGCGGCGGTTGGCCATAATAGCCGCCAAGGCGCGCGACGGCGGCGCTGGGGCCGATGACGGCGATCGTCCCTTCGGGCTTGAGCGGCAACATGCCGTCATTCTTGAGCAGGGTGATCGACCGCTGCGCCGATTTCAGCGCGAGGGCACGGGCTTCGGCATTGTTGGTGATCTTTTCCGATGCGGCGGCGTCAGCATAAGGGCTTTCGAACAGCCCTGCGCGGAATTTCAGCTCCAGCATCCTGCGGGTGGCCAGATCGACCTTCGCCTCGCTCACCTTGCCCTCGCGTACCAATTTGCCCAGCGTCGCATAGGACAGGCCATCGGGCAGATCCGCGTTGACACCCGCGTCGAGCGCACGGATCGCGGCTTCCTCCAGATTGGCGGCGATATGGTGGATGCTCATCAGCTGGTCGACCGCCGAATAGTCGGAGACGACCGCCCCCTTGAAGCCCCATTCCTCGCGCAGAACGTCCTCCAGCAGCCAGCGATTGGCATGGCTGGGGACGCCATCGATTTCGTTGTAGGACGCCATGACGGCTTCGATGCCGGTGCGCTTGACCACCTGTTCGAAGGGCGGAAAGAAATTTTCGCGCAGTTCGCGTTCCGACACCGGCGCCGGGCCGACATTGGTGCCGCTTTCGGGCTGGCCATGGCCGGTCAGATGTTTGAGCGTGGCAAACACCTTGCCGGCTCGCAGGTCACGCGATCGGCCGACGCCTTGCAGTCCCTCGACCGCCGCCACGCCCATTTCACCGACCAGAAACGGGTCTTCGCCATAGGTTTCCTCGATCCGACCCCAGCGCGGATCGCGGGCGATGTCCACCACCGGGGATAGGACCATCGGCACGCCGCGCGAGCGTATCTCGCGGGCGATGACGGCGTTCACGTCGCGCAGCATGGCGGTGTCGAAGGAGGATGCCATGGCGATCGACTGGGGGAAGCTGGTCGCGCCGACGGCGGCATAGCCGTGCAGCCCCTCCTCATGGAACAGGATCGGGATGCCCAGCCGCGTCTGCGTCGTTGCCCATTTTTGCAGGGCGTTGACCAGCGCGACCGTCTGGCGCGGATTGCGCCCCGGTGCGACCCGCGGGCTGACCGCCCCCTTGGCATCGGACGGCCGGGTAAAATGGCCCAGGCCGTTGGGGTATTGCGCCGCCAGCTTCGCAGAATCGAGTTGCAGCTGCGCGTCGAAAATCTTGACCTTGTCCATCCAGACGGTCGTGATCTGGGCGATCTTCTCGTCCAGCGTCATGCGCGCCAGCAGATCGTCGACCCGCGCCTCTACAGATGCGCTGGCATCCTTGTAGATCGGCTTCGCTGCGGGGTCGGTGGCGGCCGTCGCGGGAGCGGCCTGGACAGGCGTGGCCACGCAGGCGAAGCTGAGCGCCAGCGCCGAGGCGGCGCCAAGAATTTTACCGGTACGGATCACTACGCCCCTCTCCATTTTTTTGATGCAGCCACCTTTTTGCTTGCCGCCACCAAACTGATAGCGTTACCATTGCTCAGACAAGAGGGACTTGTCAATGCCGTTCGAACCAAGCCGTTCGTCCGCATTGGCGATCGATAAAAGTGGGAGAGGATATGTGATGGCGCGCCTGTTTTGCTGGATGATTGCGGCGATATGCCTGGCGTTGACGGGCGATGCGCGGGCGGAGGACGGCTATGATCTGTGGCTGCGCTACGCCCCGGCGGCGCAGGGCCGGGCCGCCGCGATTCACACCCATGCGACCATGGTCGCAGCCCCCGGCACCAGCGCAACAATGACCATCGCGACGCAGGAATTGCAGCGCGGGGTCGGCCGCATGACCGGCACGACCCCGCCCGTCGCGGTAACGATCCAGCCAGGCGCGCTGTGGCTGGCGACCCCGTCCACCGCCCCCGCCCTGCCCGTCCGGCTCGATGACCTGGGGGCGGAGGGCTATGCGATTCGCTCGGTCAAGCAGGACGGCAAGGCGGTAACGCTGATCGCGGCCAACAGCGACATCGGCCTGCTCCATGGCGCCTATCACTGGCTGCGCCTGGCGCAGAGCGGCGTGGACCTGGACCGGCTGGACATACGCAGCGCGCCGCGCATCGGCCTGCGCCTGCTCAACCATTGGGACAATCTGGATGGCATGGTGGAACGCGGCTATGCCGGTCAGTCGATCTGGGACTGGTGGCGGCTGCCCGACTGGAAGGGGCCGCGCTACACCGACTATGCCCGCGCCAATGCCTCGATCGGCATCAACGGCACCGTACTCAACAATGTGAACGCGAAGGCCGACAGCCTGACCACGCCCTATATCGCCAAGGCGGCAGCGCTGGCCGATGTCTTCCGGCCCTATGGCATCAAAGTCTATCTGTCGGTCAAATGGACCGCACCGATGGAGTTGGATGGATTGAAAACCGCCGACCCGCTCGATCCCGCCGTCGCTGCCTGGTGGACGGCCAAGACCGACGAAATCTACAAGGCGATCCCCGACTTTGGCGGCTTCCTGGTGAAGGCAAACAGCGAGGGCCAGCCGGGACCGCAGGACTATAACCGCACCCATGCCGATGGCGCGAACATGCTGGCCGCGGCGGTGAAGCCCTATGGCGGCATCGTGATGTGGCGCGCCTTCGTCTATGCCCATGACAATCCCGACGATCGCGCGAAACAGGCCTATAGCGACTTCAAGCCGCTGGACGGGCAATTCGCCGACAATGTGATCGTGCAGGTCAAGAATGGTGCGATCGATTTCCAGCCGCGCGAACCGTTCCATCCTTTGTTCGGCGCGATGCCCAAGACGCCGCTGATGATGGAATTCCAGATCACCAAGGAATATCTGGGCCAGTCGACGCACCTCACCTATCTCGGCCCGCTGTTCGAGGAGACGCTGGACGCCGACACCTACGCCAACGGCAAGGGATCGACGGTGGCGAAGGTGATCGACGGATCACTGGACGGGCACAGGCTGACCGGCATTGCCGGGGTCGCCAATATCGGGGCGGATCGCGACTGGAGCGGGTCGATCTTCAACCAGGCCGACTGGTACGCCTTTGGTCGCCTCGCTTGGGACACCAGCCTGTCGGCAGAGACGATCGCGAAGGAATGGGCGGAGTTGACCTTCTCCCCCGACCAGAAGGTCGTGCAGCCGGTGGTGAAGATGATGATGGGATCGCGCGAAGCAGCGGTCGATTATATGACGCCGCTGGGCCTGGCCCATGTGATGGATACTGGCCATCATTATGGTCCGGGGCCGTGGGTGTCCGACCTGGCGCGACCCGAATGGAACCCGGTCTATTATCATAAGGCGGATGCGAACGGCATCGGCTTTGACCGGACCAGAACGGGCAGCGACGCCGTCAGCCAATATGCGCCGCCGGTCGCGAAAATGTGGGCCAACGTAAAAACCACGCCGGAGCGCGACCTGCTCTGGTTTCATCATGTGCCCTGGGATTATCGCCTGCGATCGGGCGAGACGCTGTGGGATGGCCTGGTCCATCGTTATGACGCCGGGGTTCGTTATGTCGCGGACATGCAGACGACATGGGCGTCGCTCAAACCCCATATCGATGCGGAGCGGTTCGCGGAGACGGAAACCCTCCTCACTATCCAGCACCGCGAGGCCCAATGGTGGCGCGACGCCAGCATCGCTTATTTCCAGTCGGTATCAAAACGCCCCCTGCCCGCCGGATCGGCTGCGCCCGCCCATGATCTCAATTGGTACAAGGCGCAGAAATTCCCCTATGCGCCGGGGCATAATTGATTTTTCGCTCTAATTATGACCAATGATGTCCCTGCCATTTCGGCAGCGACATTATCCATCGAAAGCATAGCCGCATTGAGCGATACACGATCATCGCGCCGCCAGCGCAACGCGCCCACGATCAACGATGTCGCCGCCCATGCCGGCGTATCGCCGATGACCGTTTCGCGCGTCATCAATGGCGAACAGGTGGTGCGGGCGGCCACGCGGGCCAAGGTGGATGCGGCGATCGCTGCGCTCAACTACGCCCCCAGCGCCGCCGCGCGGACGTTGGCGGGCGGCGACGAAACGCGGATCGGCCTGCTCTATTCCAACCCATCCTCTTCCTATCTCAGCGAATTTCTGGTCGGCAGCCTGGACCAGGCCAGCCGCAGCAGCGTCGACTTGGTCGTGGAGAAATGGGACGAGGAAACATCGATCGCATCGGTCGTCGCCCATCTTTTACGCGGACGGATCGACGGCGTGATCCTGCCGCCGCCGCTTTGCGACCTGGATGAGATGGTGGAGGCGCTGGGCAAGGCCGGCATCCCCGCCGTGGCGGTGGCGACCGGGCGGGCGCCGTCGGCGCTGGCCGCGGTCAGCATAGACGACCGACAGGCCGCCTATGAAATGACCCGGCACCTGATCGCGCTGGGCCATAGCCGCATCGGCTTCATCAAGGGCAATCCGAACCAGACCGCCAGCACGAGGCGGTTCGAGGGCTATGTCGCCGCGCTCACCGAAGCCGGTCTGCCGGTGCAGGACGAATTGATCGCGCAAGGCTATTTCACCTATCGGTCGGGGTTGGATGCGGCCGAACATATATTGGCACTGCTCGATCCGCCGACCGCGATCTTCGCCAGCAATGACGACATGGCCGCCGCGACCGTCGCGATCGCGCATCGCAGCGGGCTGGACGTGCCTGGCGACCTGACCGTATGCGGTTTCGACGACACCTCGCTTGCAACGACGATCTGGCCGGAACTGACCACCATTCGTCAGCCGATCAGCGCGATGGCGCGCGCGGCGGTGGAAGTGTTGGTGCGGCAGTTGAAGGGACGGCGCAGCGGCGACGCGGAGGCCGCCGAGCATCTTGTGCTGGATCATGCGCTGATCAGGCGGCAATCGGACGCCGCGCCGCGGATGCGACCGCGACTGGGCGGGCGGTAGAAGTCCTTCTTCCGTTCGGGCTGAGCGAAGTCGAAGCCCCTACCTGAGCGGAGCGAAGGCACTTCACTTCGTTCAGTGGAGCTCATCGACTTCGCTCAGGGCGAACGGAATTTGTTTTACGCTTCCCCGAACACGCGCTTGAAGATCGTATCGACCTGCTTGAAATGATAATCGAGGTTGAACTTGTCCTCGATCTCCTGAACCGGCAGCGCAGCAGTGACGTCGGCGTCGGCCTTGAGCAGTTCCAGCAGCGATAGCTGGCCGTCCGATTCCCAAACCTTCATGGCGTTGCGCTGGACGTAACGATAGCTGTCCTCGCGGCTGACGCCCGCCTGGGTCAGGGCCAGCAGCACGCGCTGCGAGTGGACGAGGCCGCCCATCTTGTCCAAATTCTTCATCATCCGCTCGGGGTAGATGAGCAGCTTGTCGATCACACCGGTCAGGCGGGCCAGCGCGAAGTCGAGCGTGATGGTGGCGTCGGGGCCGAAAAAGCGCTCGACCGACGAATGGCTGATGTCGCGCTCATGCCACAGCGCGACATTCTCCAGCGCCGGCACGACGGCTGCGCGCACGACGCGGGCCAGGCCGGTAAGGTTTTCCGTCAGCACCGGGTTGCGCTTGTGCGGCATGGCCGACGAGCCCTTCTGGCCTGGGGAGAAATATTCCTCGGCTTCCAAGACTTCGGTGCGCTGGAGATGGCGGACCTCGACCGCGAGGCGCTCGATGGACGAAGCGATCACGCCCAGCGTCGAAAAGAACATCGCATGGCGATCGCGCGGGATCACCTGGGTCGAGACGGGTTCGATCGCCAGGCCCAGTTTCTCCGCGACATGCGCCTCGACCGCGGGATCGATATTGGCGAAGGTGCCGACCGCGCCCGAAATGGCGCAGGTCGCGACCTCTTCGCGCGCCGCGATCAGGCGGGTCTTGCACCGGCTGAACTCGGCATAGGCTTCGGCCATTTTGAGGCCGAAGGTGACGGGTTCGGCATGGATGCCGTGGCTGCGGCCGATTGTCGGGGTCAGCTTATGTTCGAAGGCACGGCGCTTGATGACTTCCAGCAGCTTGTCGAGGTCTTCGATCAGGATATCGGACGCGCGGGCCAGCTGCACGGCCAAGCAGGTGTCGAGCACGTCGCTGCTGGTCATACCCTGATGCATGAAGCGGGCTTTGTCGCCCACCTGTTCGGCCACCCAAGTCAGGAAGGCGATGACGTCATGCTTGGTTACGGCCTCGATCGCGTCGATCGCGGGGACGTCGATGACGGGACTGGTCGCCCACCAGTCCCACAGCGCCTTCGCCGCGGACGGCGGGACGACGCCCAGTTCGCCCAGCTTCTCCGTCGCGTGCGCCTCGATCTCGAACCATATCCTGAAACGGGCTTCCGGCTCCCAGAGCGCGGTCATTGCGGGGCGTGAATAGCGGGGGACCATGGGCGAATCCTGCGGTTCGAGGAGGAATGTTGCCGCGCGCCTAGCAGCGTCCTCCATTTGGGGCAAATCGCGACGGCGACAGGGACGATGCGCATGACCGTATTGGCGCGCTGACAGCAAAGCCGGACGAGCCGAGTATATTTTCAAGACGAAACCATGAACATGAATGGATGTTCAGGAACATTCGCCAGTCGTCATTCATTATTACCACAACATATCGAGACAGCCGGGAATAAAGATCGACCCGGCCCATTCCAAGGTGGCAGGAGATTATCATGATCCGCACGTTTTTATTCTCGACCGCCCTTGTCATAGCCGCGCCCGCCATGGCGCAGCAGGGCATGGCACCTGATCAGGGCACGACCCCGGCCGTGCCGCAGTCGGCAATGCCGGCCGCACCGCAGGCGGCGACGCCCGCTGCACCTGCCAACGCGGCGACGACCGTTGCGTCTATCGTCGACAGCGAATTTCCCGCCTATGACGCCAATAGCGACGGACAACTCGACCAGTCGGAATTTTCGCGCTGGATGGTGGCGCTCAAGGGCCAGGAAATGAAGGCGACAGGATCGACCCTACCCGCCGAACAGGTTTCCGCTTGGGCCAGCGGCGCATTCACCACGGCTGACAAGGATAAGAGCGTCACGATCAGCAAACCAGAACTGGTTAGCTATTTAAGTGGCGGCGCAGGCTGAACCCTATCATTCCCCAACTTGTCACGAAGGCGGGGGACATAGAGCCTGAGGGGTCGCACCCGGAGGCGGCATGGAGCGAAGGCCATGCCGCCTCTTTTTTGCGTCTGAATAGGGTGAATGAACGCACCGCCAGCGCGGCGCGTGATCAGCCTTTTCTGCGGGTATAGAGCAACGCGGCGACGATCGCGGCGGAACCGATACCGACGGCGGCGCCAGCCCAAACGCCCTTTCCAGCCGATTTGATCGCCGCACTGGCGAGATCGGCTTTGTCCTTTTCCTTCGCCTTTTCAGCGGCAGGAACTGTGTGATTTGCGGCGTCTGCGCCGACTGGCGGCGCGCTGTCTTCAGGCTTGCTCATGGTCTGCAAGGCTATGCCCCAAAGCGGCGGCCACGAAAAGCCGGAACTGCTTCCCTTCGTCGCCTTTTGCATTTTACGCGCGCCCTCTTGACTTCGACCCCCGATCCATGTTGGTAGCGCTATCAATTACAACCGTTCCACTAGGAGTTGATGATGCCGGGGGACTCCTCCTTGCCTGCTATGACCTTGGTCAATTGCCTGCCCGCTGACTGGCGTGTTGGCCTGTTCGTCGGCCGCGTCCTGACCGCTGACGGCCCCAGCCCTATATTGGTGCGTGACGGGATCGCTCATGACATGAGCCGGGTCGCGCCGACCGTGGCGCAACTGCTCGAAAAACTGCCGTTGGTGCCCGATGCCGGCGAGGCGCTTGGCCCGCTGGACGCGATCGACCTGCCCCTGCTCAGCCCCGTCGACCTGCAATGCGTCAAGGCGTGCGGTGTCACTTTCGCCCTGTCGGCGATCGAGCGGGTGATCGAGGAACGGGCGCGCGGCGATTCCAGTGCGGCAGCGGACATTCGCGGCCGGCTGGAGGAGCGTGTGGGCGGTTCGATCCGCGCCGTAGTGCCCGGATCGCCCGAAGCCGCCGCGCTCAAGGCCGCCTTGATCGAAGATGGCCTCTGGTCGCAATATCTGGAGGTCGCGATCGGCCCGGATGCGGAGGTGTTTACCAAGGCGCCGGTGCTGTCCACCGTGGGCGCGGGCGCGCAGATCGGCATCCGGTCCGATTCCACCTGGAACAATCCCGAACCCGAAGTGGTGTTGATCGCCAACGCCGCTGGGAGCGCTATCGGTGCGACGCTAGGCAATGACGTCAACCTGCGCGATTTCGAAGGGCGCTCCGCCCTGCTGCTGGGCAAGGCGAAGGATAATAATGCCTCTTGCTCGCTTGGCCCGCTCATCCGCCTGTTCGACGGCGATTTCACCATTGATGACGTGCGCAATGCCGAAGTCGAACTGACGATAGACGGGCCGGAGGGCTATCGCCTGGAAGGCGCGAGCAGCATGAACCAGATCAGCCGCGATCCGCTGGAACTGGTGCGTCAGACCCTGTCCGAACATCAATATCCTGATGGTTTCGCCCTGTTCCTGGGCACCCTCTTTGCCCCGGTGCAGGATCGCGACGATCCGGGCCGCGGCTTTACCCACAAGGTCGGCGATGTCGTCGCCATTTCCACCCCGCGGCTGGGCAAGCTGGTCAACACGGTCGTGACGTCGAAGGACGCGGCGCCCTGGACCGATGGCCTGATCGCGCTGATGACCAACCTCGCCGCGCGCGGCCTGCTGACCGTGCCAGAGAAAGAAACCGTATGAGCCGCGCCATCTACCCCAGCTTGAAGGGCAAGCGGGTCTTTATCTCGGGCGGCGGCAGCGGCATTGGCGCTGGACTGGTCGAAGGCTTCGTGGCGCAGGGCGCGCGGGTCGCCTTCTGCGACATCGCCGTGGCGGAGAGCGAAACGCTGGTCGCCCGCCTCCATGGCGCCGATTTCGCCCCGATCTTCCACGCCATCGACCTGCGCGACATCGAAGCGGTGCAGGCGATGATCGGCAAGGTCGAGGCGCAGCTTGGCGGCATCGACATCCTGGTCAACAACGCCGCCAATGACGATCGCCACACGATCGAAGAGGTTACGCCTGCCTATTGGGACGAGCGGATGGCGGTGAACCTGCGCCACCTATTCTTCGCGGCGCAGGCGGCGGTGCCGGCGATGAAGCGCGCGGGCGGCGGCGTGATCTTGAATTTCGGGTCGATCAGTTGGCATCTGGCCCTGCCGGAACTGACGCTCTACCAGACCGCCAAGGCCGCGATCGAAGGGCTGACCCGCAGCCTGGCGCGCGACCTCGGCCGCGACAATATCCGCGTCAACACCATCATCCCCGGCAATGTGAAGACCCCGCGCCAGGAAAAATGGTACACGCCCGAAGGCGAAGCAGAGATCGTCGCGGCGCAATGCCTGGACGGCCGCATCCTGCCGGTGGACGTTGCCGCGCTGGCGATGTTCCTGGCGTCGGACGATGCGCGTTACTGCACGGCCCATGATTATTTCATCGATGCCGGCTGGCGCTGATATGCTGAAGGCCGGTCCCCAGAGCGTGCTGTCGGTCGGCGCGACATTGGGCGAAGGCCCGGTCTGGGTCGGCCGCGACGCCGCCTTGTGGTTCGTGGATATCAAGCAGCATCGCATCCATCGCTACGATCCGGCGCTGGACGTCGGGCGCAGTTGGGCCGCACCGGGACAAGTGGGCTGGATCATGCCGACCGACGACGGTCTGTTCGCAGTCGGGCTGCAATCGGGCGTGCATCGGTTCGATCGTGCGGCAGGCAGTTTCGTCTTGATCCACGCCCCCGAAGCCCATCTGCCCGGCAATCGTCAGAATGACGCGACCGTCGCGCCCGACGGCGCGCTCTGGTTCGGATCGATGGACGATGCGGAGGAAGCGGACAGCGGCTATATCTACCGCTTCCACAAGGGCGTCTGTATCGAGAGCGGATTGCCCGCGGTGTCGATCACCAACGGCCCGGCCCTTTCGCCCGACGGCCGCACCCTCTATCACACCGACACGCTAGGCAAGCGCATCTGGCGCACGGAACTTGCACAGGACGGCACGGTCGGCAATACGACCCTATTCACCAGGATCGAGGACGGCGCGGGCTATCCTGACGGGCCGACCATCGATGCTGAAGGCTGCCTGTGGACCGGCCTCTTCGGCGGCTGGGCCGTGCGCCGCTATGATCCGGCTGGCAAGCTGATGCGAGAAATTCGCTTTCCCGTCGCCAACATCACCAAGATCGCCTTTGGCGGCGACAGCCTGTCCACCGCCTATGCAACGACCGCGCGCAAGGGGCTGGACATGACAGCGTTGACACAGCAGCCCCTGGCGGGTGATCTGTTCGCCTTCGACCCCGGCGTGTCCGGGTTGCCGGGCCATGTCGCAACGATATAAAAAGTGGAAGGATGCGTAAGGATGAATGAGGGGAGCGCGCAAAAGGTCAACATGGCCTTTATCGCCGCGATCGTCGCGGTGGCGACGATCGGCGGTTTCATGTTCGGCTATGATAGCGGCGTCATCAACGGTACGCAAAAGGGGCTGGAAGCGGCCTTTGACCTGGGCAAGTTGGGCATCGGCGTCAATGTCGGCGCCATCCTGATCGGGTCGTCGATCGGCGCGTTCGGTGCCGGGCGCATGGCCGACATCATCGGCCGGCGCGGCGTCATGATGCTGTCCGCCATCCTGTTCCTGGGCAGCGCGCTGCTGGCGGGCGCGGCCGGCTCCTCCGCCATCTTCATCTTCGCGCGCATCATCGGCGGACTGGGCGTCGGCGCGGCCAGCGTCATTTCGCCCGTCTATATCTCCGAAGTGACCCCCGCCAATGTGCGCGGGCGCCTGTCGAGCGTACAGCAGGTGATGATCATTTCCGGCCTGACCGGCGCTTTCATCGCCAATTTCGTGCTCGCGCGCTATGCCGGAGGTTCCACCGCGCCGCTGTGGCTCGACTATCCCGCCTGGCGCTGGATGTTCTGGTTGCAGGCGATCCCGGCCGCAATCTATTTCCTGGCGCTGCTCGCCATCCCCGAAAGCCCCCGTTACCTGGTCGCCCGTGGTCGCGACGCCGATGCGCTGGCGGTGCTGACCCGGCTGTTCGGCCCGCTGGAGGCCGCGCGCAAGGTCAGCGAAATCCGCGCCAGCCTCTCAGCCGACCATCATCGCCCGAAGCTGTCGGACTTGATCAGCAAGACCACCGGCAAGATCCGCCCGATCGTGTGGACCGGCATTGGCCTGGCCGTCTTCCAGCAACTGGTCGGCATCAACGTCGTCTTCTACTATGGCGCAACTTTGTGGGAAGCGGTCGGCTTTTCCGAAGATAATGCCTTGCAGATCAACATCCTGTCGGGCGTGCTGTCGATCGGCGCGTGCCTGGGCACGATCATGCTGGTCGACAGGATCGGGCGCAAGCCGCTGCTGCTGGTCGGTTCGGCGGGCATGGCGGTGACGCTGGCGATCGTCGCCTACGCCTTCTCTACCGCCATTACCGGCGCGGACGGCGCGGTGTCCCTGCCCGGCCATAACGGCCTGATCGCGCTGATCGCGGCGAACCTCTATGTGGTCTTCTTCAACCTGAGTTGGGGTCCGATCATGTGGGTGATGCTGGGTGAAATGTTCCCCAACCAGATTCGCGGGTCGGGCCTGGCGGTTGCCGGGTTCGCCCAGTGGATCGCCAACGCCGCCATCTCGGTCAGCTTCCCGGCACTTGCCGTGTCGCCGGGACTGGTTGTGACCTATACAGGCTATGCGCTGTTTGCGGCGATCAGCTTCTTCTTCGTGCGCAAGATGGTGCACGAGACGAAGGGACGCGAGCTTGAGGACATGGAAGGCTGAGTAAGGACGTCATCCTATTGCGGGCGGGAGGGCTGGAAGCGGCCCTCTCCCCCGCTGTTGGCGGATCGCTGTTATATCTGGCGCTGGACGGCGTGGACCTGCTGCGCCCCGCCCCAGACGGGACCGGCGATCCGCTCGCCATGGCCAGCTTTCCGCTGGTCCCCTATGCCAATCGCATTGCGGACGGGCGTTTCAGCTTCGACGGGGAACGCTATCAACTGCCGCTTAACTTCGGCGACCATCCGCATAGCATCCATGGCTTTGGTTGGCAGACGGCGTGGACAGCGACCGAGACAGCTGAAACGGCGGCGACACTCGTTCATGACCATGGAGGCGATGCCGGATGGCCCTGGCCCTATCGGGCACAGCAGCAGGTTGCGCTGACGCCGTTCGAACTGTCCATGTCGCTGTCCATTACCAATGTCGGTGACGTCGCGATGCCCGCTGGCCTGGGCTTCCACCCCTATTTCCTGGCCGACGCTGCGACGACGATCCAGTTCGACGCGGACGGCCTGTGGCTCTCCACCGCAGACATGCTGCCCGACCGGAAAGCGCCTGCCGATGCGCTGGGCGACTGGTCGCGGCCCGCCATTGTGGGCGGCGATACGCTGGTCGACAATGCCTATACCGGCTGGACCGGCAGCGCGACGATCCGGCGTGGCGACGGCCTGCGCCTGACGCTGCGGGCGACCGGGGCCGACATCCTGCATGTCTATCGCCCACCCTCCAGTGGCGATTTCTGCCTGGAGCCCGTGAGCCATATGCCCGACGCGATCAACCGCGGCGGTATGGCGTCCTTGGCCCCCGGCGACACCGCGCATCTGACCATGACGATCGCCATCGACAAAATCGACCAGACGCTTTCGAAATCCGCCGGGATCGCCTAAGCTACCGCCAAAGCAGCAGCGAAGGGTTTAAGCCTATGCAATTTTTGCGGACAGCCTTCTGGGTCGTTATCGCGGTGGGACTCGCCTTCTTCTGCATGGCGAACTACGTGCCCGTGACCGTGCGCCTGTGGGGCGACATGGTGATGGAAACCAAACTGCCCGTCCTGCTGATCGGCGCATTTCTGCTCGGCGCCCTGCCCTTCTGGATCATGGCGCGAGCGACGCGCTGGCGCTTGAAGCGTCGGCTCGACAGCACGGAACGTGCGCTGGTGGTCGCCACGGCCACCGCCGCGCCGCCGCCATCGCCCGCCTTTTCCGACGCCCCCAGCCTGACCGGCATGGCGGATTCGCCCACTCCAACTCCAATCGTTACAGGACCAGCATGAGCAGCCCCATCTATGTCGCCATCGACACGCCCGACCTGACCAAGGCCCAGACGCTGGCCGGTCAGGTACGGCATCATGTCGGCGGGTTGAAGCTGGGCCTCGAATTCTTCTGCGCCAATGGGCATCATGGCGTGCATGAAATGATGAAGTTCGGGCTGCCGATCTTCCTGGACCTCAAGCTCCACGACATTCCCAATACGGTGGCCAAGGCCGTGCAGGCGCTGCATATGCTGGAGCCGGCGGTGCTGACCGTCCATGCCGCCGGCGGCCGCGCCATGCTGGAGGATGCGAAGGCCGCAGCCGGGATCAATACCAAGGTGGTGGCCGTGACAGTGCTGACCAGCCTGGACGATGGCGACCTGCTGGACATCGGCGTCGGTGGGAAAGCGGAGGATCAGGTCCGCCGCCTGGCCGATCTGGCGCAGAGCGCGGGGCTGGACGGGATCGTCTGTTCCGGCGCGGAAGTGGCGATCGCCAAGGCGGCCTGGCATGATGGTTATTTCGTGGTGCCCGGCGTGCGCCCCATCGGCGGCGCGATGGGCGACCAGAAGCGCGCCGTGACCCCGCGCGAAGCGCTGGATCGGGGCGCATCGATGCTGGTGATCGGCCGTCCGATCAGCCAGGCGGAGGATCCGGATCTGGCCGCGCGCGAGATTGAAGCGACCCTGTAAGACCGGCATCTATGCCTCTCCGCGCCCCGGCGCGGTTGATGGGAGGCATGTTACGCCTATCGAGAAGAGAGCATGGAACTGGCCCCGGCCTACGCCGGGGAACAGGGGCATGGCTTTATGTCGGTGCCTGTTGGCATAGAATGGCCCGCACCGGCACTGCGAGACTGTCGAGCTAAAAGCAGGCGAAGGCCAAGCCATCCTCGGACTTCTTCGCTTCGCTCGCAATCACCGATAACGGGAAATCATATCGATCCGGCGAGACCCGCCGTCCGCCCTCAAGTTAGGCACCACCCTACTATTCGATAATATAGAACATCACGGTCGATATTATTCGGATTTTTTGCTTTTGTTGCTGCCCCTAGACAAGTCCTCACCGGGCAACCCCGCCCTTTCTTGTCGGAGCAACAGGCATGACACGCTTGTCCATGATCATGGCGACCCTGATGGTCGCCGCCGCCCCTATCGCCACGCCGTTATCGGCCAAGCCCGTCGGAAGCGCCGATTATGCCGTCGGGCCGCAATATGACACGACCCATGTCTATGTGCCCGAAGGCCAGTTCGATGCCTTCGTCACCAGCTTCGTCGCGACATTCGGCGGCACCACGTCGAAACAGGGCGAATTTCAGGTTACGCCCACGCCCAGCCTGACCAAGTCGCAACTGGCGCTCACCCCCGCCGGCACCGTGTCCGTCTTCGGTTTCAAGACGCCCATCCCCTATCCCTTCGGCGACGAGCGTACAGGCTATCTGGTGAGCGACATGGACGCGGCGGTCGCATCGGCGGTCGCCCATGGCGCCGTGCGCCGCATCACCACCTTCCCCGATCCGATCGGCCGCGACGCGGTGGTGCAGTGGCCCGGCGGCGTGAACATGCAGCTATACTGGCACACCGCCAAGCCCAACTATCCAGCGCTCGCCAGCGTGCCGGAAAACCGCGTCTACCTGACCGCCGATGCGGCCGACCGCTTCATCAAGGGCTGGACCGGCTTTGCCCATGGCAAGATCCTTTCCGACGATCATGCCGCAAAGGGCGAGGAAATCGGACAGACCGGCAAGACGATCCGCCGCGTCGCGATCCAGAGCGGCTATGGCAAGATGACCCTGTTCGTATCGGACGGGCAATTGCCCTGGCCCTATGGCCGAGACATGACCGGCTATGCCGTTGCCGATATTGACGCCACACTGGCAAAGGCATCCGCCGCAGGCGTGGAAACGCTGGTCACGCCCAAGGCCGTTGCCGGCCGGCTAAGCGCGATCCTGCGCTTTCCCGGCGGCTACATCGCCGAAATCCACAGCCCGGCGGCGCAATAAGATGCGTAGCGAGCATAGCCCCCGCTTCGTCGCGACGATCCTGGACTGGCGGCCGACCTGGTTCGTCGCGCGGTTGCTGCTGGTCGGCGCCTATATGCTTGGAGGCGGCGTGAAACTGGCCGACTGGTCAGGCGCCGTCGCGGAACAGGCGCATTTCGGGATGAACCCGCCCGCGCTATGGGCCGCGTTGACCATCGGGATAGAACTGGTCGGCCCGCTGCTGATCCTGACCGGGCGGCTGGTCTGGCTGGGCGCCGGCATGCTGGGCATCTTCACCTTGCTGGCCGCCTTCACGGCCAACGCCTTCTGGACGATGCCGGCGGGGCAGGACCGTTTCATGGCCACCAACGCCTTTTTCGAACATCTGGGCCTGATCGGCGGGTTTATCCTGATCGCGCTGGTGGCCGGGCGGGCGCGGCGCGATGCCTAAATATCGCGCCTGCCTCCTCCTTTCGCTTTGTGCGTCCGGCCCGCTGGCCGCGCAGACGACCGAAGCCTGGCAGGCGCCGACCCTGTCGATCCCCCGCTATGACGAAGACTGGTCGGACCTGGCCGATGCGGAAAAACGGCGCCGCCATTGGACCGGTCCATTCAAATATATCCCGCTTGGGCCGGACGCCTGGCTTTCCACCGGCGTGGAAGTGCGGGTGCGCAACGAAAATTATGCCGACAATCTGTGGGGTGGGGCCGAAGCGCCGGACGACAGCTATGTCTGGGCGCGAGCCATGCCCTACGCGGACCTGCATGTCGGCGCGGCGGATGGCGTGCATGTGCGCGCCTTCGCCCAGCCGATCATCAGCTATGCCATGGGCGTCGCGCCATCGGCCAGTCCGATCGATCAGAGCCGGGTCGACATGCTTCAGGGCTTTGCGGAGGTCGCCGTTGGCCCGGTCATGCTGCGGGGCGGACGTCAGATGCTATCGCTAGGCACCGAGAGGCTGGTCGGCACCCGCTATGGTCCCAATATGCCGCTGGCGTTCGACGGCGTGCGCGGCAGCCTGTCGCTGGGCAAAGGACGCGCGATCGATCTGTTCCTGCTCAATCCGGTGCAGGCTGGTCCCGACAGCTTCGACGATCGCACCTCCGACACGCGCAGATTATGGGGCGCCTATGCGACATTGCCGCAATTCGACCTCTATTATCTGGGCTATCGCAACCGCGCCGCGCGCTTTGGCGGACGGATCGGGCGCGAGGTGCGTCACAGCATCGGCTTGCGCTTCCATGGCGCACGGGACCAATGGCACTGGAATGTGGAGGCCGTCGGGCAGTTCGGCCATCATGAGGAGCAGCGCATTGCCGCCTGGACGCTGGGCACCGAAGTCGGCCGGACATTGGACGCCCTGCCCCTGTCACCCGATGCGACATTGCGTTTCAACATCGTGAGCGGCGATCGGCATCGCGGTGACGGCACGCTGGGCACGTTCAACGCGCTATTTCCAAAGGGCAAATATTTCGGCGAATTGTCACCTGTCGGCCCGACCAACATCATCAGCGTCAATCCCCGGATCAGCGCGCCGCTGGGCAATGGTTTTTCCGCCAGCATCGCTGCCATGGCCTATTGGCGCTATGCCTGGAACGACGGCCTGTACGATATTCCCGGCAATCTCATTCGCGCCGCCGACCACAGCCGCGCCCGCTTCATCGGCAAGGAAGCCGAAGCGACGCTGGCATGGCAGGCCACGCCCGAACTGGAACTGTCCACGTCGCTGTCGCTCTTTGCGCCCGGCGCCTTCATCCGCCAGACCGGCCCGGCGAAAACCATCGCCATGACCGGTTTCGAAGCCAATTTCCGTTTTTGAACTTCAGGAGCATCGCCATGCCGACTTCGCCTTCTTCCCCCTCTCCCCTGCCCGGCCTGCTGCTGTTGCTGTCGGTCACGACCGGCCTGATCGACGCCGTGAGCGTTCTGGGCCTGGGCAAGGTGTTCACGGCCAACATGACGGGCAATGTCGTCTTTCTGGGCTTTGCCGCAGCGCAGGCGCCGGGATTTCAGGTCGCGCCCTATCTGGTCGCGCTTTTCACCTTCTTTCTCGGCGCTCTTGTCGCCGGGCGCGTGGGGCAGCGCTTTGGCAAGCGACCGCTGCGCCAGTGGCTGACCATCGCGGCGCTGATCGAGGCGGCATTGTTGTGGATCGCGGCGGGCGTTGCGCTGGGCTTTGACGTGCCGACGCTGAAACCCACCGCTGCCCTGTTCGCCATCATCACCCTGACCGCCATCGCCATGGGATTTCGCAATGCGACCATCCGCCAGTTGAAGGTGCCCGACCTGACCACCACCGTCCTGACGTTGACAGTCACGGGAATCGCGGCGGACTCCAGCCTGGCGGGGGGCGGGAATCCCAATCTTGCCCGCCGGGTCGGGGCGATCGTCGCCATCTTCGCCGGTGCGGCCCTGGGCGCGGTGATGGTGATCCATCTGGGGCTGGCCCTGCCGTTGCTGTTGTCAGGCTTCATCGTGCTGACAGGGACGTTGCTGTGCGTGCGGCATCCGGTCGCCGCTTTGCCCCATGGATAGGAGTGGCTGGCC
>JAVBXL010000182.1 GCA_030824575.1 bacterium | reverse complement strand
TGGGCAAGTCGAGCCTCTTGCGGGTCGTCGCCGGGCTGCTGCCCGCCTTTGCCGGTACGGTGGAGCGGACGGGCGGTATCGCGCTGACCGACGAGCGGCTCGCGCTGGATACCGACCTGCCGTTGGCCCGCGCGCTGGATTTCTGGGCGAGGCTGGACCGGGCCGATGAGCGGGCGGTAGCGGCTGCGCTGGACGCCATGGCGTTGACGCCGCTGGCCGACGTGCCGGTGCGGATGCTGTCCACCGGGCAGCGCAAGCGGGCGATGCTGGCGCGGGTGATCGCCAGCGGGGCGGCGATCTGGCTGCTCGACGAGCCGGGCAATGGGCTGGACACGGCGTCTACCGCGCTGCTGGGCGCGGCGGTGGCGACGCATCTGGCCGGGGGCGGGATCGTGGTCGCGGCGTCGCACCAGCCGCTGCCGATCGATGCGCCGGTGACGCTGGCGCTGGCCGATTACGGGGAAGAGGCGGCATGAGGCTGCTCTGGCTGCTCGCCGCGCGGGATTTGCGCCAGGCCTGGGCATCGGCCGGGCTGTGGCTGCCGGTCGCCTTCCTGCTGCTGGTCGCCAGCCTCTATCCCTTTGCGGTCGGGCCGGATGCGGCGCTGCTGGGACGGACCGGGGGCGGGATGCTGTGGATCGCCGCGCTGCTCGCCAGCCTGCTGCCGGTCGATAGGCTGGTCGCGCCGGATCGGGACAGCGGCGTGCTGGACCAGATCGCGCTGCGCGGCATTGGCGAGGAAATGGTGGTAATCGCGCGGCTGGCGGCACACTGGCTGGGCTTCGGCCCGCCGCTGATGATCGCTACTTTGCCCGCCGCAGCGCTGCTGAAGCTGGACGGCGCGACGATCGCGCGACTGGAGATCGGGCTGTTGATCGGAACGCCCGCGCTGGCGGCGCTGGGGCTGCTGGTCGCGACGCTGACCGCCGGGCTGCGATCGAGCGGGGCGCTGGCCGGCCTGCTGGCGCTGCCGCTGGCGGTGCCGCTGCTGATCTTTGGCGCGGGGACGCTGGGCGATGGCAGCGGCGCTGCGCTGAAGTTCCTGGGCGCGGCGTCGTTGCTGCTGGTGGCGATCACGCCCTTTGCCGGTGGCGCGGCGATCCGGGCCGGGCGGGAATAGAGCGGTGGGTTGGCCCGCTTTGATTCGTGCGGGTTTTTGGGATGTCCTCAAAACGGAGTGAATATGCGGAATTGGCAGATGATGGGAATCACTTTTGCGGCGGCGGTGATGCCGTCGCAGTTATTGTCCATCGCACCCCCGCCGCCAATGCCACATCAGCCGCTGCAAGCCCAATGTGTCATACAGACCTTCGTCGATGCATTGAATGAAGGTGATTATGACCGGGTCAGTTCGATCAAGATTTTTGATGATCGCGAGGGTGTGGTCACTAAGGAAAACCAAAAAGACTTTTTTGCGGCGCTCGCACAGAAAACTTTGAAAAATCCGATAGAGATCAAGAGACTGAGCTATTTGAAGACCGACGACGTCCAACCGCTTTACATTGCGGTGCTGCAAACCCGAAATGTAGATGAATATTGGTCTGCATGGGTATTTTCTTTTAAGTCCAATGCATTGACCTCGGCAAGACGGGCAGATGAGTTATGGCCATTAGTCGGTGAACAGATGGCATTTAACGCAGGCCCATGCGCAATCTGACATAAGCCTCGCCAAGACTACCCACCCTCCCCCACCTCGACATCGCCCTGCCCATCCGTCAAAGCCGGCCGATGTTCGGTATTGTCGCTTCCATCCTATTCGTCCTGATCTGGTCTACCGGCTTCATCGTCGCGCGGGCGGTGGTGCCGCATGGCGCGCCGGAGCTGATCCTGGCAGTGCGGCTGACCGCAACGACTCTGTTGCTGGGCGGCGCGGCGCTCTACGCGCGGCAGGGATGGCCGCGGGGGCGACGGCTGGGGCTGCATCTGGCGGCGGGGGCGATGCTGCATGGCCTGTACCTGACCGTCAGTTGGTGGGCCGTCAGCCGTGGGATGCCGGCCGGGATCATGTCGCTGCTGGGCGCGACGCAGCCGCTGATGGTGGCGGTGGCGAGTGTCGCCTTGCTGGGCGAGCGGTTGCCGGGGCGCAACTGGATCGGGCTGGCGATCGCGATCGGTGGGGTGGTGTGCGTGCTGCTGCCCGCGCTGGAGCGCAGCGGCGCGGGGTCGGTCGGGCTGATCCCGGTGGTCGCGGGGGTGATCGCGGTCATCGCCATGACCGGCGGGACGCTGATCCAGCGCGGCCAGATTGCGGGCGACCCGATTTTAATGTCGGGCGCGGCGCAGAATCTGGGCGGGGCACTGGTGGCGATCGCCGCGACGCTGATCGTGGGGGAATATCGCTGGGACAATGATCCTGTGTTGTGGATTGGCCTCACCTGGTCGGTGCTGGGACTGTCGGCGGCGGGGCTGTCGCTGCTCGTGTGGCTGGTGCGGCATCAGGGGCCGACGCGCATGTCTATGCTGTTGCTGCTGGTCCCGCCGCTCGCCGCGATCGAGGCATGGCTGTTGTTCGGGGAGCGGCTGGGGCCGGTCCAGCTTGTCGGATTCGCATTGGCGCTGGGTGGCGTGTTGTTGGGACGGTCGCAGGGCAAGAAGGCGGCGCTGGTCGAGCCGGCCTGACTTCACAGCGTTGGGATAGCCCGTCACCGAACCGTCATCTTCTGCAATAGCGCTGTCATGATCGCGCGATAAGGAGTGGCATGAGCAAGCGCCCGCCTTCCCTTCCCGCCCAGGCCCATGACATGCGGATGCAAATGGCGCTGCGGCAGATCGATTTCGGCGTAGCGCCCCGCCCGGCGACGCCAGCACCCAAGCCGCAGGCACCCCAAGAAACGCTGGCGCTACAGCGGCGCGACTGGCTGTTGGAAGTACAGGAGCGGCAACGGGCCTTGTCGCCCTATGCGTCGGGCCTGTTGACCGCGGAAAATCTGTCGGGGGAGGATTTCCTGCACAGCTTCTACGCGCCCGGACGGCCGGTGCTCATCAAGGGCGCGATGGCGGGATGGCCCGCGCTGGAGCGCTGGACGCCCGACTATCTGGCCGAAACGGTCGGCGACGCAATGATCGAATTTCAGGGCGACCGGTCGCGGGCCGCAGATTATGAACTGGCCAAGGACCGGCACAAGATGCGGGGCCGCTTCCGCGACTTCATCGCGATGGTGCGCCATGGCGGCAACAACGCCTATCTGACCGCCTATAACAGCGCGGCCAACGGCCCGGCGCTGGCCCCGCTCCAGGCCGACCTGGGGCATCTGGAAGCCTATCTGACGCGCGCGCCGGGGATGGTGTGGATCGGCGGAGAAGGCACGTTTACGCCGCTGCATTTTGACCTGACCAACAATCTACTGGCGCAGGTGACGGGGACCAAGCGCGTGATCCTGATCCCGCCGTCGCAGACGCAGCGGCTGGCGCACAAGTCGCATGTGTTCAGCGAGGTGCGCGATATCACCGATGAGGCGCGGCTGGCGCTCTATCCGCAGGCGCGCGATGTGCTGCGCTATGAGGTGCTGCTGACGCCGGGCGACCTGCTGTTCGTGCCCATAGGCTGGTGGCATCAGGTGCGGTCGGAGAGTTTCGCGACCATGCTGACCTATACCGGATTTCATTGGCCCAATGTCGGGTATGAGGGCTATCCGGCGGGGTGATTCAGCGCCGTGTGCTCGCACACAGGCAAGAGCCAGGTCGAGGGCCGGACTGGACTCCTGCTTTCGCAGGCGTACGCTATTCCGGCCCGATCAGCCCTCGCGCAATTGCTCGTGGTGGCGGATCACTTCGTCGATGATGAAGCGCAGGAATTTTTCGGTGAAGTCGGGATCAAGCTTCGCGTCGAGCGCCAACTGGCGCAGGCGGGCGATCTGGCGCTCCTCCCGGCCGGGATCGGCGGGGGGCAGATCGTGAGTCGCCTTATGCTGGCCGACCGCCTGGGTGACCTTGAACCGTTCGGCCAGCATGAACACCAGCGCCGCGTCGATATTGTCGATGCTTTCGCGATAGCGGTTCAAAGTCTCGTCCACGTGGGGCCTCCGGTTCCAGATGGCGCGCTTTTTGCCGCATCCGGCGCGTCGCGCAAGCTATTCCCGCTTGCCTTTCATATTTTGCATCGCCACATGCGCGGTCATGACAGCACCTGCCCCCGGTAACGTCCACCCGATCGGCCGCGCCACAGCCGCGCCTTCGCTCGCCCCCATCATGGCGCTCGTCGCCGACGGCATGAACCAGGTCAATGCCGTGATTCTGGACCGGATGCAGTCGCGCATCCCCCTGATCCCGGAACTGGCCGGCCACCTGATCGCGGGCGGCGGCAAAAGGTTGCGGCCGATGCTGACTTTGGCCTGCGCCGATCTGGTCGGCTATGCCGGATCACGCCATTACAAACTGTCGGCTGCGGTCGAGTTCATCCACACCGCCACGCTGCTGCATGATGATGTGGTCGACGGATCGGGGCTTCGGCGGGGGCGCAAGACCGCCAACATCATCTGGGGCAACAGCGCCAGCGTGCTGGTGGGTGATTTCCTCTTCTCGCGTTCCTTTGAGCTGATGGTGGAAGCCGAGTCCCTGAAGGTGCTCAAGATCCTGGCCAATGCGTCTGCCGTGATCGCCGAGGGCGAGGTCAACCAGCTGACCGCCCAGCGTAAGATCGACACCAGCGAAGAACAGTATCTGGATATCATCGGCGCGAAGACCGCCGCTCTGTTCGCCGCAGCGTGCCGCATTTCCGCGGTGGTCGCCGACCGGGACGAGGGCGAGGAGCAGGCGCTGGACGTCTATGGCCGCAATTTAGGGATAGCGTTCCAGTTGATCGACGACGCGATCGATTATGAATCGGACGGGGCGACCATGGGCAAGGATGCGGGCGATGACTTCCGCGATGGCAAGGTGACGTTGCCGGTGATCCTGGCCTATGCGCGCGGATCGGAGCAGGATCGCGCCTTCTGGAAGGCGGCGATTGCGGGCCACAAGATCGGCGATGAAGATCTGGCCCATGCGACCGGGTTGTTGCGCCAGACCGGCGCGATCGCCGACACGCTGGCGCGGGCGCGCCATTACGGCCAGCGCGCGATCGATGCGCTGGGGCGCTTCGATGCCGGCAAGGCGAAAGCGGCCCTTACCGAAGCGGTGGAGTTCGCTATAGCGCGCGCCTATTGAGGGAAGGGGCGGGTTGGTTCGTTTCTCATTCCTGACCCACATGGTCCGTTAGTCCTGAGTAGCCACTGAGCGAAGTCGAAGTGGCGTATTGAAGGACTGAGCTTGGCGCGGATGCTTCGATATGGGGCTTTGACTTCGCTCAGCCCCTACTCAGCACGAACGGGAATATAAGGCTTCCTGATCTTGATCCTCTCCCCCGAAACCATCGCCTTTCTGATGGCCGCCGCGCTGATGGCGGGGTGTATCGACGCGATGGCGGGTGGCGGGGGCCTCATCACCCTGCCTGCGCTGATGGCCGTTGGCATACCGCCGGTCCAGGCGGTGGCCACCAACAAGTTGCAAAGCTGTTTCGGCACGTTCGGCGCCTGCGTCGCCTATGCGCGGCGGGGGCATATGGATTTGAAGACCTACAAGGCGCCGATCATCGCCGCCTTTGTCGGGTCGGTGGGCGGCGCATGGCTGTTGCAGCGGGTCGATCCATCGATCCTGGCGGGGTTGATGCCAGCGCTGCTGGTGGCGATGGCGGCCTATTTCACCTTCTCGCCCAAGCTGGGCGATGCCGATCGCCATGCCCGCGTCGGCATGGCAGGCCTGACCGGGCTGGTCGGCGTGGTCGGTTTCTATGACGGCTTTTTCGGGCCCGGCGCAGGCGCTTTCTACACCACCATATTGCTGGCGCTGGGCGGCCTGTCGATCCTGCGCGCCACCGCCCAGACCAAGGCCGCCAATTTCGCGAGCAATGTCGCGGGGCTGCTGACAATGCTGGCTGGCGGCCATGTGATCTGGGTCGCGGGGCTGTGCATGGCGGTGGGCAGCATCGCGGGCGGACAGATCGGATCGCATCTGGCGATGCGCTTCGGGTCGCGGCTGATCAAGCCGCTGCTGATCGTCATGTCGCTGGCGCTGACCGCCAAGATGCTGCTGGACCCGAAAAACCCGATCCATATCTATTTGTTTAGCTGACCCGTCAGCCAGCCTGCACCAGCGTCGCGACGCGGCGGTGCAGTTCGTCCACGGCGAAGGGCTTGGTCAGCACTTCCATGCCATGTTCGATATGGCCATGGTTCAGCACGGCATTTTCCGCATAGCCGGTGACGAACAATATCCGCAGGTCCGGGCGTAGCGTGCGGGCGGCGTCGGCGACCTGACGGCCGTTCAGGCCGCCGGGCAGGCCGACATCGGTGATGAGCAGGTCGATCCGGCCGCGTGATTCCAAGATGCGCAGCCCCGATGGTCCGTCCGCAGCCTCCAGACACGCATAGCCCAAGTCGCTGAGCGCATCCACGATCAGCATTCGCACCGACGGTTCGTCGTCGATCACAAGCACCGTTTCGCCTGCCTCCGCCTCGATCGCCGGGTTAGCGATATCGGGCGCATCCACATCTTCCTCACCGCGATGGCGGGGTAGGTAGATGCAGACCATCGTGCCATCGCCGGGTTCGGAATAGATGCGGACATGGCCGTTGCTCTGGCGCGCGAAGCCATAGACCATGGAGAGGCCAAGACCCGTCCCCTGCCCGATCGGCTTGGTGGTGAAAAAGGGGTCGAACACGCGGTCCAGAATCGCCTTGTCGATGCCCGTCCCGGTATCGCTGGTGCAGACGGTCACATACTGGCCGGGGGTAAGGCCATGGTCGCGCGCCGTGCGCTCATCGAGCCAGCGATTGCCCGTCTCGATCGTGATCTTGCCCCCCGACGGCATTGCGTCACGCGCGTTGATACAGAGGTTGAGCAGCGCATTTTCGAGTT
The DNA here is from genome assembly GCA_030824575.1 of bacterium. GTDB lineage: Bacteria > Pseudomonadota > Alphaproteobacteria > Sphingomonadales > Sphingomonadaceae > Sphingobium. Next base: position 10,658 of record JAVBXL010000182.1, on the reverse strand, counting down.
GGTTCGCGTCGACCAGCGCAGGCCAGAGGCCGGACGCGGCGATCGTCTGCACCTCGATCTGCGGGCCGACCGTGCGGCGCACCAGTTCGGAAAAATCGCCGAGCAGCCGGTTGACGACGGTGGGCTTTGGGCTGAGCGTCTGGCGGCGGGAGAAAGCGAGCAGGCGATGGGTGAGCGCGGCGGCACGGCGGGTCGCGCCCTGCCCGGCGGTCAGATATTTCTCGACGTCGCCAGTCCTGCCCTGCGCCAGGCGCACGCCGATCATTTCGAACGCGCCGGAAATGCCGGCCAGCAGATTGTTGAAATCATGGGCCAGGCCGCCGGTCAGCTGGCCGACCGCCTCCATCTTCTGCGCCTGGCGCAGCGCGCTTTCTACCTCTTCCCGCTCGGCCAGTGCTTGTTCGATACGGGCTTCAAGCGTTTCGTTGAGGTCGTGCAGTGCCCTTTGCGCCTTCACCTGCGCACTGACATCCTTGAACAGGACGGCGACCTGGCGGTTTTCGAACGGGCCGACGCGGAAAGAGGAAACGTCGAGATAATGGCCGGTCTTTTCCAGTTCGCGCTGGAAGCGGATCGGCTTGCCCGTGCGAAGGACGCTACCGTATAATTCGACCCAACCGTCCGCCTCGTCCGGCACCATTTCGCGCAGCTTCTGGCCCACGACATTGGGGATGCCGGCATTGCGTTCATAGGCGGGGTTCGCCTCGACATGGATATAGTCGCTCAAAGGACCATGCGGACCATCGAAAAATTCGATGATGCAGAAGCCGTCCTCCATCGTTTCGAACAGGATGCGATAGCGTTCCGCATCGCCGATCAGGCTGTCCATTCCCCGTGTCGCCCCTTTGTCTGCGCAGCGTCCATCTTCGCCGACAGACAAATATGGATCAATCCCTTTGGCCGCGGAACGTGTGGCAAGGCAACTATTTCCATGGCTGTTTGCATTTCGCGCGACTTGCGGTTTGCCGCGATCGGCGCGAGAGGAGGCGCGATGAGCGACCTGCCAATCCATGATGTGCTGCCTGCCCTGCTCGCCGCGTTGCGGGCGGGCAGCAATGCCGTGCTGGTGGCACCGCCGGGCGCGGGCAAGACGACGGCGGTCGCGCCGGCGCTGCTGGGCGAACCATGGTGCGGCGGTCAGGTGTTGCTGCTGTCGCCGCGACGGCTGGCGGCGCGGGCGGCGGCGGAGCGGATCGCCGAGATGATGGGCGAGCAACCGGGTGGCACGGTCGGCTATGCCACGCGGATGGACAGCAAGGTTTCGGCGCGGACGCGACTACTGGTCCTGACCGAGGGCATTTTTGTAAGGCGCATACAGGACGACCCGGAACTGGCGGGCGTGTCGGCGGTGCTTTTCGATGAAGTGCATGAGCGCAGCCTGGACAGCGATTTCGGGCTGGCTTTGGCGCTCGACGCTCAGGGGGCGTTGCGGCCGGACCTGCGGATCGTGCCGATGTCGGCGACGCTGGACGGCGCGCGCTTTGCGGCGCTTTTAGATGGCGCGCCGGTGATCGAAAGCGAGGGGCGTATCCAGCCGCTGGACCTGCACCATATCGGGCGAGCGGCGGAAAAGAAGATCGAGGACGCAATGGCGGCGGCGATCCGCCGGGCGCTGAGCGAAGAGGCCGAGGGCGACCTGCTCGCCTTCCTGCCCGGCGTGCGCGAGATCGAGCGGACGGCGGAGCGGATCGAGGGCGTTGGGGTCGAAGTGCATATGCTGCATGGGTCGCTCGATCCCGGCGCGCAGCGGGCAGCGATCAGGCCTTCCCGTTCCGGCGCACGAAAGGTCATTCTTGCAACGAGCATCGCGGAAACGAGCCTGACGATCGACGGCGTGCGCATCGTGGTGGACTCTGGCCTTGCGCGGCGGCCACGCTACGACCGGGCGGCGGGGGTGACGCGGCTGGTGACGGAACGCGCCAGTCAGGCGTCGGCGACGCAACGTGCGGGCCGCGCGGCGCGGCAACGGCCTGGCGTGGCCTACCGCCTGTGGGAGGCGGCAGCGAGCGCTGGGATGGTGCCATTCGACCCGCCGGAGATATTGGAAAGCGACCTGTCCAGCCTGCTGCTCGATTGCGCCTTGTGGGGGGTGAGCGATCCAGGGGCTTTGCGCTGGCTCGATCCGCCGCCCGCTGCGGCGGTGGAGGAAGCGCGCAGGCGGTTGACCGTGCTGGAGGCGCTGGACGATGACGGGCGGATCACTTCGCATGGAAAAGTGCTGGCGAGCCTGCCGCTGTCGCCGCGCATCGCCCATATGCTCGTGCGGGCGGGCGAGATGGGGCTGGCGGAAGTGGCGGCCGAAGTCGCCGTGCTGCTGGGCGAGCGCGGCGTTGGCGGGCAGGACACGGACCTGACGCTGCGGCGGCAACGCTGGCGGCGGGAGAGCGGTAAGCGGGCGGAGGCGGCGCGGGGGTTGGCGCGGCGATGGGCGAAGCTGGTGAAGCGTGGGCCGGGCGATGGCGGCGGCGACCATGCGGTCGGTCTGTGCCTCGCCCTTGCCTTCCCCGACCGCGTCGCCAAACGCCGGTCCGCCGATGGCGCGGACTGGGCGAGCGTGGGCGGGCGCGGATTCCGGCTCGATCCGCTGTCGCCGCTGGCGCGCGAGGACTGGCTGGCGGTCGGCGAAGTGCAGGGTAGCGCGGCGGGCGCGCGCATCCTGTCCGCCGCGCCGATCGGCGAAGGCGAGGTGATCGCCCTGTTCGGCGCGCGCATCGCCGAGCATCGCACGGTGAAGTTCCGTGCCGCCAATGGTGGTATCGAGGCCCTGCGCGAGCGGCGGTTGGGCGCGGTGCGGCTGTCGTCGGGGTCCGATGACAGGCCCGACCCGGATGCCGTGGCCGCAGCGCTGTTCGATGGCGTGCGGCAAGGCGGGATCGACCTGCTCCCCTGGTCGGAAGCGGCCCAGTCGCTGCGGATGCGGGGCGGCTTTGCCGGGATCGAGGCGCTGTCCGATACCGCTTTGCTCGCGACGCTGGACGATTGGTTGCCGCCGTTGCTGACGGGCAAGCGGCGGCTGTCGGACATTGACAGGTCGCAATTGTCGGGCGTGCTGGAAGGGCTGATCGGCTGGGAAGGCAAGCAACAGCTCGACCGGCTGGCACCGCCCGATTTCCGATCGCCCGCTGGCAGCAGCCATGCGATCGACTATGCGGCCGAGGGCGGGCCGCGGGTGGAATTGCGGGTGCAGGCCCTGTTCGGTCTGGCCGAGCATCCGATGGTGGGGAGCCAGCGCATTCCGCTGGTCCTGTCGCTGACCTCGCCTGCCGGACGGCCGATCCAGACCACGCGCGACCTGCCCGGCTTTTGGGCGGGCAACTGGCGCGACGTCGCCAAGGAAATGCGCGGCCGCTATCCGCGCCATCCCTGGCCCGACGATCCGGCCGGAGCCAGCGCCACATTACGCACCAAAAATGCGGATGCCCGCCGCAAGTCTTGACTTAGGCGCGCGCGCTGGTGCAACGCACAATGACGATTTACCGGAGTCTTTCGCGATGAGCGCGCGCATTTACCAGATCCAGAAGAACGCCCTCCAGTCCGGCAAGGCGCTGACCCATAAATGGGTGCTGGAATATGCGCCCGCCGAAGCCAAGCAGGCCGATCCGCTGACCGGCTGGGCCGGTTCGGGCGACACCAAGCAGCAGTTGAAATTGAGCTTCCCGTCGCAGGAGGCAGCAATCGCCTATGCCGACAAAGAAGGCGTCGCATACACCGTCATCGCAACGCCGCCCAAGACACTGAAATTACAGGCCTACGCCGACAATTTCCGGTAAATACCCGCTTTCGTTCCTTCATATTCGGGCGCGATGCTGCCCGATTGACGCCTTATTCGCTTGCCATAGGGCTGGACGGAGCGGCAAATGCCGCGCTTTGACGGAAAGATTTTCACGATAATGACGGATCGCAACGCAATTTTCGACAGCATCGCGACGCAGATCGCGCCCTTCAACAAGAAGGGCGTCGCACTGACCGAAGCCACCACCTTTGCCGGCGACCTGGAATGGGACAGCCTGACGGTGATGGATTTCGTCGCGGCGATCGAAGATGAGTTCGACATCATCATCACCATGAACATGCAGGCCGAGATCGAGACCGTCGGTCAATTGGTGGACGCGGTCGCCAAGCTGAAGACACAGTAAAGCAACATCCGTTCGCCCTGAGCGAAGTCGAAGGGCACGGCTGAGCGAAGGCGAAGCTAGGTGCCTCGGCTCCGCTCGGCAGAGGGCTTCGACTTCGCTCAGCCTGAACGGTTAAGGGACTTTTGATTTTATGACCGACGCTGCCGCCACCGCGAACGACGCGCATACCCCGGCCGAAACGCCTGCCGCGCGCGACCTGTTTTCCAAGTTCGATGCCTTGATCGCGGAGCGCGAGGCGCTGCTGGCGACCGGCGTGCGCGATCCCTTCGCGATCGTGATGGACGAGGTGAAGTCGCCGACCCAGGCCGTCATCAAGGGCAAGGACACGATCCTGCTGGGCACCTATAATTATATGGGCATGACTTTCGACCCGGACGTGATCGCGGCAGGCAAGACAGCGCTGGACGAGTTCGGCGCCGGCACCACCGGTAGCCGCGTGCTGAACGGCACCTATCAAGGCCATGCCGAGGTCGAGACGGCGCTGCGCGAATTTTACGGAACCAGCGGCGCCATGGTCTTTTCGACCGGCTATCAGGCCAATCTGGGCGTCATTTCGACGCTGGCGGGCAAGGGCGACTATGTCATTCTGGACGCCGACAGCCATGCGTCCATCTATGACGGTTGTTTTCTGGGCGACGCGGAGATCGTGCGTTTCCGCCACAACAGCGTCGAGGATCTGGCCAAGCGCCTGGCCCGCCTGCCCGCCGACGCGCTGAAGCTGGTCGTGCTGGAAGGCGTCTATTCGATGCTGGGCGATGTCGCCCCCCTGCCCGAAATGGTCGCGGCGATCCGCCAGCATCCCAATTGCATGATCCTGGTGGACGAAGCCCATGGCATGGGATTTTTCGGCGACCATGGTCGGGGCGTCTATGAGGAACAGGGCGTCGAGGCGGATGTTGATTTCGTGGTCGGCACCTTTTCCAAGTCGGTCGGCACCGTCGGCGGATTCTGCGTCTCCAACCATCCCAAGTTCGAGATTCTGCGCCTCGTCTGCCGTCCCTATGTCTTCACCGCGTCGTTGCCGCCCAGCGTCGTCGCCACCGCTGCGACCAGCATCCGTAAGCTGATGCATGCGGGCGAGAAGCGCGCGCATCTGTGGAAGAACAGCAAGCGGCTGCACAAGGGGCTGACCGACCTCGGCTTTACGCTGGGCACGAAGACGCCGCAGTCGGCGATCATCGCCGTCATCCTGACAGATCAGGCCCAAGCGGTGGCGATGTGGCAGACGCTGCTGGAATTGGGCCTCTACGTCAACATGGCGCGACCACCGGCAACCCCGGCCGGCACTTTCCTGCTGCGCTGTTCACTATGCGCCGAACATAGCGATGCACAGGTCGAACAGATCATCGGCATGTTCGAAGCGGCAGGCAAGGCGACCGGTTCGATCGCTTGATCGCGCCAGAAGCGTCCAGCCGATCGCTTCGTGCGACCGAATGGGGATATGCCGTGGAACTTTTGATTGATGATGTTTCGCGGTTAAGCTTGTTGGTCTAGTGTAACGGTCCATGGCCGACAGCGACCATCAGTTTGAACAGGACCAGGACGGGTGGGCCAGAGGCTGGCGCGCGCTGACCCGGCGCGTCCTGCCGCTGCTGCTGGCAGCACTGTTGATCGGGTCGCTGGGCGCGCTGCTGTATAGCGCCAGCACTGCCTCGCAGGACCATGCCCAGGCGCTGGCCGAACAGCAGAGCAGTTTCGAGGTCGTCGCGCTGGCGCGAGGCTTCGAGGCGCGCATGGCCCGCGCGGAAGTGACGCTGGCGCGCTATGTCATCAGCCTCGATCCCGATATCGGGCGGCTGTTTCAGGATCAGTGGCGCGGCGCCGCCAGCCAGTTAAAGGCGCTCAGCTACGCCACGCGCCGATCGGGCTGGCAGCATGGCAATGTCGACGCGCTGCACTATGCCTTCATCCAGCGCGGCAAGACGCTGAGCGAAATCGGGCTGCGCACCACCTACGCCCAGAAGATGGCGGCGCTGGGCCGCTTTCATCAGGCGGGCAAGAGCCAGGATTTGCGGCGCATTACCGCGCTGCTCGACCTGGTGATCAAGGCGGAGAATGACCGGCTGCGCGAACGTAGCCTGGCCGTGACGCTGGCCGGCGACCGCAGCGAATGGGTGGGCAAGACATCGCGACTGGTGGGGCTGGCGATGCTGGTGTGCATCCTGTTCGGTGTCTGGTTCGCGAACACGGCCTTTCGCGAGCGGCGCACCGCGCGGCGGCTGGCGGAGGCGGAAACCGAGCGCGCCGATCGGCTGGAGGCGGCGGTCGCGGCGCGCACGGCCGAACTATCCTATGCCTATGAGCAGTTGAAGCTGGAAGCGGCGGACCGGGCGGCGGCTGAACATGATCTGCGCCAGATGCAGAAGATGGACGCGGTGGGCCAGTTGACCGGCGGCATCGCCCATGATTTCAACAATATGCTGGCGGTCGTGGTCGGCGGGCTGGAACTGGCCAAGCGCAAATTCCGGTCGAAGCCCGAAGAGGCCAGTCGGCACTTGGACAATGCAATGGAGGGCGCCAATCGCGCGTCGGCGCTGACGCGTCGGCTGCTGGCCTTTGCCCGCGCCGAACCGCTGCTGCCCAGCGCGGTCGATCCTGACGCGCTGCTATCGGGCATGGCCGACCTGATCGACCGCACGATCGGGGACCAGATCACCGTCCGCTTCGCGCAGGGGGCGAGCGGCTGGTGCATCTTCGTTGACCAGCATCAGATGGAAAATGCGATCCTGAACCTGTGCGTCAATGCGCGCGACGCGATGGATGGGCGCGGCCAATTGACGCTGGCGACCGGGCAGACGGCACTGACTGCGGGCGAGATTGGCGAATGTGCGGCGGGCGACTATGTGACCGTGACCGTCACCGACGACGGATGCGGCATGACGCCGGATGTGCTGGCGCGCGTGTTCGAACCGTTTTTCACGACAAAGCCGGTTGGCAAGGGCACAGGCCTGGGCCTCAGCCAGATTTTCGGCTTCGTGCGCCAATGCCGCGGCGAAATTCGCATCGAATCGGAGCCGGGCCAAGGCAGTAGCGTGCATCTCTACCTGCCGCGGTCCATCGTTACCGGGAACGTCGCCAATGCGGAAGTCAGCTTTTCGCGCGCGCCGGTCGAACAGCCGCCGACCCGCATCCTGGTGGTCGAGGATGATCCGCGCGTGCTCAACCAGACGATGGCGGCGCTCAGCGAACTGGGCCATTTGCCGATCGCCTGCGACCATCCTGCCAAAGCGGCCAAATTGCTGGCCAATAATGGCGATGTCGCCCTGATCATCAGCGACGTGTTGATGCCCGACATGACCGGGCCGGAAATGGTGAAGGCGCTGCCGGCCCGGTTCCGCCACCTGCCAGTGCTGTTCGTCACCGGCTATGCCGGCGACGCCAATGACAGCGCCGATTTCGAGGGGCATGAGGTGCTGCGCAAACCCTATACGCTGATGGCGTTGGGGCAGGCGCTGACCCACACCCTCAGCGGCCAGGCCCTTAACGATCAGGCCCTCAGCGAATCGCGCCACCCCGGAACAGCCGCGGCAGCAGAGTGACTGCGCCCAGCAGCGGCCAGCGCCGCTGCCAGGGCTTGATCGCGATCTGCGTGCCGGCATGGCGGTTGATCTTCCACGCCAGATAATCGATGCCGCCGGCATAGGTGAAGCTGGCCTTGGCCAGTCGGATCACCGACAGGCGCTTGCCGCGACGCTGAAGGCTGCGCCAGCGCGCGGGCGCATCGGCTGGCGAGGATGGCAGGCCATCGGCCAGCGCCGCGTCGCCGACGCGGCGATAGCGATCAGGATCGGCATCGACGATCGAGAGCGAGCGGCCCGTTTTCTCGGCGCGCAATTCGGCACTATAGGTGAGGGTAAAGCCGGTCCGCCATAAGCCAAGCGCGTCGCCCTGCCCCGCCACCATCGGCCGCGCCAGCGCAAGCAGGGTCGGTGCGGCCTGCGCGACGGCGGCGATCGCACGCTGGCGCGCGAGGTCGTCAGCCGCCCAGAGCAGGCGCGAGGGTTGAGCGAAGCGCGCCCAGACCGAGACATTGTCCGCATCCATGCTGTTCAGCCGGGCGAAGTCGGCTTCGGACAGGACCGCATATTTGGCGATCAAGCCCTGATGTTCGAACGGGAAGACATTGGGCGGGATCAGGCGGTTGGCGCGCGCCAGCCAGCTTTTGCCATAGGCGGCGCTATAATCCGACACGATCAAGTAGAAATCGAGCATCAGCTCGTCGAGATTCTTCTCACGCAGACAGGAGCCGTAGAACAGCACGGCGCGGGCGGCCTGCGGATATTGCGCCGCGAGGGCACCCGCCATCGCGGCGGCGCGGGGGTCTGCCGGGGCGCTGAGTTCAGCGGTGACGAGGGGGAGGAGGTTGTTTGGCATTCATCCCTAATATGTGCGGCGTCTGAAAAACAGCGAGAGATTGTTGGCGGGCATGTCGATCAGGCGATCCAAGCGCAGGCCCTGTGCATCCGCTGCCGCGACCACATCCTCCAGCCGGCGCAGACCCCAGCGCGGATCGCGCGCCTTGAGCGAGGCATCGAAGGCGAGGTTGCTAGGCGCGGTATCCACGCCGTCGCGGATATAAGGTCCGTAGAGATAGAGCAGGCCGCCGGGTGGCAGCGCCTGTCCTGCCCCTTTGAGTAGCCCCAATGTCGCATCCCATGGGCTGATATGGGTCATGTTGATGCAGAGGATGGCGTCGGCCTGCGCGATCGGCCAGTCGCCCTCGGCGTCCAGTTGGATGGGCGGGCGGAGATTGGGCAGTTCCGCTTCGGCCCGCCAGGCCGCGATCGACGCCAGCGCGGCGGGATCGGGATCGGTTGGTTGCCAGTCCAGCGCGGAAAATGCGACAGCGAAGTGGACAGCATGTTCGCCGCTCCCGCTCGCGACCTCCAGCACCAGGCCGAAGGATGGGAGCGCGTCGCGCAGGACCGCTACTATAGCGTTGCGGTTGCGCTCGGTCGCGGGGGCGTAGCGCTTGTCCGCCAAGGCGGAACCGGAACCGGGTTCCCACGGTTCCGGCCCGTTCATCATTCGGCGGCCTGCGCCAGTGCGGGTTCCGTCCAGGTCAGGACTGGCTTGCGCGCCGCCAGCGTTTCATCGAGGCGGCGGCGCGGGGCGTGATAGGGCGCGCCCTTGAGCGCGTCGTCACCGGCCTTGGCTCGTTCCGCCAGGCTGCGCAGCGCCAGGATGAACTGGTCGAGCGCGGCCTTGCTTTCCGTCTCGGTCGGTTCGATCAGCATTGCGCCATGGACGACCAGCGGGAAATACATGGTCATCGGGTGGAAGCCCTCGTCAATCAGCCCCTTGGCGATGTCGAGCGTGGTGAAGCCTTCGGCCAGTCCCTTGTCGCTGAACAGCGCCTCATGCATGCACGGGCCGCTGTCGCCGAAGGGCGCGTCCAGCACATCGTCCAGGCTGCGCAGGATGTAATTGGCGTTGAGGACGGCGTCTTCCGCCACCTGGCGCAAGCCGTCGGCGCCGTGGGACAGGATGTAGGCGAGCGCACGGGTGAACATGCCCATCTGACCATGGAAGGCGACCATGCGGCCGAAGGTCTGGCCATGATGATCTTGCGCCGTTTCCTCTTCGATCAGCACGAACTGGTCACCCTGCTTCTCCACGAAGGGCAAAGGCGCGAAAGGCGCCAGCGCTTCCGACAGGACGACCGGGCCGGAACCGGGGCCGCCGCCGCCATGGGGGGTGGAGAAGGTCTTGTGCAGGTTGATATGCATCGCGTCGACGCCCAGGTCACCGGGGCGGACCCGGCCGACGATGGCGTTGAAGTTCGCGCCGTCGCAATAGACGAAAGCTCCGGCGGCATGGACCGCGTCGGAGATGGTCTTCATGTCGCGCTCGAAAAGCCCGCAAGTGTTGGGATTGGTGATCATCACCGCGGCGACATCGGAGCCCAGGCGGGCTTTGAGCGCTTCCAGATCCACGCGGCCTTCCGGTGTCGCCGGAATATCCTCCACCTGGTAACCGCAGAATGCGGCGGTGGCGGGGTTCGTGCCGTGGGCGCTTTCGGGGACGAGGACGACGCTGCGGGCGTCGCCGCGCGCTTCGAGCGCTGCGCGGATGGCGAGCAGGCCGCAGAGTTCGCCATGGGCGCCGGCCTTGGGGCTCATCGCGACCGAATGCATGCCGGTCAGCGTCACCAGCCACTGGGCCAGTTCGTTGATGACGCCCAGCGCGCCCTGCACCGTCGATTGGGGCGCGAGGGGATGCAGGTCCGCAAAGCCGGGCATCCGCGCGACCTTTTCATTGAGGCGCGGGTTGTGCTTCATCGTGCAACTGCCGAGCGGGAACAGGCCCAGGTCGATGGCGTAATTCTGGCGCGACAGGCGCGTATAGTGGCGCACCGTTTCCTGTTCCGACAGCCCCGGCAGCCCGATGCTGTCGGTGCGGGCGAGCGTGCCGAGGCGGCTTGCGACGTTGGGCGCTGGCGCGAAATCGACGCCGGTGGTGTCGGTCGATCCGATCTCGAAGATCAGCGCCTCTTCCAGCATCAGCGCGCGATTGCCGGTG
>JAVBXL010000169.1 GCA_030824575.1 bacterium | reverse complement strand
CGCATCATAGACATCCAGCTGGACCAGCGCACGATCCTGTGGCGCAACGCCGACGTGGAGCAGGAACGGCGCATCGCGATCTTCGACCTGCTGGAGGATAATCACTTCGCGCCGCAGCGAGTCCATGCCGACGGCTATGCCGGCCCCTACAAGGTGATATTGCGGGTCGAGGACGGCCGGCTGGTGATCGAGATCAACCGGCAGGACGACACGCCGCTGGAGGCGATCATCTTAGGGCTGGGCCGGTTCCGCCGCCCGATCCGCGAATATTTCGCCATTTGCGACAGCTATTATCAGGCGATCAGCAACGCATCCCCGCAGCAGATCGAGACGGTGGACATGGCCCGGCGCGCCATCCACAATGATGCAGCGGAGGTGCTGAAAGAGCGGCTGGAGGGCAAGATCGACGTCGATTTCGATACCGCGCGCCGGCTGTTCACGCTGATCTGCGTGCTGCATATCAAGGGGTAGGGCGATCAGGGTTGTGACTTTGGGGGGCCTGCTGGTCCGCATCGGTGCGGGGCTGGCGGTGGTCGTGGCGCTGGCGCTGGGGCTGTGGCTCTATGCGCGGGGCTGGGCACCCAGTCGCGACCAATATCCCGTCCAAGGGGTGAGCATCAGCGCGGACAATGGTCCTGTCGATTGGGGCACGCTGGCGGCGCAGGGCGCGGACTTCGCCTATATCCGCGCCGCCGATGCGGCCGACCGGCGCGATCCAGCGTTCGCCGCCAACTGGCGCGCCGCGCGGGCCGCCGGGCTACGCTATGGCGCGCTGCTGGAGTTCACCCCCTGCCGCCTCGCGATGGACCAGGCGACCCGCTACATGACCACCGTGCCGCGCGACAATGCCGCGCTGCCGCCGGTCATCCGCCTTGCCTTCTCCCCCGCCTGCACGGCGCGGCCAAACCGCGACCTGCTCTTGTCGGAACTCAATACGCTGGTGAACCTGATCGAGGGTCATGCCGGCAAGACGGTCCTGCTCAACGTGACCGAAGATTTCGACAAGGCCTATGACGTAGGGTCCGGCATCAACCGGACTTTGTGGCTGGACGGTAATTTCTTCCCGCCAGACTATGCGACCAAACCCTGGGTGATGTGGACAGCCAGCGACATGCGGCATATCGACGGCGTCGATAGTCCGGTCCGATGGAATGTGGTGGCGCCCTGATGCACGATGAACAGCGAGTTGGACAGTTGATCGAGGCTGCGCGCAATGCGATGGCTCATGCCCATGCGCCTTATAGCCGCTTTGCCGTGGGCGCGGCGGTGCGGCTGACCGATGGCAGCATCGTGACCGGCTGCAATTTCGAAAATGCGAGCTATGGCCTGTCGCTTTGCGCGGAAACGGTCGCGCTGGCCACCGTCAATGCGCAGGGTCGTTTCGCTGACGTAACGGAAATCGCGGTGGTCGGCGGCGCGATGGATGCAGGGGAAGAGGCGCTCGTCACCCCCTGCGGCCGATGCCGCCAGATCATGAACGAGGCCGAACAGATGGCCGGCCGCACCCTGTCCATCTATTGCGCCACGCCCAGCGGCGACCGCGTCATCGACCTCACGGTTGCAGACCTCCTCCCCCATGCTTTCGGTCCGGCGGACCTGGGCATCGGCCCCCTGAAAAAGAGCTGACACGATATGGCCATTCTTTCCGACAAATGGATTCGCGAACAGGCGCTGAAAACCAACATGATCGAGCCGTTCGTGGAGAGCCAGCGGCGCGAAGGGTGCATCAGCTATGGCCTGTCCTCCTATGGCTATGACGCGCGGGTGGCGGACGAGTTCAAGATCTTCACCAATGTCGACAGCACCATCGTCGATCCCAAGGATTTCGACCCCAAGAATTTCGTCGATCGCCAGACCGACTGCTGCATCATCCCGCCCAACAGCTTCGCGCTGGCACGCACGGTCGAATATTTCCGCGTGCCGCGCGACGTGCTGGTCATTTGCCTGGGCAAATCCACCTATGCCCGTTGCGGCATCATCGTGAACGTCACGCCGCTCGAACCGGGCTGGGAGGGGCATGTAACGCTGGAATTTTCCAACACCACCCCGCTGCCCGCAAAAATCTATGCCAATGAAGGCGCCTGCCAGTTCCTCTTCCTGCAGGGCAATGAGCCGTGCGAGGTCAGCTATGCCGACCGCGCGGGCAAATATATGGGCCAGCAGGGCGTGACATTGCCCCGCCTGTGATGCGACACTCCATGCCATGAACTTTTGGCGCAGGGCAAAGCGCGGCACGCCGCCGCCCGACATCGGCGACCGGCGCGTCTATGCGATCGGCGACGTGCATGGCTGCGCCCACCTGCTCGACGCGCTGCTGACGATCATCGCGCAGGACGACAAGGACCGTCCACGCAAGCCGATCAGCCTGATCCTGCTGGGCGACCTGGTCGATCGCGGCCCGGAATCCCGCGCGGTGGTGGAAACGGTGATGGCGCTGACGGGGTCGGGCGGCGATGTCCGCTGCCTCAAGGGCAATCATGAAGAAGCCTTCATCCTCGCCGCGCGCGGCGACCTGCGTGCCCTGCCCTTGTTCCGCCGCATGGAGGGCGAGGCGACATTGGCCAGCTATGGCCTGGACCCTGCCCTGTTCCGCGTCATGACCGATACCGAGCTGGCGGACTGGATGGAACGCCATGTCCCGCGCGCCCATGTCGATTTTCTGGATGCCCTGCCCGACAGTATAGCAATCGGGGACTATCTGTTCGTCCATGCCGGCATCCGCCCTGGCGTGCCGATCGACGATCAGAGCCCAGCCGACCTGCGCTGGATCAGGCAGGAATTTCTGGCGCATCGCGGCCGCCATCCCAGCATGATCGTCCATGGCCATAGTATCAGCGAGGATGTGGACGAACAGGCCGGCCGGATCGGCATCGACACGGGCGCCTTTCTGTCCGGCCGCCTGACAGCGCTGGGGCTGGAAGGGACAAGTCGCTGGACGCTCCAGACCGGGCCATGACCTGCGCTGTCCAAGCATCAATATTGGACAGACGTCACATTTTATGAAATTTCGATAGCGGTGCAGCCGTCATTCTTCGTTGGAAGGGGGTGGAACGGCAGGGAATGCCGCACCTTTCAGGGGAACAGACAATGCATATTCGCCATGCCGTGCCGGGGCTAGCCCTCGCCATCTGCCTCGTGTCGCCTACGCAACTTCTGGCTGCCGCCGCGCCGGATGCCACGCTGATCCAGCGCCACAAATTCGACATCCATGTCCAGCCGCTCAGCAGCGCGCTACGCGAATTGTCGGCCCAGTCGGGCGTGCGCATTCTGTTCCCCTATGACGAGGTCGCCGCGATCCGCAGCCGCCGCATCCAGGGCTGGCTATCGACGCAGGATGCGCTGGCCCGCCTGCTGGCCGGCACCGAGTTGACGTCTTCCCCGGCAGGCGCAGGCGTGATCGCGCTGGCCGCCCCCGCCAATCGCATCGCCGCACGGCGCAGCCCGCTGGCGCTGCAATATGCGCAGGCCAGCCTGCCGGGCACCGGCGCACAGGCGATGGCCATGGCCCCCGCCCCCGAACCGGTCGAGGATGCGACGCCGATCATCGTCACCGGCACGCGCACGACCAACCGAACCGTCGCCGAAAGCCTGGCCCCGATCGACGTGCTGGGCGAAAAGGATCTGGAATCGAGCGGCAAGCAGTCGGTGCGCGATCTGCTCGGCACTCTGGTCCCTTCGATCAACGTGTCGAACAACGGCGCGGGCGCCAGTTGGGCGGTGCGCACCCTGTCGCTGCGCGGGCTTGGCGGCGACCAGTTGCTGGTGCTGGTGAACGGCAAGCGTCGTCATAATACCGCGACCCTGTTTATCAACGGGTCGGTCCAGAACGGTCAGTCGCCGCCGGACCTGGACCTGATCGCCGGTAACGCGATCCAGCGAATCGAAGTGCTGCGCGACGGCGCGTCGGCGCAATATGGATCGGATGCGATCGCGGGCGTCGTCAATATCATCCTGAAGAACGACACGTCGGGTGGCGCGGCGCTGACGCTCGGCAGCACCGCCGACAATGGCGGCTGGCAGGGGCGCTGGCAGGTCGATAAGGGCTTCGCGATCGGCCCGGACGGCGGCTATATCCACCTGGCGGCCGACGGGGTGTTGCAGGAGAATACGATTACGAAGAGCGCGCCAATCACCGGGCAATTCTATCCGACCGGCGACCCGCGCAACGCCAATCCCGATCGCATCCGCGCCAAATATGGCCAGCCGCAGGTGATCGGCGGCAATCTGGGCTATGATGCGATGATGCCGGTGGGCGACAGCCTGGAACTCTACAGTTTCGGCACCTATTCCAAGCGTCATGCCGCCGGTTGGCTGACCTATCGCACGCCGCAGGCTGCCAATAATATTCTGGAAATCTACCCTGAAGGCTATATCCCGCGCATCCACGTCTATGACGAGGACTTCCAGTTCGCCGGTGGCCTGCGCGGCGAAGTGGGCGGCGGCGTGCATTTCGACCTCAGCACCAGCTACGGGCAGAACGAGGTTAAATATGCCCAGACCACCTCGCTCAACCCCTCGCTTGGCCCGGCAAGCCCGACCCGCTTCTACCTCGGCAAGCTGCGCTTCGACGAATGGGTCAGCAACCTGGACCTCAGCAAGGAATTCGACGTCGGCTTGGCGGGGCCGCTCTCGGTCGCGGTGGGCGGCGAATATAAAAAGAATAAATTCGTCATCAGCCCCGGTGATCCCGTCTCCTACATCAATGGCGGCTATATCTTCCCGACCGGCGGCTGGCGCGGCGGCACATTCGCCAGCGGCATCGGATCGCAGGGGGTCATCGGCTTCACCCCCGAAGGATCGGGCAGCTGGAGCCGCGACAATTGGAGCGCCTACGCCAATATCGAAGGCAAGATCATCGAGGGCGTCGAATTCGGTCTGGCCGGGCGGCATGAGGATTATTCCGACTTCGGCACCACCGATACGGGCAAGGCGTCGCTGCGCATAGAACCTGTCAGGGGCATCGCGATCCGTGGGACAGCCAGCACCGGCTTCCGCGCGCCCACGCTCCAGCAGCAGCATTATAATTCGTCCAGCACGATCGGCGTGGTCATAGACGGGGTCAGTCAGTTGCGCCCGGTGGTCGCGCTGCCGGTCGATAGCGCCGCGGCGCAGGCGCTCGGCGCCGTGGCGCTCAAGCCCGAAAAATCGACCAGTTTCTCGGCGGGTCTGGTGCTGACGCCCCTGCCCAACTTCAACCTCACCGTCGACGCCTACCAGATCAAGGTGAAGGACCGCATCCTGCTCAGCGGCACGCTGTCGGGCGCGGCCGTCGTCAATATCCTGAACGCCAATGGCTATGCCGGCAATTTCGGCGCTCTCATCTTCTCCAACGCAGCGGACACGCGGACACGCGGCCTGGATATCGTCGCCACCCATCGCGCCAATCTGGGCGGCCTGGGCAACCTGACCAGTTCGCTGTCGGCCAATTTCAACAAGACCATCTTCACCCATATCGATCCGCCGCCAACGGGTGGCAGCGGCGTCTCCTTCGTCGCGCGCGACCGTCAGGGGGACCTCAGCGAAGGTACGCCGCGCAACAAGTTCATCGCCAACTTCCTTTGGGAAACCGGCGCATTCAACGCCAATCTGCGCGCCACCCGCTTTGGCAAGGTCACGCAACGGCAGGCGGCGGCGGTGCTGCACACGGCTGACTGGGTATCCTGCACACCGGTTTCCGCCACTTGCACGTCCAGCTTTGCCGACGAAGTGTTGAAGCCGAAGACCATCCTAGACTTGGAAGTCGGCTACAAGCTGGCCAAGGGGGTCAAGCTCTCGCTGGGCGCGAACAACCTGCTCAACACCTATCCCAACAAGCTCAAGCCCGTGAACCAGCTCGCGGGCAATCTCTACAATGGCTACGCCCCCTACGGCATCAGTGGCGGCTTCTATTATGGCCGGTTCAACCTGGAGTTTTGATATGACGAAGACGGCAGGATTGAACCGGCGCGAAGCGATCGCGGCGGGCGGGATCGGTTTGCTCGCGGCGGGCAGCGCAGGGTCGGTGGCGCAGCCGGGTGCCGCCCCCGCAGCGGGCAAGGAAACGATGGTGACGGTCGAGGACTGCACCAATGTCGCCCTGGCGCTGTCGCCCGATGGCAAGCGCATAGCCTTCGACCTGCTGGGCATATTATGGACCCTGCCGGTCGGTGGTGGCGCCCTGAAGCGGTTGACCGGTGATTTCGACGATCTGGCCCAGCCGGACTGGTCGCCCGACGGCAGCCGCATCGCCTTCCAATCCTATCGCACAGGCCATTTTCATATCTGGTCGATCGCGGCGGACGGTGGCGATCTGCGCCAGCATACCGACGGGCTGCTGGACGATCGCGAACCGCGCTGGTCGCCCGATGGCAAGACCATCGCCTTTTCCAGCGATCGGGCGGACGGCCGCTACGCGATCTACCTGCTCGACGTTGCCAGCGGCCAGGTCACGCCTTTGGCGAAGGGCACGACCAACGACAGCGAACCGGCCTGGTCGCCCGACGGCAAGCGCGTCGCCTATGTTGCAGGCGGCACGAAGCTGGTCGCGGTCGATATCGCCAGCGGCGCGGTGACGGAGGTTGCTTCGGTGACGCCGTCTGCGGACCGTTTCAACCCCTCGGCGATCATGGCCCCTGCCTTTGCGCCCGACGGGACCATCGCCTATACCCGCGTCCAGCCCGGATCGATGACGCTGGTCCGTGACGGCAAGGATGTGGTGGTGGGCGAGGATCTCTATCCCTTCCGCCCCGCCTTCGCCAGGGACGGCGCGATCCTTTACGGGTCCGATGGCAAGCTGCGCAGTCTGAAGGGCCGCAAGGCGAGCGTCATCCCCTTCCAGACCCAAGTCCCGGTCACCACGCCCAGCTATCGCAAGAAGACCCGCGACTTCACCTCCACCGCGCCAAAGCCGGTGGTCGGCATCGCCGCGCCCATGCTCTCACCCGACGGCAGGAGCATCGTGTTCGCCGCGCTCAACGACCTTTATGTCATGGCAGTCGGCGGTGCGCCGAAGCAGATAGTCGGCGACGGCTTCCATAAATGCGACCCCGCCTGGTCGCCCGATGGCAAGACCATCGCTTATTCGTCCGACCGCGGCGGCACGCTCGACCTGTGGCTGCATGACGTCATCACAGGCAAGGAGCGCCAGCTCACCAACATCCCCGACAAGGCGGTCGCCTGGGGCAGTTGGTCGCAGGATGGCAAGATGATCGCCTTCCTCGACCAGGATGGCGCGCTGCACACGGTCGATGTCGCGACCGGCGCGGTCACCAAGCGGTTCGACGCGCTCTGGGAACCCGGCCGCCCCAGCTTCGGCCCCGGTGGCAAGACCATCGCCTATGCCGCCTTCAAGCCCGTTACCGGCCGCTATCGTGAGGGCGCCAGCCAGATACTCACCGTCGATCTGGCTACCGGCAAGGGCACTTACCGCCCAGTGTTCGAGGGCAAGTCGCTTGGCACGCGCGGCCATGACGGCCCGATCTGGTCGCCCGACGGCAAGAGCATGGCGTTCGTCTTCGCCAGCACGTTATGGGTTGCGCCGGTCGCGCCGGACGGCAGCTTTACCGCCGCGCCCAAGCAGATCAGCACCGAAGTCACCGACGCGCCCAGTTGGAGCGGCGATGGCCGCCAATTGCTCTATCTCAGCAACGGCAAGCTGCGCATGGTGGCCGCCACCGGCGGCGCGGCGCAGACCGTGCCCTGCCGGCTCAGCTGGGCCAATGCCAAGCCTGCGGGTCGCACCGTCATACGGGCTGGCAAGGTCTGGGACGCCCTCTCGGCCGATTATAAGACGCAGGTCGATGTCGTGCTGGACGGCAATGTCATCAGCGCCGTCACGCCGCGCGGCGCGGGTGCATCCGACGCCAATGCTAAGATTATCGATGCGCCCGACCTGACCCTGATGCCGGGCTTGATCGACATGCATACCCACCGGCAAATGGCGGGCTATGGCTATGGCGACCGGATGGGCCGGCTGTGGCTGGCGATGGGGATCACCGCGACCCGATCGCCCGGCTGCCCGGCCTATCATATGGTCGAGGATCGGGAGGCGATCCAGAGCGGCAAGCGCATCGCCGCGCGCCACTATGCCACGGGCGAAGCGATCGACGGCGGGCGCATCTTCTATAATTTCATGCGCCCCGTGACTGAAAAGGGGCAGATGGCGCTGGAACTGGAGCGCGCCCAGGCGCTCGATTATGACATGGTCAAAACCTATGTCCGCCTGCGCCACGACACGCAGAAGGAGGTGGTCGACGCCTCCCACAAGATGGGAATGCACCTGTCGTCCCACTATCATTATCCCGCCCTGCACAGCGGCATGGATTGCATGGAGCATACCGGCGCGACCAACCGCTATGGCTATTCGCGCACGATCACGTCGCTTGGCGGTGGCTATCATGACGTCAACGACCTGTTCGCCGCGGCCAAGGCGGGACGCACGCCGACCCTGTTCGCGGCCACATCCCTGCTGGGGCTGGACGACGGCTTCACACGCGATCCGCGCATCACGACGCTCTATCCGCAATGGGAATATGACAAGCTGCTCGCGCGGGTGAAGGCGATGGCGGGCGACGGCGGCAAGCCGATGCTCGCGTCGCTGGAACGGCAGGTTGCGCAGATCAAGATGACGCTGGCGGCGGGATGGCATCCCTTTTCCGGCACCGACGCCCCGATCGACCTGACCGCGATCAGCCTGCACCTCAACCTGCGCGGCATGGTGAAGTTCGGCATTTCTCCTTATGAGGCGCTGTTGATGACGACCCGCTGGAGCGGCGAGTTTCTGGGCGAGCCGGTGGGGCGGATCGAGCGCGGGATGCTGGCCGACCTGATCCTGGTCGATGGCGATCCACTGAAAGACGTCGCCGCCGTCGCCAACGTGAAACAGGTGATCGCGAACGGCGTCGTCCATACGCCCGAAGCGCTGATGGCGCCCTTCGTCAACGCCAAACCACAGGCGGCGGCGAGCAAGATGCTGCCGATGCTGGCGGACGCCCATCAACATTATTGGTGGCATGACGCCGACTATGTCGAAAGCAGCCGTGCGGCCTGCTGCGCGGGTCATGCGGTGGCGCACGCATAGGTGATAATACGGCGTGCTTCCGCGCAGGCGGGAGCACGCCGTATTATCGCCAGCTCTTCGCCTGCGCCGCTTTCTCCCCGGCGGCATCCGCTGGCGCGCCGTCGATCAGCGCATCGACCGTCGCCATGACGCGCGCGTCGGCGGAGGACGCCTGGCGATAGGCGGTGTTTTCGCCTACCCCCGGCAAAGCCTGCTGCACCTGCCAGCCTTCACCCTGCCGGCAGGCGACGCCCGCGATGGCGCCATCGAAGCTGCGGCACCATCCGCCGCCCTTGCGCTGGAAGGTGAGGCCGATGCGGATCGGTCCGTCGGCCTGCGTCGATGCCAACTGGCCATCGAGCGCGGTCGCGAGCGCGCCCTGCGCCACCATCACGCCGTCCCGCGTCCCGATCGATCCCGGCTGCGTGCCCGACAGACGGCCGAGGCCGAGCCCCAGCACCAGGCTGGCGGCGATCGCGCCACCCATCGCCCAGTTTCGCCAGCGGGGCGTTGCTCGCACCAGCGGCGTCACCGTCGCGCTTTCCTCCAGTACCGCGCGCAAGCGGTCGGGCACCGGCTCCTGCGCCACCGGTGCATAATGGCCCGCCAGCCGAGCGCGCAGCGAGCGATGCTGCGCCAGCCGCGCCGCCAGGGCCGGATCGGCGGCCACAGCCCGTTCCACCCGACGCCGGTTCACCTCGTCCAGTTCGCCATCGACCAGCGCGATCAGCATGGCTTCGTCTATGTCCGTCATGCCGCCTCTCCCATCAGTTCCAACAATGCGCCGCGCCCGCGCACCAGCCGCGAGGTCAATGTGCCCATCGGCACGCCTAGCACCGCCGCGGCTTCCTTGTAGGACAGCCCCTCTACCAGCACGAGCGCGATCGCCTCGCGCTGCTCCTGCGGCAAGGCCTGCATCGCCCGATCGACGTCCGACAGCATCATATGCGCCTCCACATCACTGTCGCCGGCATGGCCGACATGCGCGCCCGCCTCTTCAGGGGCGAAGGTCTGGGCGGCGCGCTGGCGGGCGCGGGCCTCGTCGATCCAAAGGTTGCGCATGATCCGATACATCCAGCTGTCCAGACGGGTGCCTGGCTGCCACTGGTCGCGCGCCTTCAGGCCACGCTCCAGCGCCGCCTGGCACAGGTCGTCGCCATCGGCGCGGTCCCGCGACAAGCTGGCGGCAAAACGCCGAAGCCGGGGCAGGATCGCCAGCAGGTCGCGTTCGAACGACATCAGCACTCCGTCACTTGTTCGAAGGATGAAACGCGCCAGCCCATCCGTTTCATCCCGCAGACAGAAGATGAATGGACATTTTTTCGCAATGGTTGATTTTGCAGGTGAGAGGATCGGTGACACGGATATGAAACTGACGCGCCCCTGGATGATCGCGGGGATGATGCTCATCGCGCCATCCGCTACCCAGGCGCAGTTGCTGCCCGGTGGCGGCGGGCTGGGCGCGGTGGGTCAGGTGGTGCCCGATGTGCTGGATCGCGTCGGCGGCGCTGTCGATGCAGCGGACCTTGACCGGCTGTCGTCCGCGCGCCTCGCCGACCGGCTGGCCGCGGCGCGCGCCACCCAAATCACCGACCTGTTGCGCCGCCATGGCGACCGGATCGAGCTGGACGACCGGCGCGAACCGGCGCGGCGCGGCGTCATTCTTCTTACCGGCGCGGACGACGCCACGCTCGATGCGTTGCGCGCGGCGGGCTATGGCGTGGACGGCGAGAGCGTGGAAGGCATCGACCTGGCCGTCGCCCGCCTGACGCCGCCCAAGGGCCGCAGCCTGGCCAGGGCGATCCGCGACGTGCGCCGGATCGCCCCGCGCGCGCAGGCCAGCGCGGACAATCTCTATTTCCCCAGCGGTGCGGCGCTGCCGCTAGCTGCCACCGCATTGGCGAGCGGGGGGCGGATCGATGGACGCATCGCCGGGCTGATCGACGGCGGTGTGGCGCGGCATCCCGCGCTTAGCGGGCCGATCGAACAGCGCGGCTTCGCGCGGGGCGCGCCGCGCGCCAGCGGCCATGGCACCGCTGTTGCCTCGCTCATCAGCGGCGACGGGGTGGTGCGGGGCGGAGCGCCCGGCGCGGCGCTGCTGATCGCCGACGTTTATGGCGACGATCCGGCAGGGGGTGGCGCTTTCGCCATCGTCCGCGCGCTGGGATGGATGGCGGCGCGTGGCGTGCGCGTGGTGACCGTCAGCCTGGTCGGCCCGGCCAATCCGCTGCTCGACGGCGCGGTTCGACTGGCGCGGGACAAGGGCGTAACCCTGGTCGCGGCAGTCGGCAACGACGGCCCGGCCGCTCCGCCCGCCTATCCCGCCTCCTACCCCGGCGTCATCGCCGTCACCGGGATCGACGGGCGCGGCCGGCCCCTGCCCGAAGCGGGCCGGGCGCTTCATGTCGATTTTGCCGCACCCGGCGCGGACATGCAGGCTGCGACGACGCTGGGCGGCAAGGGCCGGGTGCGCGGCACCAGCTTCGCCGCGCCGCTGGTGGCGGGCCGGTTGCTAATGCGCGGCGGGATCGCCGCGCTCCGCGCCGAAGCGATCCCACCCGCTAAAGGCAAGACGCCGGTCATCTGCGCGGATTGCAGAAATAATGAATGATTTTCAGTAACTTGTTATTTTTCTTGGGGCGCAGGGATTAAAGCGGCCGCCCCTCCCGTTCTCCTTTCATCGCATCGATATGCACATGAAGGAGACGAGAGATGAAAGCCAAGTTCCTGATCGCGACCGCCTGCCTCGTCGCCCTGACGGCGACCCCTGCCTCGGCCCAGCTTCTGGGCGGCGGTGGCCTGGGTGGATCGCTGGGCGGTGCCCTGGGTGGCGCAGGCAGCGGGGTCGGCGGTTCGCTGGGCGGCACACTTGGTGGCGCAGGCAGCCTGGATCGTAGCGTCGATCTCGACAATGGCCGCGTCGGCGCCAGCGGATCGAGCCGCGGCCGCGCCGATGGTTCGGCGACCGGATCGGCAACCCGCAAAGGCAAGAGCCGCAGCGGCAGCGCATCGGGCTCGGCCGGTGGATCGGCCAGCGGCGGCCTAGCGGTCGATACGCTCGGCACCAGCGACGCGCGCAACGCCGTCGGCAGCGTGCGGAATCGGGCGACCGACACCACCACCGCCGCGCGGGATCGGGCCGCTACGACCGTCGCCAACAGCCGCGATCGGGCCAGCGTAGCGGTAAACGCGACTCGCGACCGCGCATCGGGCGTCGCCAGCGGCGCGGGATCGGCGGCTGGCAACGCAGCAGGCCAGGCGACGGGCGCGCTCGACAATGCCACATCGATTGACGCCAGCGGCCAGCTTTCGGGTCAGGCGAGCGGCCAGGGATCGGCGAGCCGTAGCAACACCACCACACCGGATCAGGCGGACGATTGACCCCGCACGGGGCGTGATATGGACGGCGGTCAAGTTCCACGCCGCCGCCCGACGCCCCACCGCCTGACGAACGGGCCGGCAGCCTTTTAGGCCGCTGGCCCGTTCAACTTTGCTGATTCAGCGCACGTTCAAGCCCAATTCGCCAAGCAGTTGGCCCGCTTGCTCCCGCGAAATCGTCGCGCCGCGGAACAGCCCGGCATTGATCAGCCGCAGTCCGCCTATGTCGGCCCCGCGCAAATCCGCGCCGTCGAAGCGGCACCCGTCCAGCGCCGCGTCGCGCAGGCTGCATCCGTCGAACAATGTCCCGCGAAAATCGCATTTGGCGAGGTCGGCCTGGCTGAAATCGACCGCGGTCAGCACCTGCTTTCGAAAGGAAAAGCCCGGCAGACGCGCGTTGACCAGCAACGTCTCCGCAAATTGCACGTCCAGCGCGCTCGCTTCGGACAGGTCCGCGCCGGTCAGCTTGCACCGTTCGAACTTGACGCCGAACAGCTTCGCCCGCCGCAGCACGCCATTATTGAGATCGCAGGCGAGAAATTCCGCTTCCCGCAGGTCCGCACCGGTCAATTGCACGAAGCCGCCGCGGCAGGATTGCCAGCGCGTTCCGTCCAGCTTCGCGCCGGTAAAGTCGGTGCGGCGGACCTGGCAGCGTTCGAAGATCCAGCGCGACAGGTCCAGCCCCGACAGATCGGCCTCGTCCAGATCGCAATCGATCAGGTGATGCGGCAAGCCCTTTTTCGCCAGCGGCGCTATGTCGGCCCGGCCCAGCGTCTGTGCACTCAAGGATCGATCGGCAAACAGGTCATCCATGACCCCGCCTTAACCGCAAGCGGCAGGATGATCCACGGTGCAACGATAAAAATGCGATCAAAAAGAGAACATCGCCCTGCAAGCAGCGCCGAACACGGAAAAGGCCGGCGTCCTTTCGAACCCCGGCCTTTCCACCCCCGTTAACCTTTATCGGATCAGGCGACCTTGGCCTGCTCCTCGACGATCTCATCAGGATCGCGCAGCACATAGCCGCGGCCCCACACCGTTTCGATATAATTGTCGCCACTACAGGCCAGCGCCAGCTTTTTGCGCAGCTTGCAGATGAACACGTCGATGATCTTGAGTTCGGGTTCGTCCATGCCGCCATATAGGTGGTTCAGGAACATTTCCTTGGTCAGCGTCGTGCCTTTGCGGAGCGAGAGCAGCTCCAGCATGGCATATTCCTTGCCGGTCAGGTGGACACGGTTGCCGTCCACTTCCACCGTCTTGGCGTCCAGGTTGACGGCCAGCTTGCCGGT
The DNA here is from genome assembly GCA_030824575.1 of bacterium. Taxonomy (GTDB): domain Bacteria; phylum Pseudomonadota; class Alphaproteobacteria; order Sphingomonadales; family Sphingomonadaceae; genus Sphingobium. The sequence continues at coordinate 3,977 of JAVBXL010000169.1, read as the reverse complement.
GCGGATGACCGACTGGCTATGCCCCTTGGACCGGCGCACAACAGCGTGAATGCGGGCGATCAGCTCTTCCCGATGGAAGGGCTTGGTCACATAATCGTCAGCGCCGAAGCCGAAGGAACGGACCTTGCTGTCCATCTCCGCAATGCCCGACAGGATCAGCACCGGGGTCTGCACCTTGGCCGCCCGCAGCTTTTTCAGCACGTCATAGCCGTGCATGTCGGGCAGGTTCAGGTCCAGGCAGATGATGTCGTAATCATACAGCTTGCCCAGATCGAGGCCCTCTTCGCCCAGGTCGGTCGTATAGACATTGAAGCCTTCGGTCGTGAGCATAAGCTCGATCGCCTTGGCGGTGGTCGGTTCGTCCTCGATCAGCAGCACGCGCATGTGAAGCCCCTTGTTGTCACCTTTCGGCTAATCCCGCCGATGGATCGCAGTCCCGTTCACCCACCAGAACGGCTTCTGCTCCAAATCATTAACCAAAAAACTTCTGAAGGACAAAGGTTAATTTTTCGCTAACCGGCAGGAATCCACGAGTCGCGCCAAAACGAATCTGTTTACAAAGGGTTGAGGCCGAAACGGTCCGCCCGGAGTCAATATGGATTCACCTGCGAAACGACGCATATGTACGCCCAAACGCCCATCGCCATGAATCCATGACGGGAAATTTTCGACCGGGCCTTGCGCGTCGGGTTAACAGCCGTGATGCTTCGTCAGATAGTCCAGCAGCGCATCGACCCGTGCGGGACGCAGGCGCGACGGCGGCGTAACGAGATGCAGGCCGAAGGGCGCGGGCCGCCAATCGACCAATATTTCCTCCACCTCGCCCTTCGCGAGCGCGTCGCCGATGATGAAGTCGGGCAGCCGCGCGATGCCCACGCCCATGCGCAGCGCAGGCAGCATTGCCTCCCCGCTGTTCACGGTGATGCGGCTGCGCACCTGCACCACCACATTCTGCTGCCCCGGCCCGGAAAAGCGCCACACATCGGGCGAGGCGACATTGGAGTAGCAGAGGCAGTCATGGCTGCCCAGGTCGGTCGGATGTTGCGGCCGCCCCCGTTCGTCCAGATAGGCGGGCGAAGCAACGACATGCATCGTTACATCCGCCAGCCGCCGCGCGCGCAGCGAACTGTCAGGCATGTCGGCGATGCGGATGGTGGCGTCCAGCCCCATGTCGACGATATCGATCTGCGCATCGGACAGATGCAGGTCGACATCGACCAAGGGATGCTCCTTGGTGAATTGCGCCACCAGCGGCGCGACACGGAGCAGGCCGAAGGTCATCGGCGCGCCCAGCCGCACCACGCCGGACAGTTCCGCGGTTTCATCCCGCGCGGCTTCCTCAGCCGCCTGCCCCTCCGTCAGGATGCGATGGGCATGGTCGGCCAGCCGCTTGCCGCTCTCGGTCAGCGCCAGGCGGCGGCTGGTGCGGTTGAACAGGCTGGTGTCCAGATGCTCCTCCAGTCGCGTCACCGCTTTGGACACGGTCGCCTTCGATACGCTCAGCGCCTTGGCCGCATCGGTGAAGCTGCGATGTTCGACCACCGCAGCGAACATGGCCCAAGCCTCGAAATCAGGTAGTCGCATCGGGAAACAATCCGTTTCAAAGCTGCCGGTTTAAGAAACGATCCTGATAGCTAGATTGTCGGAAAGCAAGCGGAAGCATCCGCCTCCGCAACGAAAGGCACATGCAGATGAGCACCACCACAACGAGCCGCATAGAGCGCCGCCCGTTCGCGTCGCTCGGCCATGCCGACCATGGCTGGCTGAATGCGCGCCATCATTTTTCCTTCGCCGACTATCATGCCGAAGACCGCATGCACTGGGGCGCCATCCGTGTGTGGAACGATGACGAAATCGGCCCCCGCTCCGGTTTCCCGCCGCATCCGCATGCCGACATGGAAATCATCACCTATGTTCGCACCGGCGCGATCACGCATAAGGACAGCCTGGGCAACCAGGGCCGCACCGAAGCTGGCGACGTGCAGGTCATGTCGGCCGGCACCGGCATCCGCCACGCCGAATATAATCTGGAGGATGAAACCACCACCCTGTTCCAGATCTGGGTCATCCCCCGCACCCGCGGCGGGCAGCCCAGCTGGGGGGCGAAGCCTTTCCCGAAGGGCGATCGCTCCGGCAAGCTGGTGGTTCTGGCCAGCGGCTATGACGATGACAAGGAAGCGCTGCGCATCCGCGCCGATGCCCGCTTGCTCGGCGGCACGGTCCGGGCCGGCGACAGCGTGACCTATGATGCCGCGGAGGGCCGCCACCTTTATCTGGTTCCCGCAACGGGCCGGATCGAGATTGACGGTCAGCCCTTCGAAGCCCGCGACGGCGCGGCAATCCTGGGCGGCGCGCCGATCACCATCACCGCCATCGAGGACGCTGAAATCGTCCTTGTGGACAGCATCTGACCCCTTCGGCCCGTCCGCTCCCCCTCGGACGGGCCGGGCCGCCTGCATCCCCCTCATGCAGGCGGCCACCCTTTTCCCACCCTTTCAAGGAGATACATCATGGCTAAGGTATTGGTTCTCTATTATTCCTCCTACGGTCATATCGAGACGATGGCGAAGGCCATGGCTGAGGGCGCAACCGCCGCTGGCGCGCAGGTCGACATTAAGCGCGTGCCCGAAACCGCGCCGCTGGAAGTCGCCAAGAACGCCCATTTCAAGCTGGATCAGGACGCGCCGATCGCGACCGTCGCCGAACTGGCCGATTATGACGCGATCATCGTGGGCACCGGCACCCGCTTTGGGCGCATGTCCAGCCAGATGGCGGCGTTCCTTGACCAGGCCGGTGGCCTGTGGGCGCGCGGCGCATTGAACGGCAAGGTCGGCGGTGCCTTCACCTCGACCGCCAGTCAGCATGGCGGGCAGGAAGTCACGCTCTTTTCGATCATCACCAACCTGCTGCATTTCGGCATGACGATCGTGGGCCTGGACTATGGCTTTGCCGGTCAAAGCGGCGTGGACAAGGTGCGCGGCGGATCGCCCTATGGCGCGACGACGCTGGCCGATAGCGACGGCAGCCGCCAGCCCAGCGAAGAAGAACTGGACGGTGCCCGCTACCAGGGCCGCCGCATCGCGGAAACCGCGATCAAGCTGCACGGCTGATCGCTTTTCGCGCCGTCCGTAAAGGCGGCGTAGCGAGAGCCCTTGGGTCGCATCAAGGCTTGAATTACACCGTAAGGGGCTGGCGCATCGGGACTATGCGTCAGCCCCTTTCCGTCAGATCGGACGCCCTGCCTATCCCAGCGTTTTGGGCGTCACCCAGACCTCAACGGGCGTGATAAACTTGCCCGGCGCGGGCTTGCCGACGACGACGCGGTCCGCCGTGACCAATTCGCCATTTTCAAGGTTCAGTGACACCCATGGCTTGGGCATACGCTCGAACTTCATTTTCTGGATGGGCTGGCCCGTGGCCGTGTTCATGATCGTGGCAATGACTGACATAGGGGCCGCCCGCTAGCGGGCGACGCACCCCCCTGTCCAGCGCTTCGCGACGAAAAATTCTGACGAATCAATGGTCGCGCCGTCTGCATCGTGCGCAGCACGGACAAGCGGCGGCGTCAGCATTGACGCTTAACGCCGTGCCAACCCTTTTCGTTGACGGCATGGCAGGCCCCATGACGGACAAGAACGGCGGGGACGGGAGAATATTTAATGGTCGGCATCATCAATGCGACGGGCGCCAGCTCGGCGTGGGGACAGATCAAGAAGACGCTGGACACCGTCGTCCAGACGGTCATTCCGCCTGCGACGAGCACCACTCCGACACCTGTTCCAACTCCAACTCCAACTCCAACCCCAACGCCGGCTCCGGTCGAACCCGTCGCATCGATGCCCCCGCCGCAGCCCGTTGTTGCGACCACGACCGCATCTGAACCCCTGACCTACAGCGCGCCATCCTCCGGCCCGCGCCAGGTGACCGCCGCGACAGCCGCCCCCACCCCCGACGCGACCCTGACCGATCGGCTGAGC